>CAYXDM010000024.1:0-19737 GCA_964463595.1 uncultured Aequorivita sp. | reverse complement strand
TTTGTTACCCTGACCCTTGATAAAATGGCCTTTGGAGGGCTGTATGATCAGATAGGTGGAGGTTTTGCAAGGTACAGTACGGATGAAAGATGGCATGTGCCCCATTTTGAGAAAATGCTTTATGACAATGCCCAGTTGGTCAGCCTTTACAGCAAAGCGTATGCCGTTACCAAAAATCCTATGTATGAAGAGGTGGTAAAGGAAACCATGGACTTTATCAAACGGGAGATGACCGCTCCCGAAGGCGGATTCTATTCCTCCCTGGATGCAGATAGCAAAAATGAGGAGGGAACGTTGGTAGAAGGTGCCTACTATGTTTTTACTGCACAAGAACTGGAAAAGCTATTGGGGGAAGACTTTGTTCTTTTTAAGGAATATTACAATATCAATAGCTATGGGAAGTGGGAAAATGGACATTATGTTCTTATTCGCAAAAAAACAGATCCGGAAATCCAAGGGGAATTTGGGATCTCTTCCGATGAACTTCAACTTAAAAAAAGGCACTGGAAAAAGACCCTTCTAGAATACCGGAACAAACGGCCAAAACCCAGATTAGACGACAAGATCCTCACTTCCTGGAACGGAATGATGCTCAAGGGATTTGTGGATGCCTACAAGGTGTTTGGCGATTCGGAATATTTGGATATTGCGATTCGGAATGCGGAATTCATTTTAAAAAATCAATTAAAGGAAAACGGACAACTGTTTCACAATTATAAGGACGGAAAGACCAGCATCAACGGGTTTTTGGAGGATTATGCCTTCACAATTGAAGCCTTTATAATTTTATATCAACACAGCCTCGACAGGAAATGGCTTGAGCTTTCAAGGAAGATGGCCGACTACGCCAAAGTAAACTTTTTTAATGCGGAGAAACAAATGTTTTATTTTACTTCCAAGGAAGATCCCGAAATTATAACCAGAAATTTTGAATATCGTGACAATGTAATCCCCGCCTCAAATTCGGTAATGGCGATGAATCTATTCCTTTTGTCAAAATATTTTGGCGACAGTGGTTTTGAAGATATCTCACATCAAATGCTGAAAAATGTCCTAAACGAAATTGAAGAATATCCCCAGGGATTTTCAAACTGGTTAAACCTTTTGTCCAACTATCAGGATAACTTTTATGAAGTGGTGGTTGTGGGTAGTGACGCTCCAGGAAAAATAAAGGAGCTATCCAAAAATTATCTTCCGAATATAATTCTGGCCGGAAGCACCGTGGAAAACCCGGACCCATTGTTTCAAAATAGATTTGTGGCTGGTGAAACCCTGATCTATATCTGCGTAAACAATGCCTGCAAACTACCCCTAACCGACCCTAAAACGGCGATTAACAGTCTCAAATAAAAATTTAATGGAAAGATTAGCTGACATCGATATTTATATAGAAAGATACGGTCAAAAATTGATTGATTTTTTACCCAATCTCGTGGGCGCCATTTTGATGCTCTTGATCGGATTGTGGGTAATCAAGTTTATCAACCGTATGATCAAAAGATTTTTCGAAAGAAAAGATTATGATCCCACTTTGGAGGGCTTTATTGCGAGTTTAATTGACTACGGACTAAAAATTCTGCTTTTTGTGCTGGTCATTACCCAACTTGGAGTTGAATCTGCCTCCTTGGTGGCCCTTATTGGAGCTGGAGGACTAACCTTGGGCTTTGCGCTCCAGGGTTCTTTGGCAAATTTTGCGGGAGGGATTTTGATCCTATTGCTGAAGCCGTTTAAGAGAGGGGATTGGATCAGCGCCCAAGGCTTGGAAGGCACCGTAAAGGAGATCAATATCTTCAATACCAAACTCAGTACTTTTGGAAACCAGGTGGCCATTATTCCCAATGGAAAATTGAGCAATGACAATATAGTCAACTATTCCGCTCAAGGAATTAGAAGGGAAAAACTATCTTTTGGCATCGGGTATGAGGATAGCATAAAAGAAGCCAAGGAAATTTTACTGAATTTGGTAAACGAACAGGAAGCTGTTCTTCAAATTGAAGGCAAGGAGCCTATGGTAGCCGTGGAGGAATTACACGAACAGGGCGTGAGCCTGACCTTGCGCTATTGGGCCAAAAATGAGGATTTCTGGGATCTGCGCTGGTATGTGCTGGAGGAAGCCAAGACCAGACTGGAGCAAGCGGGAATAATAACTCCTTTCCCCCATCACGCCATTCATATTCTCACGGACGATCCTAGGGCAAAGTGAAATTATTTACTATTTTAGCAGCTTAATAAAAATAATAATTATGAGACTTTTATATATTTCCATATGTCTTTTGTTTATGGCACCCACAATGATGGCTCAATCGGGAATTGTAATGGGGAGCCAAGGTTTTAGAACATACCAAAAACCCGGGGATATATTTCAAAGATTCAACGAATTCGGACTTACAGAAACCGATTTCAATGCTATAAAGGACGGAATGTACTCAAATTCCAATTTCTTGACCGGCAGTATCTTTGAAGACGGGAAAGAAGTGGTAAGGGATTTATACATGCGGTACAACGCCTATACCGATGATATAGAGGCCAAGGAAAATAAACGGGATGAAGCGATTCACACCCTTAACAAAGCCGAAAATATTTCCGTGAAAATTGCATTGGATCCTTTTGTTTATCTTCCTGACACTGGAGCAAAGGAAAGTAGTGGATTTATGCAAGTTTTGGTAGATGGCGAAAAATATAAACTCTATAAAAAAATTGTAGTAACCTTTCATCCCGCTGTAAAGGCCACATCGGGTTATGACAGTGATACTCCCGCCAAGTTTTCACACAACGTCTATTACTACTTGGTGCAGAACGGAGAATTAATGGAAATACCCTCACGTAAATCCAGGGCTATGGCAATGTTGGAAAAGGAAAATTCCGGAATGAAAAATTTTATCAAGAAGAGCAAGTTGAATATCCGTGAAGAAGGTGATCTCCAAAAGGCGGTGGAACATTTGAACAACCTCTAGACCATTACCCTTTCATCCCCAAAAGAAACTCCTTTAAATAAAAAGGTTCAAAGTAAGCGACATTTTCCGTGTCGCTTTTTTTATACTTCGCCTCTGCAATTTGGGCCATATTTTTAGCCGAAGGGAATCGATCTTCAAGGAAAATTGCATTGGAATGGTGACAGATTGATCTGAATTTTGGGGCTCCGTCTCCTAAAAAGATTGTCTTTTTCTGATTTAGATACTCTTCGAAGGAGTCTTCTTTCAGAATTTCGGCCGCTGTTGGGCGAATCTCAGATTTATCCTTATCCGAATCGAAAACTGCCGCATAAACTTCCATACGTCTTGCGTCGAGCATCGGAATGATATAACAATCCGTCTCCTGTACCTGCTGGGCCAACACCTCCAAGGTCAAAGTGGATATCAAGGGTTTGTCCAAGGCAAAACACAGGCCTTTTGCGGAAGAAACCCCAATGCGCAGCCCCGTATAAGAGCCCGGCCCCTTGCCAACGGCAATGGCATCCAATTGTGATTTGTCGAAATGGGCCTGAGCAAGGACTTCGCCAATAAAAACATGTAACTTCTCTGAATGGGAGTACTTTCGGGTATTTTCTTCCTTAACGGAAACGACTTTTCCATCCACCGACAAAGCTACAGAACAATTTGTAGTAGCCGTTTCCAGGCAAAGAATTATAGCCATAGTCCTTGAATTTTATTCGTCCCTTCCTGATGCAACACCCACTTTATCTCCGGGTTTCAACAGTTTCGTAACGGTATTATAAGGGCCGGTAATAACAGTTTCTCCCTCTTTCAATCCTGAGGTAATTTCAATATTGGTATCATCCTGCACTCCTGTGGTGACGACCTTTAGTTTGGCCTCATCACCAATTTTCACGAATACGGCTTCGAATTTCTCAGCAGTTGCTGTATTATTATTGGGTCCTGCCACCCTTCTGGAGTTGGTAGTGTCAGTTTTTATAACAATGGAACTTATGGGAACACCAATTACATTTTTCTTTTTATTGGTAATTATATCAACCGTTGCTGTCATTCCCGGTCTAAAAGGAGAAAAGCTTTCCGGTTTGTCCTTGGTTAGATCCCTGTAGCTATCTGGCAATATCCGGACCTTGACCTTAAAATTGGTAACCTGGTCTGCACTTAGTGCACTCTCGGCACTATTGGCTATTTCTGTAACTACCCCTTTAAATTCGCGTTTCAGATAGGCATCCACTTCTACTTTCGTTGAATCACCTACAGATACCTTAACAATATCATTTTCATTAACGTCCACGACCACCTCCATATTTTGAAGATTGGCAACCCTGACAATTTCAGTACCCGCCATCTGGGCGGTTCCTACTACCCGCTCCCCCAACTCTACGGAAAGCTTTGAAATTGTACCTGCCATGGGAGAATAGATGGTGGTGCGGGATAGGTTGTCCACAGATTGCTTAACATTTGCTGCAGCGCTCTGAACACTATAGTATGCGGCCTTGCGGTTCGCCTTGGCCATTTCATAATCCGCCTCGGATTTCTCCCATTCAGATTTTGAGATCACTCCTTTCTCAAACAAGGTCTTGTTCCGGTTATAGGTGAGCTCTGAATTTCTTTCGCTGGCCTCGGCCTGCGCCAATTGCGCCCTTACATTCTGAAGTCCGGCCTCCGACTGGCTCACCGCAGCCTGGATAAGATCGGGGTTGATCCTTACCAACAGGTCTCCCTTTTCAACAACTTGTCCTTCCTTTAGGGGAAGCTCGATGATCTCTCCCGAAACTTCTGAGGAAAGTGCCAACTCCGTTTCCGGTTGTATTTTTCCGGTAGCGGCAACGGTTTCGGTAATATCGATTGGCACTATTTGGACTACTTCAACCTCTTTGAAATTTCCTGATTTTCCGTACCACCCGGCTTTCTTTCCGACAATCAACAAAATGATCAACACGGCCACCCCAACAGAAATCCAAATAAGTGTTTTTTTCTTCATAATTAGAATTTTAACTGGCTCGCGGGAACTCCGAAATATAGCTCCAAAACCTTCAATTTAAAAATATACTCAAACTTAGTCCTGTTTACTTCAATCTTAGCATTGTCATAGCGCAACTTGGATTGGCTAAAATCAAAGGCGGTGGTCAATCCCACATCATACCGATCCTTTGCATATTGATATGCCAATTCCTGCGATTCCATGGCCACTACGGCCGCATCATAGGCCTTTCTGGAACCCTTAACATCCACATAAGCTTGGTAAACGTTGGATTCCAGATCAAGTTCCGCCTGTTCCAAAAGATATTCGGAATTTCTGAGGTTTATTTTATTCCGCTTTACGTTGCTCCTAACGCTATACCCATTAAACACGGGGATATTCAGTTGAATCCCATAACCGATTCCGTCATTTAGATACAGTTGCTCCCTAAAACTCCTGTCAAGAGGATCATTGTCTGCATAGCGGGTGTTGTATCCAAAAAACGCGGAGATTGTGGGAAAATAAGCACCACGGGAAATCTGTACGTCCTTTTCAGCCAACTTCACATTTTCTTGGGCAATTTTCACTTCAGAGCGAGTTTCCTTGGCATTTTGGATAATTTCGGAAACGTCCATAGTTGCAATGCCATCCTCAACAATTTCATAATCCTCGTCTGCGATATCGAAGTTTGAATAGTCCTTGATCAGCAACAGTTGTGCAAGATTGATCAAGGAAATTCTTACGGTGTTTTCGGCCACGGCAATTCTTTGTTTTTCCCCTGCATCTGTGGCTTGAATTTCCAACAAATCCCCGCGTGGTACGGCCCCGGCCTCTACCAGATCACTTGTACGCTGAAACTGCTCTTCGGTCACTTCATTCTGGGAAATGGCAACCTCAAGATTTGCTTTATTGAGAAGAACCTGAAGATAGGAATTGGCCACGGTCAAGGCAATATCATCCTCCATTTTATCCAAACGGTATTGGGCGGCAAGGGCCGAAAGTTTTGCCCGTTGCAGCAATCTAACATTGCGCAGGCCATCAAAAAGCGTCAATCCCACATTTACGGCCCCCGAGGCAGAACCGAAAGTGGTGTTCTCCAATTGGTTGGTTGTAGGGTTCAAGCTCAATCCAGTGCTCTTGGAACCGCTGGCATTCGCATTCAGGGTGGGTAGGAAATTTCCGATAGCTTCCAATTTATCTATATCCGCATATTCCAGATCCAATTGGCTCTGCTTAACGGAAATGTTGTTCTCCAGGGCGTAGGCCACGCATTCTTCCAGGGTCCATTTTTTAGATTGGGAATAAAAGACTTGGGCACTTATTAAAAAAAGGAAAAGTATAGCCGAATTTTTCATAGGGTGTTCAATTGTTTAATATGTCCTTTCCACGGTGCTAATGTTACACCTTTGGCCGAATTTCCGCAGATCGATTCCAAGTTTCCATTTTGGATACCCCCGAAAGGTTTTATATTGTTGAAAATATATCAAAATAACTTATTTTGTTGGTGGTTTCAATTGGTTCCACACTTTTATTTTATCGTCTTTTGAAATTCCGCTTTTTACTTCCACGTTTATACCATCGCTTATTCCTAATTCCACATCGCGGCGTTCAAATTTCTGGTCACCCACAAGAACCTCCACGAAAGGCTTCTGGGTTCGGGGATCGAACTGAACCAGTGCTTCCTTTATGGTAAGCACGTCTTCGGCCTTGGCCAGAATTATGGATGCATTTGCGCTCAATCCAGCCCGGATAAAGGTTTGGGAGGAATCCGTTTTTTTCATGGTGCCCTTTATCTCAAATTGGATTGCACTGTTCTCACTAACTCCCTTTGGAGCTATAAAATCCAATTCGGCCTGGAAGGTTTGATCCTGAAGCGCCCCCACGGTAATTTCAAGAGGCAAGCCCTCCCTTATCTTTCCCACCTCACTTTCGTCCACCTTGCCTTCGAAGATCATTTTGTCCACATCTGCAATTGTGGCAATGGTAGTGCCGTCGTTAAAATTATTGGCTTCAATAACCTGATTTCCCGTTTTTACGGGGACATCCAGGACCATTCCGGATACGGTTGCACGAATTTCAGTATTGGCCGATGCGCCCATACCACTGGTAGTTCCGGTCTTTATAATATCAAAATTCTGATTGGCGGCAATTAGGGAAACCTGCTCCTGTTTAAGTCGCTGCTGTGCTTGGTTATAGGCCAACTGCGCATTGTCGAACTCATTGGCGGAAATAACACCTTTTTCAAACAATTCCTTTTGCCGCTCATAAATACTTTTTTGGTTCTCAAAAGCAAGACGGGCCGTTTCAACCTGGGTTTGGACGCTGTTGATGCTGTTCCTGGCGCTGTTGAGAGAGGAAACGTTGGGCACCACCTTTACCTTGGCTATCAAATCTCCAGCTTCAATAACCTGTCCGGCTTCCACAAAAATCCCATCAATGATCCCAGAGATATTTGGTTTGATAAGCACCTCCTCCTTGGGCACTATACTCCCTGTAGCAACCGTATTTTTCACAATTGTACCCATGGTGGGGCTTTCAGTGGCATAGACAATGGGGTCCTCCATATTCTTGGAGTAGAGCCAGTACATGGATACGGTAAAAAGCACGGCAATGGTGACGAGAATAATGATGGTCTTTGATCTTTTCATCTGTTTATAAAATAATTTTTAATGGGAATCATCCCTTTAATTTTTTCGTTTCGTTTCTTTTTAGAATATTGTATTTGCATTATCCCATTCCCTTTTCAAAAATAATTTGACTAATCCGTTCTCAAGGCTTCCACCGGTTTTACTTTTATCGCATTCTGAGCGGGGATCAATCCGGCCAATAATCCTGATACAATTAGAATCATCAGGGCAATAAAGACCACCCCGATATTTACCGAAGGGTTTAGGAACATCATTTCGGAGGTGTCCATCTGGCCAAGTTTATAATTTACAAATGCCAGGATCCCGGTTGCCAAAATAATTCCGGCCATCCCTGAAATGATAGTCAAAAAGATGGATTCCAACAGGATTTGGGAACGAATGCTCCACGGGGTTGCGCCCAGTGCACGTCGCACCCCAATCTCCTTTGTGCGCTCCTTTACCACGATGAGCATAATATTACTGATGCCAATAACTCCTGATATCAATATTAAAATCCCCACAAAGTAAGCGACAAAATTCAGGGCGGTAAAAAGACCGTTTATCTTATTGTATTCCTCATACAAATCAAAATTGCCCACTGCCCGATCATCTGTGGGAGCAATGGAATGACGGGTTTTAATAACGTCAAATACCTGGGACTTCAACTCGGTAATGGAATATCCATCATGGGCTGTAATTGCCATCCACCCCACTATATCGGCCATATTGAAGGCCTGGGAAAAAGAAGTAAACGGCACGTAGATTTCCTTTTGGCTTTCTTCCTCATCTCCTCCACTCTGTCCAATTTTCTTGTAGGTTCCAATAACCATGAAATTGACCCCATTTATTTTGATATAGGTGCCAATAACCTCCTCCCCAAGATCATACAATCCTGTCTGTACCCCGCTGCCGATGATGGCAACCTTTCTCCTTTCCCGGATGTCCGAGTAGTTTATGAATCGACCTGAGGTTATTTCCATGGGTTGTTGTTGGGTAATTTCCGGATAATCGCCATATACATTGAATGCTCCAGACTGAAGGCCCCGAACCACATTGTTGCTGCCCCTGAATCCTCCCAACTGGTTTCGAGGGGAGACAAATCGAAGTCCAGGCACCTCATCCTTTATGGCTTGTACATCGTCCAGTTTAAAATTGTAGCGTCTACCCTTGGGAAGGCCTTTATACGGTTGCGACACGTTCTGAGCCCACATAAACATGGAATTGGTGGCCATTCCGGTAAAAGCCTGCTTTATACCGTTCTCCAATCCATTCCCTGCAGCCAACAGTATCACGAGGATGAAAATACCCCATAAAACCCCAAAAGCAGTGAGTACGGTCCTGAACCAATTGCTGCTGAGGGCTTCTATAATTTCCGACCAACTATCGTGGCTGAACAACTTACTCATCGCGCAGGGCTTCAATAGGTTTAATATTAGCGGCCCGATAGGCAGGGAAGAATCCTGCAGCCGCCCCGGCAATAATGAGGATAAATACGGTTGTGATGGCCACCGAAAAATCCACGGAGGGATTACTTATGAAATTGGTTTCTATCAGAGGTCCGGCGAACTGAATCAAAATCAGACTGAACAACAGACCTATAAACCCTGCCATTGCAGTAACAAAAATGGATTCGTGCAAGATCATTCCGACTATGGACCAGGGTTGGGCGCCAATGGCCTTGCGAATGCCAATTTCCTTGGTACGCTCCTTGACAATAATCAACATAATATTGCTGACGCCTACCACTCCTGCAATAATGGTACAGATTCCCACACCCCAAAAAAACCATCGTATCATGTTGTTGAGATCATAAAACCTTTTTGCGTTCTCAAGGGAATTATTTATATGAATAGCCCGTGTATCATTGGGGGCCACGGTATGTGCTGCTTTTAAATTTGCTTCGAGCTGGGCGGAAAACGCCTCCGAAGCTGCCAAGGCTTCCAAATAAGTCCTTTCCGCCTTGAGGGTAAAAGCCAGGGAACGCAGTTTGTCTCCTGCATTGAAAACCCGCTGGGCGGTGGTCAGAGGAATAAATATCCGGGTTTCCTCGCGCTCCCCCCCTGGGTCTGTATAGACCCCGACAACCTTAAACTGAATTCCGGTAATGTCAATATATTCTCCTATGGGTTCGCTTCCCTTAAACAGATCAAGATATACCTGGTTGCCAATAATCGCCACTTTCTCAAAGTTGTCCAGATCATTTTGATTGACGTACCGGCCCATTACCAAGGTTTCATTCTCCAAGAATTGATAATCCCCGTGTACCCCTTCTATCCTATAACTGCCGCTTTCATTTTTATAGGTGGCCAATCTTCCCCACATACTGTACACTCCGGATTTATATTCCAGTTTATCCTCATTTTTTTTCACCGTCATTTCATAATCACGGTTATCCATTTCAATTCTTCGACCGGGGTTCAGACCTTTATACTCTACCGAGGTTTGTCCCGTCCAGACACTGATCCTGTTGGTGGCATCATTTTCAAATTCCTTTGAGACCCCGTTTTGCATGCCCTGGCCCATTGCCAACAAAATAACAAGGATAAAAATCCCCGAAGCTACCGAAAGGCCCGTAAGAAAAGTACGCAATTTGTTTTTGCGAATGGTATCGAAGATTTCCTGCCAGCGCTCGAGATTAAACATTTGCTGCGGATTTGGCCAGTCGTTGCGCTACTTTGAAATCATCAATGATCAACCCATCCCTTAAATTTACGATGCGCTTGGTCATATATGCAATATCTTCTTCGTGGGTAACAATGAGAATGGTTTTTCCCTCGTCATTAATCCCTTGGATCAATTCCATCACCTCGTATGAGGTTTTGGTGTCCAGTGCGCCGGTAGGCTCGTCTGCCAGTAGAACTTTCGGATTGCTCGCCAAGGCGCGGGCTATTGCGACCCGTTGTTTTTGGCCGCCAGACAATTCATTTGGAAGGTGGCCCGACCATTGAGCGAGGCCCACCTTTTCAAGATAATGCATGGCTTTTTCTATCCTCACGTTTCTTTTCTCCCCTTGATAATAGAGCGGCAGAGCCACATTCTCGAGTGCCGATTTGTAGTTGATCAGATTAAAGGACTGAAATATAAACCCCAAGAATTTATTTCTATATTGTGCCGCTACCTTCTCATTCAAATTTCTGATCAAGGTCCCATCCAAGGTATAGGTGCCTTGATCTGCCTCATCAAGGATGCCCAGGATATTGAGGAGTGTTGATTTTCCTGAACCCGAGGAACCCATTATAGAGACCATTTCGCCTTCAGAGACCGTAAAGTTTATTCCCTTAAGTACATGGAGTGAATTTTTACCCATGTGATATGATTTATGTAGATCCTGGATTGCTATCATGTTTCGATTCTTGGTCTGCAAAAATAAATGGGAAAATCCGACATCGATATATCTATATTGGGATGACGAATCTGCTCTTCAATCTGACCGAAAATATGGGGAATTGTTACAGTTGAAATGAAAAAAGATAAAAACGATTATATCTCTCCCCGTTCTCGTGCTTTTTTTCTACTGTGGTAAACAGCATAACCGACCCCAAAAACCAATAAGTAGGGAAAAATCATTAAATACATGATACCGTTGTTGATGCCCTGTGCCGCACCGCCCCCATCCTCGGTTTCTAGGACCGCCCTACACATGGAGCATTGGGCTTCTGCCGGAACAAATATTAAAAGAAATAAGAGAGCGAGGAAAAAATATTTTGTCTTCATTTTTGAGGTATTCTTGGAAGAAAGATACAAAGTTACGGGAACTTAAAGGTTTAACTTCATGTTCATTTCAATAATAAGGGGAAATCATCAAGTAAACGACCACCCCGCTTATGGCAACATAGAGCCATAAAGGATAAGTTATACGTGCGATCTTTCGGTGTTTATAAAATTGTCCTGAAATGGCCCGAACGTAAGTTATCAGAACAAATGGAATAATTATAATGGAAAGAAGGATGTGTGTTATCAAGACGAAAAAATAAACATATCTCCAAATGCCATCCCCACCATACGAGGTTGAATCGGAGGTCATATGGTAAATCATGTACAACGTCAAAAAGACGACCGACAGACCTATTGCTGTTTTCATCAACCGTTCGTGATTTTTTCTATTTCCCCTTCTGATCTGATAAACGGCAAAAACTAGGATAAGGGCGGTAAATCCATTTATGGTGGCATAAATAGGCGGGAGAAAACCCATGCGCTCCACTCCTGGGATTCTTACGCTGAAGAGAGCAAATATCGCCAATGGTAGGCCAATGGAGAGGACCCAGATTAAGAAGTTGTGTTTTTTATTTTGACGTACTGTGGATTGCATTCTTTACAACAATTTTTTAATGTCTTCCTTGAGCATTTGGATTTCTTTGAGGTCAAGGCCATTATAATAGATGAGGGGGTTTTCATCTTCATCAACACGGGAGCGAATATGTCCCTCCTGATCTATCAAGGCGAACAATCCAGAGTGCTCAAAGCCTCCTTCGGTATTGAGGTTTTCGCCAACATAAAGTTTGAACCCCTCATTGGAAAGTTTGAAAATTTCTTCCTTTGGCCCAGTCAATAAATGCCATTGTGGTTTTGTAATGCCCTTGTCCTGAGCATATTTTTTAAGGACCTCTGGCGTATCGTGGTTGGGATCTATGGTAAATGAGGCGATGCCCACGTTTGGATTTCCGAAGAACTCATTTTGGATCTTTGTCATATTTTCAGTCATAACAATACAAATATCAGGGCAGGTGGTGAAGAAAAACTCCACTACATAAACCTTCCCTTTATAATCATGGTTTGTTATGGTTTTTCCATTTTGGTTGACAAAACTGAATTGGGGAACCTTTCCAATGGTGGCGAGCTGAGGCTTAAATAGCATATCCATTATCTTGGGGACGGCCCATATCCCAAAAACCAAGATTACGAATGAGACACCAATATATGAATATTTATTTTTCACGAAACTTATTTTCAATTCTTGATTAAAACGCAAAAATACCCATTATCGTTTTCATCTGCACCATTTTGTTCCCTTCTTGACCAAGCCTTCGTTAAATTTCCCTCTTTGAGCCGTATTTCTTTAATGCCCGCCGGTATTCTGCCAACAGTACTTTCACATCATCGCTCATTTTATTGTTGATTTCGGCTATATTGCTGGAATCGAAACCGAACATAATCCCCTCATCCTCATCATCATCCCTCCCCCGAAGGCTTCGTTCTTTGTCAATAATGAAAACATACGGCGTAGAGAGATCTTCATCCAAGGTGAAATTTGAGTTTAGGGACAGGAATACCTCAACTATCCTTTTATCGGGGCCAAATGCGAACAACCATGAATCTGTAGGAGCAATCTCCTTCAGTTTTTCCTCAATCCCAGCGGCTTGGTCACGAGCCTCTTCTGGCAAGAGAATAACGAACTGAAATTCCCTGAAGTTATGGTTCTTACTGTATATTTTATGGGCCAGATTATAGGCGTAGGCACGGTGGTCCTCAAGTATATTTCCAAAAAAACCCAAAATGGTTATACGATCTTCCAATTGCACCGATTTGCCATTGAAAGTGGAGAAACCTTCAAGTTCAGCCACATGCTCGGTGAGCACAGGTAGGGGTTTGAAATAATTAGTACTGAGGGAAAAAAATATATAGGCCGTAATGGGCAGAATAAATAGTACCCCGAGGACTAAGTATTTCTTAATATTCTGTTGCATAGTGTTTTGTTGCAAAAGTAACGGAAAGGGGGCAGTAGATCAAGTTTTAAAGGACACTTTCTAAGATTCAGACAAAAAAAAACCCTCAGGAAGAGGGCTTGTTTTACAGGTTCGGATTATTAAAAATTAAATTTAATATAGCCGTATTTAAAGACTTCATAAATATAGTCCCCCTCGATCAAGAGAAGCGCTACCAAATAAGCTATCAAAAATACTCCGGTCCAGACCACGGCCCTGCGCAATCCGGGCACCTCATCGCGGATGTGCATAAAATCCCAGGTTATATAGTAAGCCTTGACGATGGTGAGCAAGATAAAAATCCAGTTTAAGAGTTTCAGCGCCAAGAATCTTTGTTCCAATAAGAATTCTGGACGAATGATTCCCAGCACCACTTCAATTAGGGTAATGATAGAGAGAAGAATGAAAACTCCCCAAATTTTGTGTATGTTGGATTTAAACTTCAGTCTTCCTCTAAAGATTGCCAGTTTATGTTCGTGTTCGTGTGCCATTTTCCTAATATTTAAAATCTATACGAGATAAAAGAATGTAAATACAAATACCCAGACCAAATCTACAAAGTGCCAATAAAGCCCCACTTTCTCTACCATTTCATAGCTACCCCTACGCTCGTAGGTGCCTATAAGTACGTTGAAGAAAACTATGCAGTTCAACATTACGCCAATGGAGACGTGAAATCCGTGAAATCCGGTTATAAAGAAAAAGAAATCGGCAAATAGCGGGTGGCCATATTCATTATGTATAAGGTTGGCACCCTTTACTACCAACTTTCCGTCTCTTTCGAGCTTGGTAATGGATTCCTCTCGGGACAAGACTATATGATGGCCATTTTCATCTTTTTGTTGGATTCTGAGCAATAGATCATCGTTTGCAATAAACCCGGCTTTTACCTGTTCGAAAGAAACATCGGGAATAAACTCCGGCTCACTTTTAAACCAGACTCCATTTTCCCTGGTATGTTCGGTACGGGCAGTGGTGGCGAGAGCTGCAAACTCGGATAAAGCCACCCGTTCTCCATCCTTGTTCAGGAATTGAAGGATTTCACCTCCGTTAGTTTCCACAGCGCCATAATCTCCTTTTATGAATGTAGCCCATTCCCAGGCCTGTGAACCGAGAAATATCAATCCACCTATAATGGTCAGGAACAAATAGACAATCACCTTATTCTTTTGCATTTTGCTACCGGCATCTACGGCCAGAACCATAGTGACAGAGGAAAAGATAAGCACGAAGGTCATAAATGCCACATAGTACATAGGGGCCTCTACTCCGTGCAGAAAGGGGAAATGGGTAAATACCTCATCGGGGATGGGCCAAATATCGGCGAATTTGAACCGGGACATTCCATAAGAGGCAAGGAATCCAGAGAAGGTCAAGGAATCGGAAACGATGAAAAACCACATCATCAGTTTTCCATAACTCGCTCTAAAGGGTGAGTTTCCACCTCCCCAAGTTTTTCCTTCAGTACCTGTTTGAACAACAGTTGCTTCCATAAAAAGAGTTTGGTTTAAAAATAAGAATCAAAAATACGTTTAATTTTTATTTAACGAAATATAAAAATAGAAACAAGTAAATCCATATCGCATCCACAAAATGCCAGAAAGTTGCAGCCAGTTCAATCCCAAGGGTTTTCCCCTGTCGATATTTTTGTTTATAATGATTATAAATTACGACTAGCAGGGATATAAGACCGCCAACCACGTGGGCAACGTGGAGCAGAACCATTAAATAGATAAACGAGGTAGTAATACTACTTGTGGGCCCCGTGAAGTTATAACCGTTTCTTATAATTTCGGAAAAACCGACAAACTGGAACACCACAAACCCGATTCCCAGGACAAAGGTGGTCACCAGCAATATCATCCCGCGGGATGTCAGAGCCTTTTGGATGGCATTTTTGGCCAGATGAATCGTCAGGCTACTGATCAGGATCAAGACAAGACTGATATAGAAAGCAGTTGGGATTTCAAAATTTGAGATCCAATCCGGGCGTTCCTTGCTAACCACATAGGCACTGGTAAGCCCGGCGAAACTCATGGTAAGGCTAATGATCCCAAACCAAAGAATGTTTTTCTTGGCCCTTGCAATTTTGGCCTCTTCCGGCCCTTGGGTTAAATCCATTGTGATTATTTATAATTAATTTGAACATTTTTGATATCAGGTAACCACCCATCATCTTAAAAATTTATCCGCAACATAGATTAATTGCAGTAACGTAATATAGCTAACGCTGGCAAGCATTAATTGCTTGGCTGCCATCGATGTTTTTTTCAAATAAAGATTAATGGCATAATAAAGAAGCCCAATCCCGATGAGGCCAATCAACACTCCGGAAAATGGGGTGAGGAACAATCTTCCCGTAATCCCCAAAACGGGGACCAAGGAAATAAGGACGGTCCAAATACAATATAGCACCACTTGCATTGCGGTTCCCTTATCTCTCTTTCCATTGGGAAGCATAAAGAAGCCACCCTTTTCATAATCGTCGTAGAGAAACCAGCCAATGGCCCAGAAGTGGGGAAATTGCCAAAAAAATTGAACCATAAACAATGTGCCGGGTTCAATTCCAAAATTGCCAGTTGCCGCCACCCACCCCAGCATAAAGGGAATAGCTCCAGGAAATGCTCCCACAAAGACTGACAACGGAGTCTTGGTTTTTAAGGGGGTGTAAAGACTGACGTACATAAAAATGGAAATTGCCCCGAACATTGCGGTAATCGGATTTATGGAATAAAGTACACCGATTCCCAAAATGGTAAGGACCACTCCCAAAACAAAGGCCGCCTTGACTTGCATCCGGCCTGCGGGCAACGGTCTGTCCTTGGTCCTATCCATCAGGGCATCCAGGTCGCGCTCCACTATTTGATTGAAAACATTTGATGCGCCTACCATCGCATACCCACCGACACACAAAAGAAAAAGAACGAAAAAATCAATATTCTCCGCCCCCAATAAATAACCCGCCACCGACGAATAAAGCACGCTAATTGAAAGTCGAAACTTCGTGATTTCCGTGAAATTCCTCAACATGGAGTTCACATTCGATTGGGAATGGCTTATGGACAAATTCATTTTTTAAACAGTGGGGCAAAGATACATTTCCTATTAAGCATAAACAATAGAAACTATATAATATCAGGGATGGAAAATTGGCCATAAACCGATGACCGTTAGTCATTAATTCGTGTGTAATCGATGGTAAAATTTAATGTGTTTTATGGTAGAATATTCCTAATTTCATTAATTATTAGGCTCAAATATGTTCATCCAGTTATTATTCGTCGAAATTTAGTATTTTCAACCCAGCTTAAAACCATATATTATGAATAATAAATCACTGTTCACCGTTTTACTCCTATTGGCCATAGTTCCGGCACTCTCCCAAACGGATACCGGGAAAACAACTTTTGTGAAAATGTTAAAAATAGAGAATAACATTTATATGCTCCAGGGGGATGGGGGCAATATTGGGTTGAGCATCGGACCGGACGGCCTTTTTATGGTGGACAATCATTTTACCGATGATGTGGAACAGATGCAGATGGAAATTAAAAAGATCAGTGATAAGCCTGTTAGATTTGTGCTAAACACCCATTTTCACCATGACCATACGGGGGGGAATTCCCTCTTGGCGAGGGAGGGTGCCATTATAATTTCACAGGATGAGGTTCGCCCCCGTTTGGAAAAGGTGATGAAGCAGGGATCGCGAAAGATGTCGGAGGCAATCCTGCCCGTTATTACCTTCAACGATGATCTTACCCTTTACTTCAACAATGAAAAAATATATATTTTCCACGTTCCCAATGCCCACACAGATGGAGATGCCATGGTTTATTTTAGCGGGAGCAACGTGCTTCACACCGGAGATGTCTTCGTGAATGGACAATATCCGTTTATAGATCTGGAACATGGCGGAAGCCTGAACGGATATGCAGCAGGGATCCAAAAAGCACTTTCCATTATAAATCCCAAAACGAAGATCATTTCCGGCCATGGACCTGCGGCCACATATAAAGATCTTACCGATAGCTATAAACTGTTGGGAAGTACTTTCAAAAAAATATCACAATTGGCCCATTTGGGCAAAACTGAGGATGAAGTAGCCAGTATGGAGGAACTTAGGGAGGTTTTTCAGGCCAACGGATATTCTGATGGGTTTATAACCGCCGAATCTTTTATAAGAACCATATATAAGGAAGCTACCCAAGGAAAAAACGATAGGGTGAAGCGAGTCGAGGAAAACGAAAAAGCGCGTCAGAAATACGAAGAGATCAAGAAACAACAACAATCCAAAAACCGGGGGAAGAACTGACAATAAAAACTCTTTCCTAAAAATCGTAGTACCAGTTGAACAAATCGGTGCGTATGCCAAAATTGATCCAGGTAGTATGATTTTTAAAAACGGTTGCCGTATCCATTGTGGGGTTGAAGTCCCTATAGATATAACTGGCATAGACCTTAAGATTCGTAGCTGGGTTTATTAGATATCCCACTTGTACTTCGGTATGGAAGAAATCTGTCGTATTCCCTTGTCCCAATTTATTTCCAAGGTCGGAAATTCTATCATTTTCGGTTCCATAAATACCACTTCCATAAAAATGGGAATCCTCGGGAGTGTTAAATTCAAAACCGCGTTTTGCCACTATCAATTTGGCATCGCCAAAAAGCCTTCCTCTTTGGTATCGGGCCACGGCAATAAACTCAGAGAAATTTGCCCCCAGGGTATGGGCCATGGATTGGTTATGATGGCCATAGTTTAAATTTATGGTATTATGGGAATAAGTATAAGGCCGCACCCTGTTGTATTCCCCTTGCAGGAATAAATTCTTCAACCCAAAGGCGTCGTAATATTTAAAGCCCAATTGGTAACCTATTTTGTTCTTATAACTGCCATTCCCCCCAAAAATATCGGAGGTGGAGAACTCATCGATTACCAGTTGCCCATAAACATTTACGCGGTCGCTTATCTTATATTTTCCGGTGAGACCAATCAAGGCATTTCCACCCCTGGACCCGGTGGAAAATTCAATGGCGCGATAAAAGATTACTGGGTTCAAATAATTGAAATCAAAGCCTCGATTGTTATCATTTTCCCATATAACGGATTCAAAAAAGCCTAGATTGAACCGTTTTGTGACATTGTAGCTCAGATAGTGATTAGCCATATATTTGGTGCCAAAAGAACCTCCCTCCGTGGCTTCCAATCTCACATCGCGAAGTGACATCCAGGTATTGGTATATTTAAATTTCCAAAATGTGGTACTCAGCTTAAAAAAAGGGTACGAACTGGCGTTGTCGCTCATCAATAATGAACGATACCCATCGCCTATAAAGGTTTTTCCATGGCCGAGCTGAAGGTTGAAATATTTTGAGGGGGTGTAGGATATATGGCCAGTTGCCACCGGATAGTCATAGGAATCTTCCTTAAACGCCTTGGCGACACCCCTTCCAGGGATAATCGCAGGATTTCCGCCATAAGGTTTTATGGACTCTGCGTACCGATTAAAATAATCTGCGAAACGCCCCTGACTTTCATAAATAACCGCAAAGAAACTTAATTTATCACCAATTCCACCTTGGGTATATACCAGGCGTGTATTGTTATAAGTGTTAAGCTCGGCTCCCAAATCCTTGCCTGCCTGAAGATCTACACCCGGATCCAGGGTAATCCAATAGTCCTTCCCTTTGATGGTCACCATATGCTCGTTCCAGAATTTCCGGCCCAACCAAAAATCCCGTTTCTTGGAAATACTCGCATTATGGGCTCCAAAGTCATAATATTTGCTGACCTCGCTATAGGTATAAGGTTTTTGGGCGGTGTGGGTATTGAGGCCCACCCGGTTTATATCTCGATCAAAAAGATAATAATTATGATGTGAAAGTGGAATATTGATATTGCTGTTGTACTCCTCGTTTTGGTAAGGCAGGTTTATTAAATCGTCATATTCGTTTACCAACTGCTCCTTGGCATCCTTGTCCAGATCAATAGTTGAAAGCACATTATTCCCGGGAGCCACCAAAGGAATGGCAATAGGAATTGTAAACTGGACGTAAGTAGGAGAACCATTATAAGTAGCCGGCCCCACTTTGGGCAGCATTCCAAATACCCGTTTCACTTCGATGTTCAGTTCTTCATAGATTCCATCTATGTATAATACTGTAAAGGCACCTTCTTTTGTAACCTCAAAAAAAACATTTACGGATCCTCTGTAATTTTGGTCGGTGATATGTTCAGGTACATTTACATTGTCAAAAATGAATTGTTGTAGCGTCTGGCCAAAGCATTCTTCCATAGAATCAACCCCCATTCCTTTACAGTTTGGAAACTCCGGATATTTTTCGTTTATAGCGGAAACCTGTGCAAAACCGCCCAATGTTAGCAAAAGAAAACACAGCAAGAGGATATACTTCATGTATAAAAGGTTGTTTAGGGCGAAAGATACAGTTTTTTTTGACTGGGAATTTTGAAAAATCCCAATTTTCAGATGGCTGATTTTAAAGGACTAAAACTGCAG
>CAYXDM010000023.1:0-19877 GCA_964463595.1 uncultured Aequorivita sp. | reverse complement strand
AGCGAAAAAAACACAAAATGAACAAGACAGTAAATATAAATTTGGCGGGCATTTCCTTTCACATTGATGAGAATGCCTTTGGAAAACTATCGCGTTATCTGGAAGCCATCAGAAAATCCCTGAAGGGGACTGAAGGAAGCGAGGAGATCATGCAGGACATCGAATCGCGCATTGCCGAACTATTTTCAGAAAAGATCCAATTCCAATCCCAGGTAATCAGTCTCAAGGAACTGGATGAAGTAATCGCAGTTATGGGCCAGCCTGAAGACTATGAGGTGGACGACGAAATTTTCGAGGATGTTCCACCCCGTTCGGGAACCCGCGCAAAATCCCGTGGCCGTGCTTCCCATAAACAACTTTTTCGGGATGTTGACAACAAATATATTGGTGGAGTATCGTCAGGGCTTGCCCATTATATCGGAGTAGATGCCATTTGGATCCGCCTTCTATGGGTAATCCTAGTATTGGCCGGACTTGGCTCGCCGATTCTCCTATACCTTATTCTTTGGATATTGATCCCGGCAGCTCTCACTACTTCGGACAAACTGAAAATGACCGGTGAGCCAATCAATATCTCAAACATAGAACGCAAGTTTAAGGAAGGTTTCGATAATGTTGCAGACAGGGTTAAAACCGATTATGACCGATATGGGAACAAAATAAAAACCGGTGCCTCCAGTTTTTTCGATAACGTGGGGGAAGTTATTGTAACCCTTTTTAAAGTATTCGCAAAATTAATCGGGGTATTTATAATCATAGTCTCACTGTTGACCCTTATCGGCCTGGTGATAGGATTTTTTACCCTCGGCGGCATAGAATTCTGGGGCAATAATGAAATGACTGAATACATGGCCTTAATGGACAGCACCAATGTTCCCCTTTGGATCTGGGCCCTATTAGGTCTTCTGGCGATTGGCATTCCGTTTTTTGCACTGTTTATCCTAGGCCTAAAACTTTTGGTCAGCAATCTGAAATCAATGGGAACAACAGTAAAAATAGTGCTGACAATAATTTGGGCACTGTCCATAATCGGTCTAACGGTTTTGGGAATTAAACAAGCGACGGAACAGGCCTATGATGCCAATTTCACCGAAGAACAGTTCTTGACAGTAAAACCTACCGACACCCTTCGAATTGTGATGCATGCCGATAATCAATACGGACACCGATTCGGGAGAAGTTCGGATATGGAAATAAAATACAACAAAGAGGATAAGCGTATCCTTTATTCCCGGAATATACGGCTAACCGTGAAGTCTTCCCTGGATTCACTTGGGAAAATACTTATAGAAAAATCTGCCGAAGGAAATAATTACCTGGACGCAAAAAAGCGTGCCGAAGCAATAGATTATAGATATGGATTAACCAACGGTCAATTGGATCTGGATGGATTTTTCACGACCGATCCGGCAAATAAATTCCGCGCCCAGCAGATATCGCTCACACTTTATGTGCCGGAAGGAACGGTGATTTATTCTGATCAAAATGTGGCAGACTATTATAGTTTTGAATCGGAATTTAACGAACTTAGCAATTGGGACAAGCAGCCGCATTATTACAGGATACTGAAAACCAGGGTCGAATGTCTGGATTGTGTGCGGATTGAAACGGAGGTTGAAAACAGGACCACCGATAATGACAGCATCCCTGGGAACACTCCGGATTCACTGCAAATCGATAGACCCACCGGTTGGGAAGAAGAAGTGATCAACGAATTCAGGGAATAAAATGGGAGAATCACTTACCAATAGAAAATGATATACAATAACCTAAAACCAAAACTTATGAAAACCACACAATTAATTTTAGCCCTCGGAATGTCCCTTATATTCAGTTCCTGCAATTTCAATTTCGGGCAAAAGGGCAATGGAAATGTAATAACCCAAGAGCGCAGCGTCCCAGAAAATTTTACTGAAATAAAGGGAGGTAGCGGGCTGGACATCTACCTTACCCAGAGTACTGAAAACAAAATCAGCGTGGAGGCCGACGAAAATCTCCATCCATACATTATAACCGATATAAAGAATGGCAAACTAACCATCAAAACCACTGAAAACATATCGAGGTCAAAATCCAAAAAAGTATATGTGACCTTTCAGGAGGTAAGTAAAATTGAAAGTAGCAGCGGTGCAGATATTGAGGGGAATTCACTGATAAAGAGCGAAGTCCTCTCCCTTAGCAGTAGCAGTGGTTCAGAGATGAAGTTGGAAGTATTGTCAAAGGATATCTCGGCCAAAACCAGCAGCGGGGCTGAATTGGAACTTTCAGGAAAAGTTTCCTCATTTTCGGGAAAAGCATCCAGCGGCAGTGAGTTGGATGCCGAGGATCTATTGATCGTTAATTGTACAGCCTCAGCCTCCAGTGGCGCGGTCATAAAAGTCAATGTTAAGGAGAAACTCGATGCAAGAGCCAGCAGCGGCGGGGAAATAGCCTATTATGGCAATCCCACTACTGTTAACACGAACAAAAGCAGTTCAGGAAGCGTGAAAAAGGAATGAGAAGTAATCCTATTTTCAATTAAGTAAGATGAGTCATCGTCATCAAATGAAGCCTAACAATATCATAAAAATTGTTAGGTTTTTTCTTATTTGTAATTATTTTAAGAAGAGATTGAATTCAAAACTTCGACCTTCGATATAATCTATAAATACGTAGCCATGAAAACAATCCTTCTTTTATTTTCCGTGATCATGCTGATGTCGTGCAGCACTGATGACGACGCGGGAAATGTAAAAACCAATGAATTTGAACAGATAATCACCATCCTTCCCCAAGATCAATGGAAGGTTACCCGCCTCTATGAAGGCACCGAGGACCACACCATCGATTTTGAGAGTTTTATTTTTACATTTAACGCAGATGGAACGGTTACCGGTCAAAACGATCTCTTTACCGAAAATGGTACTTGGGCATACAAGAGCACACCGGAAGATGGGGAGCAATTGGTGCTCCATTTTGACGGTACAGTGCCTTTTGATCGAATTATCGGCGATTGGGATATAATATCGTTGGGAAATGCAAAAGTTGAATTCTCGAGTGATGAAAGCAACAACGACGGATCAAAATTGCTCACTTTTTCAAAATTATGAGAATGCTCTATCTTTGCCAAATAGAATCCCAATTCACCAAACAACCTGACCTACCTTAATCGGCATGAAAAAAGTTTATATTGAGTTGAAATGGGCGATCATTTTTAGCATTGCTCTTTTAAGCTGGATTTTTTTTGAAAAAACCATGGGATGGCAGAACGATAATATTGCAAACTTTTGGTGGCTCACCCTTTTGTTTGCGCCTGTTGCCATTTTTTTTTATTTATTGGCCCTACGGGAGAAACGACGAAGGGTCTATGACAGAAAAATGACATGGAATCAAGGCTTTATTTCTGGGCTTATAATCAGTGTTTTCGTGGCGTTGCTCTCTCCCCTCACTGAATACGTGGCCTATAATTTCTTTACGTCGGATAATTTTAACACCATCGCTGAATCTTCCGTTACCAACGAGTTGATGGCACGTTCCAAAATGAACGACATCTTCAGGATTAACAACTATCGATGGCAGTCGGCATTTGGGCTCTTTGTATTTGGGACCGCAACAGCCGCAACTGCAGCCATTTTTGTGAGGAAATAATCGACCTTCCTATTTTTACGCTCCAAACCTTACCCTAGATCATGGTCGGCACCTTTCAATGACTTTATAATGAGCCAAATACGATGTTTGCATTTACTTTTTTCATAATTTAGCATTTAAATCAACATTTAAAAACCCTATGATTATGAAAAAACTACTTCTAGCAGCCTCAGTAATGGCACTATGCTTTGCTGCCTGCAAAAATGAAACAAAAGAACCGATGCCAACCGATAGTTCCATGGCGATCGATAGTGTGGCCTTCGAAGAACCGGAAACTCCTGAAGTCCCAATGGATTCCGTTGCCATGCAAAAAGCTTGGGAAGAGTACGCAACCCCGGGTGAACCGCACAAAATGATGGCAGACGAAGTGGGATCATGGACCAATGAGATGACCTTTTGGATGGATCCGAACGGTGAGCCTACAAAGGCTACCAGCAATGCGGAAATTAAAATGATCCTTGGTGGCAGGTACCAGGAAACAACCTATACGGGTGATATGATGGGAATGCCTTTTGAGGGAAGAGCCACGTTGGGCTACGACAATGCCGCTGATGAATTTTTCTCAACCTGGATTGACAATATGGGAACAGGGATGATGGTCCTGCGGGGCAAATATGAAGATAATAGCAAAGCAATGACCATGGCCGGTTCCATGGTGGACCCGATCACAGGCAAGGAAAAGCATACTCGCCAAGTTTATACCATAGTCGATGATAACACCCGCAAGATGGAATTTTATGACCAATCCCCTGGGGATGGAGAATATAAGACTATGGAGATCGTGATGACCCGAAAGATGTAACCCACCCCTCAATGAAGTTCAGCCCGGCCAGTGGTCGGGTTTTTTATTTAAAATTTGAAAAAGGAAGCTTAATTTTTATCTATGGGAATAAAGGTTTATTGAAGTGAAACATTGCTAAATGTAGAATTGATGGTAATGGTTTTATTTGAACTATTGGTTTGGTTAAAACCCTTTACCACCGTCCAATCCGCATTTTTTGATTCATTTGCCTTAAGTGATCTTGGATATTTCAAAGTAGATTTCCTTCCGTTGAAATAAAATGAAAAGGCTCCCCCGGGCACTTTCACTTTTGCGTCGCTATTTTCCAGATGAATGTCCAAAGTTTCAAATCCATCGGCAACCCTGTCAATTTCCAGATCCCCAAACGAACCGGAAAGAAAGGCCTGGCCTGTAATATTTCCGAACCGAACATCGCTGGAATTGGCCTGCAAATTTATATTCCGGACCGTTTCAATAACACATTCCTCCACGAACTTAACGTTCAAGACCCCCTGTTTCCAAGTATTTATAACCACCGGCGCAAAGGAAGCACTGATGAGGGTCTGCCCCCCATCAATGCTGTTTGCCCTAAATGGTGTGTAATTTAAATTCGCTTTCAGATTGTTGGCATCTGCCATTTTTAAATTACCATGACGAATGTTTACGTTGGTCTTCGCGTTTTTTGGCAACTTTATGATAATGGTTTTTTTTGCCTTATTCCCGATAGCACTACGGTTTCCCTTGATAGCAATGGAGGTCCCCTTTGGACTATGGGTTACGGTCTTTGTGAAGTTATCGCCTTCGTTTTCATACTGCTTTTCCAGTTCCCTCGCCCAAGCCTCCATTTTCTTACCGTATTCCTCTCCCCAGGCTTCCATCCGTTTCTGGGAAGCCTCCCCCCATGCTTTCATTTTCTGAGCATAAGACTGGCCAGTGCTATCTGCCCTGGCATTAAAGGAATTTTCAAACCTTTTCCCCCAATCTTCCATCTTTTTCTGAAAATCCTTTCCGAACATTTCATCCATCTGGGCTTCAAACTTTTTCATATACCCCTTTTCATCCCTTTGATAGGCTTCATAATCAAACTGAATGTTGCCAATGTTTTCCATCATATCCGGCGGAAGTGGGGGCACCTGCATTTGCAGCATCGGCTTCATATTCTCCATCATTGGCCCTATGAAATCCATTGGGGGCATATTTCCCATTGCAAAACTTTGGTTTCTGGCATTGGAACTGATGTTGACTTTTTTACTGTTGCCATTAATGTCCAGATCCCAATTTTTCATCGCTTCCTGCCTTTCCTTTTCTGAAAGCTTTTCCCCCTCAATATAGGCTTCCACTTCAACCTTGTTCTTGTTCCAGGTTTCAAAAATGATGTTTGTATAGGAAGTATTCACGGTAACCTCCACATCATCCGCCACATTAAAACTTTCCACTCTTCTGTGTTGTGAATAGCTCAGTGTACCCATCAGCAGCAGTAAAAGAAAGGCTGTGCTACGTTTGTATAGATTTATAGTCTTCATTGTTTTGATTTTTAAGTTCTTTTAATCTGTCTTTAAGTTTGAACAGCAAATCCAAACGCAATTTTAAATTATCGATTAAAGCCATTACGGTTGCCTCTGTAGGACCAATGTTGTTGAGCTCCGTATTCAGCGAAGCGTATTCTTTATCCAGCGCGGCAAGCCGCTGCATATACCCATCCACCACTTCCTTGTTTACCTCGTTAATTTTTATGGAGGCCAATTGCACGTTTATTCCGGCCATGTAATAATCCTGTACCTCCTTCAACTGTGGCGAAATATCGGCCAATGTAAATTGGGGACTATCCTTTTCGTTTGGTTTATGGACATCATTTTCAACAACCCATTCATTTCCCTGCCCCATGGGGTTTTCCCCGGTTTTGGAAAATTGTTGATATCCGAAAAAACTAACCGCAATCAATACAACAGCCGCCGCTGCAATTTTAAGCCAGGGGATTTTTTTGGAAATGGGCCCAGAAAAAGCCCTGTCCAATTTGGCCTCAAAACGGGCTTGGTGCCCTAACGGCAATTTTTCCGGTTCACATTCCGATGAATAGTTTTCAAACATTTCTTTGATATCCCGTGCCATAGCGCAAGTGTTTTAGTTTCTCCTTCAATTTCGTCTTCCCACGGTGCAGGTAGGTTCGGGAAGCATTTTCGGAAATCTGCAGAATTTCCGAAATTTCCTGATGGTCATACCCCTCAATCAAAAATAATTTCACTGCAATTCTGTAATTGTCCGATAGATCTTCAATGGCGGCCATTACCTGCGAAACCGTCGTTTCATCCGCAATGGTCCAATCGTTTTCGTCCTCGATAATCGTAAAAACCTCATCTTTTATCGGTTCGGTTTCAAGCTTTCGCGCCTTGAGAACATCCAGGCAGGTATTTATAACGATCCTTTTTATCCACGCCCCAAAAGTGACGTCTCCCTTGAACTGGTCCAGCTTTTGGAATGCCTTGACGAAGGCTTCCTGCATGGCGTCTTCCGCGGCCGCGGTGTTGTTGAGATACCTTCGTGCAATTATGAACATGCCGTCGCAATATTTTCCATAGAGTGCCATTTGCGCCTTACGATTGCTCTGTTTACACTGCTCGACAAGTAATAAATCGGACAAACTCGATGGATTTTGGTTGCTGTTCAATGAAAAGACGAAAAAGCGAAAAGGATGTTGCAGAGAAGAATGAAATTTTTATGAAATATTTGAGAACTAGAATTTTGAATGCCCCATATTTATACTAACTTTGGATAAACTATCAAAGGGATATGAAACAGAAGTACGCAGATTTTGATAAGCTCAACAGATTATTGGTAGCTTGTTTCGAAGCAGAAAAATTATATTACAATGCAGCCCAGGATGCTCAGACCACGAGCCTTAAACGATTTCTGAACCACATGGCCGTGGAGCGAAACCGAATGAGCCACGATATTTCCAACGAACTTCATTCCCGCGACATAGAACCCCTGAAACAGGACTCTGATAAGGGAAATCTGGACCGCACCTGGGAAGAGATAAAAGATGCCCTGGAATTTTTTGATGCCCAAGCTCTCATAGATTCCTGTATCAGCCGAGATCGCCATAATATCAAAAGATATGACGAGTTGCTGGAGCGTCGGCAATTGCCGGACAGTATCCTGGAGATTTTGGAGAGACATAAATTTCAACTTCAGTGGTACATTAAACAGGCCGCCCAACAGACCAAGCAAAGCCCATTTAAGGAGGTTCCAAAGGAAGAGGAGCAAAAGCCCAAAGAGCAGCCTCCCAAAGAAAAGGACGGAGGAAAAGTGATCAATCTCAAAGCTATATAAATAGGAAGTGCCCCTAAATGGGGCATTTCCTATATTTTACTTCTTCTATTCGTCCAATAACAAATTCAATGTTACGGTAATATTATCGCGAGTGGCCCGGGAATACGGACACACTTCGTGGGCCTTATTGACCAACTCTTCCCCTATTTCCACATCCACGCCGGGAAGATAACAGTCCAGGATGGCCCGTAACTGGAGATCTCCATCCTTGGTTTTACCAATCTCAATATTTGCGGTAACGCTCATGTCCTCGCCCAGTTTTATCTCTCTACTTTCAGCGACCATCTGAACCGCTGAGCCAAAACAGGCGGCATAGGCGCTCCCGAATAGCTGTTCGGGGTTGGTGCCATCGCCCCCTTCGCCACCTAATCCCTTGGGGACGGACAATTCCATATCTATTTTGCCGTCATCTGTGGTCACTCGGCCATTCCTGCCACCCACGGCCGTTGAGGAAGCTTCATATAAGGTTTTCATTCTTTCTTTATTTTAAGGTTATTAAATTTCAAGATACTACCTTAGTACCGTTTAAGAAAGAACATATTCATAAATTTGTCCTAAATCAATGTCGTGGCAGATAAACATAAAAATATCGGTGCCCTGCACGAAAAACCAGGTGTGCCCCAACCTCCAAGTCTGAACCCTAAAATGGTCCTTCGCCAAAGGGAAAGAAGAGAGAACGCCCCAAGTTCAGAAGCCTTGGTTAAAGGCATTTTGGCCCAGGACCAGGTTGCATTGAGTCGGGCCATAACCCTTGTGGAAAGTACCGCGAAAAAACATCAGCAGAGGGCAAAGGAGTTAATAGAACAATGCCTTCCTTTCGCTAATAAGTCAATTAGAATTGGGATCACGGGGGTACCTGGGGTAGGGAAAAGCTCATTCATAGAAAGTTTCGGAAGATTGCTGATTTCAAAAGAAAAAAGAGTCGCCGTCCTTTCAGTTGATCCCAGTAGTAGTATCACCAAGGGAAGTATTCTGGGGGACAAGACCCGAATGGAAAACTTGGTAAAGGAAAAAAATGCATTTATCCGCCCTTCGGCAAGTGGGGATACACTTGGCGGGGTGGCACGAAAGACACGGGAAACCATTATTCTTTGTGAAGCTGCGGGCTTTGATGTAATCCTCATTGAAACAGTTGGCGTGGGCCAAAGTGAAACCACCGTTCATTCAATGTCGGATTTTTTTCTTTTGCTCAAATTGGCCGGGGCGGGCGATGAACTACAAGGGATAAAGCGCGGGATTATGGAAATGGCCGACACCATTGTGATAAACAAAGCCGATGGCGATAATCTAAAAGCCGCAAAATTGGCGAAGAATGAATTCAACCGGGCCCTACATCTATACCCAAAGAAGGAAAGTGGCTGGAAAACAAAAACGTTGTTGGCCAGTGCCCTGAAAAATGAGGGCATTGTAGAAATATGGGAGCTCATATCCCAATATTTTGAAATGGCACATTCCAATGGCTATTTTACGCGCAAACGCAGGGAGCAGAATAAATTCTGGCTGATGCAGACCATTGAAAGTCAACTTAAAAATTGGTTTTATTCAAATCCACGGGTTAAAAAGGAATTGGAAATCCAATTGAAAGCACTTGATGACAACCAAACCACCCCTTTTGGGGCCGCCGAAAAGCTGCTGGAGATCAAGGATTGATTGTCCTCTGTCCATCTAGGGAATTTGAATTCTAATTTTTTAGCAAAAAGATTACGGCACACATACGGACAAGGTACTAGGTTTAATTCCTATTGAGATGGCAGCTTGCTCTGGAATGAAGGCCTCTCCATCCTTTTGTGCTTTCAATATAACGTTGTCCAGGCTTTTGATCTTTATCTCCTTAACCTGCAGAGTTCTTACCTCTTTCATCCAATGGTGCTTTTTAAAAAGAAACAGCAGGGTAAAGCCGAAAAGCTTAAATGAGGGGAGCTTAGGTACTATAACCAAATCCAATAATCCATCCTGTAAGGAGGCCCGGGGGGTCAGGCTCATTTTATAGCCCATCTCGTTGGAGTTGGAAACAAAGAGCAAAAACGGTGATATCAATTCCCTGGCTTCCCCATAATTCAGTTCCACTTTATTATCGTAACGATAATTTCTCAGTGTACGGATCGTGGATTTTAAATAACTGAAAAGCTGACGAGTGGTATTTTCTTCATAATCTGAAATAACGTGGGCATCAAACCCAACTCCCACATTGCTGAAAAAAGGATATCCGTTGATAATGCCGATATCTATGCTAATGGCATTTTGATTTTTGATTAGGGCCAGCGCCTTCTTCCTATTCTTGGGGATTTTAAGGTTGGAAGCCAGGCCATTGCCAGAACCCATGGGTATTATTCCCAATATTACCGAGGTATTTATAAGGCCAGATGCCACTTCGTTGATTGTGCCGTCACCGCCACAGGCAACAATAATCCCCGCCCCTTCTTCTATGGAGGTTTCTGTAAGGGCAGATGCATGCCCTGGGAACCGGGTTCTTTTTATTGAAACCAAATATTGCGAACTCGGAAAAACCGATGCTATCACATCCGCACCAAGATCATTCCTGCCCTTGCCTGCTATGGGATTTATTATAAAATGGATGATGGTTTTCAAGACCCGGGGTTTTTAATAATTATGAACCCGACAAATCTTCAAAATAAACTATTGAAAGGATTCGGTTGTCAGAGTAGAATCCACGGCCATGGAAGGTCTCCTTTTTTTATAGTTCTTTACATATTCGCCCTTGGAAGTTCCGTTGTCAAAATTCCCAAATTTTACAATGGTACGGCTGTTTATTCTGGCATCCTCATTTGGCATGTCCTCATATTCCATCCGGTAAATGGCAGAAAAGAGAACGGCACGGCCTTCCCCGTGATGGCAGTGGATCAAAACAGGGTAGTTCAGGCTATCGTCCATAACCTCCAGGAACCGCTCCACCGTTTCATCATCCGGGATTTGTTCAGAACCGATATTGTAGTATTTCACCCCCGGAATTTTTTCCAGAGCTTCCTTCTCGGCCAAAAGTTCCTCAGGAATTTCAGGATTGTTCACCAGATCATCGGTTCCCGGAAACCGGAGATCGATTACACTTTTTATATCGTATTCCGCAATATACTCAGGAATTTGGTCTATGGGTAGGGCTCCAGACTTATACACCTTTCCCTCGGTAACAGGTTTAAAGTTATGCCGAATATTGGTGTCGTACACATATTTACCCACCACAATTAGCACTGTAGCCAAAACTATTATCAATATTTTTTTCATCCGAATTCTTTGTTTTAATGGATTATAATTCTTTGTTTATGATTCTGTTGTAGTAATCCTGAAGGAAGGCTTTACAAAAGAGTTCCAACCCATCCATTTCAGGATTTCTATCTCCAATTAGGTTCTTTTCAAGCCCCTTGTCATCAATATCATAAAAGCCTATGGCTTTCTGGCCATCAAATATACAAATATAATTTCCACGCTGCAGTTGGTAATATTCCGTGCCATTTATCACAAATGGCTCCTCCCCATCATCACCTGCCAAACTTCTGCCCCAGCTTCGGAACGGTTGCTTGTATCCCACCATATCCAAAAGAGTGGGATAAATATCTATTTGCTGCGCCAGATCCTTGTTATCGCCCACTATACTGCCATCCGATTTGTAAAAGAGAATGGGCACTGCATTTCGGTTGATCACCTTGGTATAATAATCCTGGAAATAGATCTGGTTTCCATGGTCGGCGGTAATCACAAAAATAGTCTTGTGGAACCAGGGCTCCTTTTTGGCGGCCTCAAAGAATTTTTTAAAGGCATAGTCGGTATAGCCCACAGTTTGATGCATGGGTACGTGCCCTAGCGGAAACATCCCCGTGTATTTCTTCGGAATAACATAAGGCTCATGAGAGGAAACGGTGAATATGGTACTGAAAAACGGCTTGGGCTTTTTGTCCATTGTGGTTTTGGCAAATTGAAAAAACGGCTCATCCCAAATACCCCAGAACCCGTCAAAATCCTCATCGTTGTTATATTCTTCCATTCCGTAATAATGGTCGAAACCCAAAATATTGGAAAATCCCAAAAATCCCATGGAGCCATTTGGCGCTCCATGAAAAAAGGAAGTGTCGTAGCCCATTTCCTGAAGGGTTGAAACCAGGGATTGGATCTCCTGTTTGGAATAAGAAGATGATGTAAAAGCACTTCGAAAGGATGGAATCCCTGCCAAGACAGACGACATCCCGTGGATGGACTTGCTGCCGTTGGCGTAGGCGTTGGAAAAAATCAGGCTGTGCTGCGCCAAGGAATCCAGAAAAGGAGTGAAACTCTCATAATTGGGTATATCCGCATCCTTGTTGAAGGCCCCCCAATACTCCCTGCCATAACTTTCGGTGATAAACAATACGATGTTGGGTGTTGATTCCGGATGGTTGGAGTATTTCTTTATGGGTTGTATAAGATTTTCAATAGTGTCTTCGGGAATATCAAAATCCATCCGCTTAAAGGAATTGGAATTAAAGGTCCTGATAAACGCGAACGGGGTATTGAGCACAATATCGGTATGTTCCATCTTTTTAACATGCCTGCTGGCATCTAGCATATTGATGGGCCGGGTACTCTTTTTAAAATCCCCCCCTCGGATTCCTCCGATTATCAGCACCCCGATTACCGCAATCCCGATAAGGGACGACAGTAGATATGGAATTTTGGCAATGGGGCGATTTCTGGGTTTTACACGTACTTTTTTATATAGATAAATCCATAAATATGATGCTATAAAGAACAGTAAAAACACGTGCCAATAGCTAACCAAAAACCGGAGGAACATTTTAAGGCCGTTGGCCTCATGCTCCAAAAGATCCCATACAACGATGGTGGTTCGTGTAAACGTGTATTTATAATAGACAAAATCTACAAAATTCAGGGCATAACCGATCAGGTTGAAGGTGAAATAGATATAGAACAGGAATTTTTGATACCCCTTCCAAGTATTTATAAACAACGGAAGAATGGAAAATAAAATGAACACGAGGTTCAAATAGAGAATGGCGGTGGTATCAAAGGCTATTCCATAGTAGGCCAAGCGAAAGAATTCGAAGGGGCTATCGAGATTCAATACACTTTGATTGTACAAAAAAAACAGTCCTCTGGCTATAAAGTAAAACAAATAAGCCAACAAAATCCTGTAGAGAAGAACGGCATATTCATTGGTACGAAAAAAATTACGCATGTCTGGTTTTGAAGGCACAATATTAAAAATTATTTCTATAGTAATTCGACCCACACCTGTACTTTTTCATTTTCATTTCCTTTGGCACTCTGGAAATTAATTTTTAAAACGAAAAAAACGGAATGAAAATCAAGATTGGTTATCCATCAAATCCGAAGATCCAAAATCCCGGAAGGCGTAAATTGTCTAACTGAAAAAACTACATTTGTATTTATCCTTTTTATAAGCACATGTCCCAGTTTACAATTATTATACCTATATATAATGAAGAGGAAAATCTTTTGGGGCTGGAAGAAGCTTTGATCCAATATTGTAAAATATCACCCTATAAGATAAGTGTACTCCTTGTAAATGACGGTTCTACGGACGGCAGTGAAAAAATGATCCTCGAAATCTGCAGGAGGAATAGCGAATTCCAATTTATTTCCTTTGAAAGGAACCAGGGAATAAGTACGGCCCTGAAAGCTGGGTTTGAATGGGCCCAAAGCCCCTTGATCGGGTATATGGACGGCGATTTGCAGACCCATCCGGAAGATTTTAATTTGCTTTTGAAGCATATAGACAACTTTGATCTTATTACCGGAATACGCACTGATAGGAAGGATGGCTTCCGGACCAAGATCTCATCACGGATAGGAAACGGTATCCGACAGATCTTCACAAACGACGGGATGAAAGACACGGGCTGTCCGTTAAAAGTTGTAAAGGCCGACTATGCCAAACGCATTCCCATGTTTAAGGGGTTACACCGTTTTCTCCCCGCCTTGGTATTGTTGCAAAAAGGAAAGGTGCACCAGGTTCCCGTTAGGCATTTTCCCCGGAAGGGCGGCAAGGGAAACTTTGGGATAGGCAACAGGATTTTTGGGCCCCTGGCAGCCTGTTTCGTCTATTTATGGATGAAGCATAATTATATCCATTTTGAGATAAAGGATCACTCTTGACCATTGTGCTATGATCGCCAATCAGGATTGAAGCGTTTCTGCCCCCATTGTTGCAGCCCATAAAAAAGCCACCCCGTTAAACCGCCAAATGCCATTCCGGAAATAACATCCAAAGGGTAATGTACTCCCAAATAAATTCTGCTATAACCAGTTAAGATCGCCCATAGAAGCAGGATGAAGGGAAGATACTTATACCATCGTTGAAGACTAAGCCCCAAGAAAACAGCCGCAGCCATGGAACTGGCGGCGTGGGCAGAAAAATAACCGTATCGGCCACAACCATCGGCTACGAATCGCATATATTCCTTTATATCAACAACTTGGCAGGGTCTTGGCCGTTTAAATCCATATTTGAAAAGACTTGAAATTTGGTCGGTGGACGTAATCATCACCGCTACGCAGACTACTATGACCAGAGCTCCCTTTAGTCCATAATTTCTGTAAACCAAGAAAAGCAACAAAGCATACAGCGGGATGGAAGAGAATTTATGGGTAACAAACAACCAAAATCCATCCCAGGAAGTGTTTCCCAAGTTGTTCAGGAATAGAAAAAGTTCGGTATCATAGTTTAGGACTTGGTCCAACATATTAAACGTGGATTGAATAAATTATTTTGACGGTTGTCCAGAGGAAAGAAACGCCGCCATTTCCAAGTTGGGATTTTTTCATCTACCAGTTCGGATATGTTTACTTTTTTCCATCTGGTAAATATATGAAATATTCCAAGGGTAATATTTCCGCCCCGAATTGAGGAGAATTATAAAAAGACCCACATGGTCTTAGTCCTCCCCGTATCTCGCGATCTCGCGATCATAAAAATCGGTAGCCCCTTGTATTAAATTTTCCGCTTCGGCTTCCAGTTCCTTTTCGTCTTCCTTATCAAAATCCTCGAGCCATTCCACCTCATCATTTTCAAGATTGATGATAAATCGGGGATATTCAGTGTGTATCACAAAAATAGCGGACGGAAAATCACTGTTGTCGCCCAATAAATATTTTGGAAATTCCATTTTTCTTAGTTATGAGTTATTAGTTTATATTGTTCCTTTCCATTGTCGGTTATGGGATTTTATTTGTCCATATTCCCTATTCCACTGTCCTATTCTCCTAATGCTTACTTTCCATTCCTTCCCGAATCAATTTTTTCGAAAGATAATTAAATCTGATGAACAACATAGCCGCACTTGCGGTAAGACCGGCCAACAGACCTATCCAAATTCCCATACTTTCCAGGTATGTGTACATACTGAGATAAAATGAAATCGGAAACCCGATGAGCCAATACGCTATAAAAGTAAAGATCGTGGGCAATTTTACATCCTGCATGCCCCGGAGTGTTCCCAAGGCCACAACTTGAAGACTATCCGCAAACTGAAAGATTGCGGCAATTATCAACAATTGTGCGGCTAATAGGACGACTTCATGATTATCGGCAAATAAGGCAATATTATCATAATCCAAAAATATCTTTGGCAGCTCTCCATTGAACAAAATGAAGCCTATCGCAAAAATAAACGACAGTATCGAGGTCAACCAAAAGATGGAAATCGCCACCCGTCGCAGTTCCCTGAAATTCTTGAGGCCCTTCTGGTTTCCCACCCGAATCATTGCTGCCACGCTAAAGCCCATTGAAACCATAAAGGTCATAGATGCCAAATTTAAGGCTATTTGGTTGGCGGCCTGTGGATTCTTGCCCAAAATGCCGGAAAGCCAAACTGCCGAGGTAAAGATCCCCACTTCAAAAAACATTTGCATGGCGGAAGGAAATCCGAGGCTCAACAATCTTTTCAACATGGCTTTGCTCAAGGTGAAAATCTTGATTCCGGTAACGAAAAACCGCGATTTTTGGTTACGGCTCAAAATAATCCATAAGAAAGCTACCATTACAAGCCGCGATACCAACGTCCCGATTGCCGCTCCCACAACCCCCAGTGCAGGTGCGCCAAACTTTCCGAAAATAAACATATAATTTAGAACGACGTTCACCACATTGGCCACAATTATGGCATACATTGGAGAATGCGTCATGGATATTCCATCACTGAACTGTTTAAAAGCTTGGAAAATTATCAGTGGAACCAGGGAGGCCGCAACCAATGTCAAATAAGGCATAGCTAGATCCACTACCTCTGGCGGCTGGTTCATTATATACATTAGTGGCTTGGAAAACATTACCAAGGCAAACAGGGCGAAACCCAAAACGATACACAAAAACAATCCATGCTTAAAAGAGGATTTCCCCTTATCCCTATCGCCTTCGCCATCGGCTTCGGCTACCAGTGGGGTTATTGCCGTTGAGAAGCCAATGCCCAAGGACATGGCCACAAACATAAAACTGTTTCCCAGGGAAACTGCAGCAAGTTCAGCACTTCCCAACTGCCCCACCATAATGTTGTCCACCAAGGCCACTACTTGGTGCCCCAACATCCCCAATATAACAGGGGTGGCCAATTTGGCATTGTATTTAAATTCCCGGGTATAGTCAGACAGCGCCAATTTCAAAAATATTTCGGCAAAGATAAGTGATGGAACGATAGAATTGAATCCTCCGGCTGAAAGTAGTTTATGGGCGAAGGATATGAAAGGGAGTTTTTGGCAACCCAGATAAATAAATTCCTCTCGGCAAGGTTTTAGCCGAGAGGAATTCAGTTATCTTTCTGAAAAGATAAAAGCACCACCCCTTTTGGGGTCTTGGGATCTATGGAATACCATTACCCAATGTCCATGGGTCTTTGGTCTTTTATCTTTTTGTCTATGCTTAGACCTGGACCTTTAGACTTTCTAAAATATCATTTACAATAGAGACCCCTTTGTCATTATTGTACCAGACCTGCAGCATCTCCTTAAAGGCATCGTCAATTTTACCGTGTTCGGCTCTGTAATCGTTCACCAAATTTGTAGCTGCTTTGGAACGGGGACCAAAAGTTTGGACCACATTGTTATCCGCATCCAACATAATAACCATAGGAATGGATTGTGACCCATTGGTCAAAAATTGGTTCATCAACTCCAAATTGGTGTCCCGAAGGACAATTTTCAATTCGATAGCGTCTGAAAGTTCGGCAATCTTATTCAATAATGGCAGAGTTTGCGCCGCATCTCCGCACCAAGGTTCACTGATGACTAGCCAAGTTTGTCTTTCCGAAATATTTTTGAAAGCGATCCTACTTTCCTCCGGAATTTCGGCTGTTTTATCCAATCTCTTTGTCCGGCTATAGTTCAGCCTGGTATAATCTATTTTTTCCTGGGTCTGCTCCCCTGTGGTTCTTCCCTCTTCCGCCAATTGCTTGAAAAGCAGATTGTATTGGGCGTAATCCATTGCCTTTTGCAATGAGTTTTCAATCAATGTATTCATACTTTTTCCATTATTTTATTGTTATTGTAATCTGTGTTATAATATCCACCTCGGTTCTCATTTCTGCGCAACGATTGCCTGATTATCAGATGGGCCACGGAGACCATATTCCGAAGTTGACAAAGGGAGGTGTTCAATTTATGTTTTTGATATAAGGTTTCGGTATCAAGGTATAGCCTTTCAAGTTGGACAGAGGCCTCCTCGAGATCATCATTGTTCCGGATCACACCTGCATACCTTCGCATCAATTCTTGCAGTTCCACCGTTTTCTGCTGAAGAATTTCCAAATCCTCCAAGAAAACCGTGCCCTTATCATTCCACTTCCCAATTGTAATAGTCGCTTGCGAAGGCGGATTCTTACTGATGTATTTATAAATTCGATCTGCATAGACCAAGGCCTCCAGCAATGAGTTGGACGCCAACCGATTGGCACCATGTAAACCGGTATATGAGCACTCGCCACATGCAAAAAGATTATTCACCGTTGTTTTTCCATTCTTGTCCACCACCACTCCACCACAGAGATAGTGGGCAGCGGGAACCACCGGAATCCAATCCTTTTCAAGGTCGATATCCTTTTGCGCGCAAGTGTCGTAAATGTTTGGAAAATGCTGTTTTAAAGCAGCAATATCTAGATGTGTGCAATCGAGATACACGCATTCCGCTCCCGATTTTTTCATTTCCGAATCGATACCCCGGGAAACAATATCACGGGAGGCCAATTCGCCCCGGGAATCGTATTCCAACATAAACCGTTCCCCTTTTTTGTTCCGAAGAAATGCTCCAGACCCACGTACTGCCTCAGAGATCAAAAATGAGGATCCGTTCTTTCCGTCGTAAAGGGCTGTGGGGTGGAATTGGATAAACTCCATATTTTCAATCCGGGCCTTTGCGCGATATGCCATGGCTATGCCGTCTCCGGTAGCAACTGCGGGATTGGTAGTGTGTCCATATACCCGGCCCATTCCGCCTGAGGCCAGGGTGGTGCAATCTGCCCTTATCGCAAAGATACTTCCCGAAATCTGATCCATTACATAGGCACCGTAACACGAAATCCGTTCGGTTTTGACATCGGGAAAATGATGCTCCGTAATAAAATCGATCGCAAAATGATGGGCGAGCAACGTTATATTCTGAAATAGCGCCGTGCGTTTCAAAAGCGTGCGTTCAATTTCATTGCCCGTTGTGTCCTGATGGTGTACCACTCTGAATTTTGAATGTCCTCCTTCCCTGCCCAAAATAAGTTTTCCCTCGGTATCCGTGTCAAAATTGGCGCCCCATTCCATCAATTCCTTTAAACGATGCGGGCCTTCCTTAATCACCATTTCCACTATTCCCCTGTCGCAGAGTCCGTCGCCCGCCCTAAGGGTATCCTCAATGTGTTTTTGGAAGGAATCTTCCTTTAGATCAAAAACTGCCGCCACCCCGCCCTGTGCATATTTTGTATTGGATTCCGATTGGTGCGCCTTGGTAACAACGGTAATTTTTTTCTTCGGAAATTCTTCAGCGAGTTTTACTGCTAGTGTCAACCCTGCTGCGCCCGAACCGATAATAAGAAAATTGGTCTTCATCGCTATTTCGATAATTCGAGCATGCGCTCAATGGGCACAATGGCTTTTTTACGCACTTCCTCGGAAACTTCAATATATGGCGTCTCGTTCAGCAGGCAATCGTATAGCTTTTGAAGGGTGTTCATCTTCATAAAGGCACATTCGCTGCACGCGCAGGTGTTGTCCTCTTCCGCAGGGGCAGGAATCAGGATCGCTTCTGGAACTTCCTGTTGCATTTTATGCAGAATCCCTGCTTCGGTGGCAACAATAAATTTTTTGGCAGGATTCCTTTTTACATAATCTATCATTCCAGCGGTAGAGCCTATATAACGTGCCGTTTCCAAAATATGGGCCTCAGATTCGGGATGCGCAATAATGATGGAATCGGGATGTTGCCGATAGAGGTTTAAAAGTTTTTCGATGGAAAAGGCTTCGTGTACGATACAGGTCCCGTCCCATAGCAACATTTTTCTACCAGTTTTCTTTTGGATATATTTCCCCAAGTTTTTATCCGGCGCAAAAATAATCGGGACCTCCTTTGGGATTGAATTCACGATTTTTTCGGCATTTGAGGACGTACAAATAATATCGCTAAGAGCCTTTACCTCGGCCGAGCAGTTCACATACGTAATTACCGTATGGTCGGGATGTTGGGCAACCAGGTCCCCGAATTTATCAGCCGGACAGGAATCGGCAAGGGAGCAGCCTGCCATCATATCGGGCAACAAAACCTTTTTGTCAGGATTTAATATTTTTGCGGTTTCCGCCATAAAATGCACCCCGGCAAACACGATGATTCTGGCATCTGTTTCGGCAGCTTTTTGTGAAAGTCCCAAACTGTCGCCCACATAGTCCGCCACTTCCTGGATTTCGGGCACCTGATAATAATGGGCAAGGATGACCGCGTTTTTTTCAACCTTAAGGGCGGTGATTTTTTCAGCCAGGGCTGAACCTAAGTTTATTTTGCTAGTGTTCAAAGTATAGATTTAGTAGTCCTAACGCCCTGATATGAATATAGATTTGCAAAAAAATGAATTATGCAGATATAAAACTTTGAGATTTAAGACATTAAAGAATTAATTGATAGCGCTTAAAAATACAGGCTCCC
>CAYXDM010000022.1:2210-20194 GCA_964463595.1 uncultured Aequorivita sp. | reverse complement strand
GAGACAAATAAAGAGAAATGGACAGGCAGGTGATGGAAAGATTCCGGAAAGGTTTTGGAAAAGAATTTCCCTATAATTCCCGGGGGGTTTTGTAGTTTTAAAGGCTTGAACAAATTAGAAAATGCACAGTAAATTGATATTGGAGGCTTTTGAAAAGGCCATAGCCTTGGAAGCGGAAATGGGAGTGGTGGCTCCGTCAAAAAGTAAGGCGGCCAAACGGCTTTCAGATTTTATTGATAGTGAGATGAACTTCCAATTTGGCGAACGCCGGCTTCGGGACCATTACAATGAAGCGTTGCAAGGTGGACAAATTGAATTGAAACAAAGGGCGGTGCGCAATGGCCTGGCAAAATTTTTGGATTATCGGGATTATAGTGATTTCCAAATGAGGAATGGAGAAAACAAGAAATTTCCTCCCAAAGAAAATGATCTGGACTCCTCCGAAACCAGCAGGAATTTTATGGGAACTTTCTTTAGAAGAAATCGAACCACGGTAATTGTCATAATCTGTTGCATTGTACTCTTTTTTGTATTCAATGCCATCCATAAAGAAAAATGGATGACCTGGAATGGCGACCGGTATACGGAAACCGACTTTGAGCCTGGGGGAGTAGAGAACGGACAAATTATGTTGTTCAATCCATCCCAGGTGGAGCGGTTTAGAAAGGTGCGGCCAGATTGTGATTCAAAATTTTTCAATTCCAAGGGCGATCCCATTATCTGGTATGGCAAGAATCCGAATGGTGACTTGGAATACTTTACCGATGTGGGAAAACATCCCGAAACCAGGAAAACCCTCAAACCTATCACCAAATATATGATCGATAAGTATATATGTAGATAGGATGCGCTGAAGTTAATTTTTCCTGCGGAATTGGGACAAAATTTCCCACTTCTGTTCAAACCGAATCCATTGCTATTTTCAAAAGGTTAACTATTTAATAAACCGATTAAATCCGCTCCGTTCAAGTTCTTTTGTTTATATTTTTGTGGGAACCCTACTTTGTTCAAATTATTGATGCCAAACACCTTGTCTAACAATTCGTTTAGGCATTGAAAAGACTCTTTTTAAGATGACCAAACTCTTTTCTTCCCTTACGATCCGAAACACCACATTCAAGAACCGGATGGTGGTTTCGCCCATGTGCATGTACAGTAGTATGGATGGATTTGCAAACGATTTTCATTTGGTTCATTTGGGAAGCAGGGCCACCGGCGGTTTTGCATTGATACTACAGGAAGCTACGGCAGTTTCGCCTGAGGGAAGAATTAGCTATGGCGATTTGGGGATATGGAAAGACGCCCATATTAAGAATCTCAAGCAAATTGTTGAATTCTGCCATTCGCAGGAAGCCTTGATCGGCATCCAGTTGGCACATGCGGGAAGGAAGGCGAGTCAACATCTTCCACAGGATGGCTCGGCAAAGATCGCCCCGGATCAAAAAAACGGGTGGCAAACCGTTTCTGCTTCGCCTTTGCCCTTTCGCGAGGAAGAACCTGCCCCGACAGCCCTGGATCAAGTTGGAATCCAAAAGGTAATTGATGACTATGTTGCCGCTACCCAAAGGGCCCGGGAGGCCGGGTATGATGTAGTGGAAATCCATGCTGCCCATGGATATCTTTTCCATCAGTTTTATTCGCCTTTGGCAAATGAACGTGGGGATGAGTATGGCGGCAGTTTTGGAAACCGAATTCGGTTGCTGCTGGAATTAACCTCTGCGGTAAAAAAAGAATGGGGCGATGAAAAACCCCTATTTGTTCGAATTTCTGCTACCGATTGGACGGAAGGAGGTTGGACTGTTGAGGATTCGGTAGAGCTGGCAAAACATCTGAAGAATTTGGGCGTTGATCTGATAGACGTCTCTTCGGGGGGAAACGTGCCTCGTGCGAAAATCGAAACGGGACCTGGATATCAAGCCGGTTTTGCGGATAGCATCAAAAATGGAGCAGATATATTAACCGGGGCAGTGGGCCAAATTACCTCCGCGGGATTATCTGAAGAGATACTGCAGACCGGAATGGCGGACTTGGTCCTTTATGCCCGCGAAAGCTTACGCCAGCCCTATCTACCGCTTCATTTTGCGAGTGAATTACAGGCGGATATTGAATGGCCGCTGCAATATAAAAGGGCAAAGCTTAAATAGCGTTTAAAAAAATAATGTCAGAAAATATGAAACATACAAATATAAGTTATTCCGTTTTGGATTTAGTTTCCGTAACCCAGGGAAGTTCACATCTTCAGGCCATGGAAAACAGTCTTTCCCTTGCCCAACACGTGGAAAAATTGGGTTTCAAGCGGTTTTGGATTTCCGAGCACCACAACACCGAAAGCCTGGTCAGTTCAGCCACGCCTTTGCTGCTAGGATATGTTGCACAAGGCACAAAAACCATTAGGATAGGATCGGGCGGGGTTATGCTTCCCAATCACGCTCCCCTTATAGTAGCCGAACAATTCGGCACCTTGGCCACATTGTATCCAGACCGAATAGATCTCGGTCTTGGCCGGGCCCCCGGAACCGATCAGCCCACTGCACGGGCCTTGAGACGGGATAGAATGGAGACCGTCAACGATTTTCCCCGAGACATTCAAGAGCTGCAACATTATTTTTCAGCTTCCAGCAATCAAGGTGCGGTACGCGCCATTCCGGGGGAAGGCCTTGAAATTCCACTGTATCTATTGGGCTCCAGTACTTTCAGCGCGCAACTTGCCGCAGAAATGGGGCTGCCCTATGCCTTTGCCAGTCACTTTGCCCCGAACCATTTGCACGAAGCGTTGCGATTGTACCATATAGGTTTCAATCCATCAGGACAACGGGAAAAACCCTATCCCATGGCGGCAGTAAATGTAGTGGTGGCTGATACGGAGGAAGAAGCCCAGTATTTGTCGACCAGTATGAAACTCTTTATGTTAAGTGTTATTCGCAATACCAGAAGCCCGTTGCCCCCTCCAGTTGAGGATATATCCGATCATTGGAATGCGATGGAAAAGGCACATATCGAGCACATGATGCATTATTCCTTTGTGGGCAGCAAAGAAACGGTAGCCAAAAAACTGGAAATTTTTATAGATGAAACCAAGGTCGAGGAGCTTATCTTCGTTTCCCATATCTTTGAACACGAAAAACGGCTTCGTTCCTTTGAACTTTTGTCGGAAATAATGAACGATAAATAATCATTAGGTCAAGAATTCCCCTTTATTATAAAGGGACCAAAAATTAACGTATATATGAATCTGAAAGCAGTCCTCTTCGACATGGATGGAGTAATCGTCGATACGGAACCATTGCACCGAAAGTCTTATTTTAAAATGTTCGAGGAGGTTGGGATAAAAGTTCCCGAGCCACTCTATGATTCATTTACCGGACAGGCTACCTTGCCCATCTGTCAGACCTTATGCCGCCATTTTGAATTGGACCAGAGTGCGGAGAATCTAGTTGCGACTAAACGGAAGCACTTCAAATATATTTTTGAAAACGACAATGATCTAAAGCTGATTGATGGGGTTCTCAAGCTTATTCAGGATTATTATAACAACGGCTTGACCTTGGTATTGGCATCCTCGGCTTCTATGGTGAATATCGATCGGATTTTCGATCGGTTTGATCTAAATCGGTATTTTAAGGCAAAAATAAGTGGAGCCGATTTAAAAGCCTCAAAGCCTCATCCTGAGATTTTTATAAAGGCGGCAGCCTTGGCTGGTGAACCAAAATCGAACTGTATGGTCATTGAGGACTCTACAAATGGGATCACCGCCGCAAAGGCCGCGGGCATTTATTGTATAGGTTTTAAGAGCTCGAATTCCATAAATCAGGACTATTCAAAAGCCGATTTGGTCATCGAGGATTTCGAGGTAATTAAATATCGCAAATTATTGGATATCCTCTAATTGCGTATCTCGAATGCCAAAGTTCCCATATATCCTTGGGGGTTATCCGTATTTTAAGAAAGGTAATGATTTTCTTCCTATCCAAATAATCCAAAAATTTCTTGGTCCTTTGAAGACTCTTCATATTCGGTATATCCATTCCCAAACCTTACAACATTTTTTTCTCCGTTCTTTTGGAGATAACTCCTGATGATGGCATTGGTATGATAACTGGCAATTTGGGGTTTCAAAAAGGGATCATAATCTCGCACGCCTATAATAGTCTGGTTACTATCGAAAAAACCAAATCCTCTATACTGTCCTTCCACGACGAGTGCAAAACCAATTTCCTCTTGGGTTCGGCCTTTTTCCTGAATGGCAAAAGTGGGTTTGTTTTCCCTTAAAAAAGCGATGGCTTTCCTTACCTTTAGATTATATTCCTCCTGGGTCTCCCTGCCGGCGCAAACACCTTCGCAATTCTTTATCCGGTAATGTGAGCATTGTTCCACATTGCTCTGTAAGGTGCAGAAACGGGGGCATAGTTTGAACATTTCGCAAATCTCCTCCAGTTTCGCCACCGCGTCATTTCTATTGTAAAACGTACTTACGGAATCGTTCAGGACTTTGGTCTTGGCCAAAGCCAATTGTATGATCCCGCCCTGGTTTTCATAATTGATGATCTGATAAGTAGTGGCAGGCCATTTTTGTGCGCGATTGTATTTGGGATAATGTTTCCTAATGTGTTCCGATTCCACCAGCAGGGCCAATAGCTCGTTTCCGGTCCTCTCATAATCGATAAAATGGGTTTCCTGACCTAGGTGATATTCCTTGGACTTCTTATCGTAGAAATGGCTGAGCACCCTTTTTTTGATATTTTTCGCCTTGCCTGCATAGATTACCTTGTGCTGCTGGTTTTTAAAAAGGTACACGCCTGCTTCCTCGGGCAGCTCCTCAATTTGTTCGGAGGCCAGATGGGGCGGTAGGGTGGCTTGTTTGGACCGTGGGTTCAAAAAGGAATTGAACACCACAAAATCTTCGTCCAAGGATAATAATCTTTGAAAAAGAACAACCGTGGCATCCACATCTCCCTCAGCTCGGTGGCGGTGCAAGTGGGGAATGCCAATGGTGTCGCAAAGCCTGCCCAGGCTGTAGGACAATAAATTGGGTATCAACTTGCGAGATAACCGGACGGTACACAGTTTTTTGCGGTTGTAGGTGAGCCCGATGTTCTTAAATTCATTGCGGATTACGTTGTAGTCAAAGCTCACATTATGGGCCACAAAAATAGCATCGCGGGTGAAGCTATCAATTTTTTCGGCCACTTCAAAAAACCGGGGAGCACTCTCGACCATCAGATTATCAATTCCCGTTAGGGCCGTAATATAGGGCGGAATATCCCTTTCAGGATTTACAAGCGTAGTGTATTTTCCCACTACATTCCCACCGCGCACCAACGCGATACATATTTCGGTAATTCGGTTTCCTGATATACCACCGCCTGTGGTCTCAACGTCTATGATGGCAAAAAGTTGCTGGTGCATTCTGGTGTCTTGAGGGGAAAGCAAATGTATTAAAAAACGCAGAGTAAAGGGAAACTTTCCTGTTAAATGGAAATAATCCAACTTCAGGAGGGGGTTCGAAAAAGGTAATAAGGTTAAAATATCGTGAAACGTATTAGACTTCCTTTTAGGAAGTTCTAAATTTATTCTGAAGTAAAAAGAGTTGTGGCGCACGTTTGTTACAAATACGTAGGCTCACCATCAAATAGATTTAGGAAACCATTAAATACACCCCTATGCGCTCGATCTGGAACGGCTCCATAAGTTTTGGCCTTGTATCAATTCCCATTAAAATGTACAGTGCCTCGGAAGAAGGGCGGGTAGACCTCGATATGCTGGACGTGAACGACAATGCCAGGATCCGGTACAAAAGGGTCAATGAAAACACTGGCAAGGAAGTGGAATGGAAGGACATCGTAAAGGGCTATAAAATGGATGATCGTTATGTAATTCTGGAAGACGAGGATTTTGCCAAGGCGAATATGAAAAAGAGCAAGACCATCGATATCGAGGAATTTGTAGATGAAAACGAAGTGAGCGACATGCTCTTTAAGAAACCATATTTCCTTGAGCCCCAAAAGGAAGGCGGCAAAAGTTACAATCTATTGCGTGATGCCCTGAAAAAAACAGGGAAATTGGGAGTGGCCACCTTTGTGATGCGACAGAAGGAAAACCTGGCGTTGATCGGGATATATAAAGACGCACTGGTGCTTCACGTAATCCGGTTTGCGGATGAAATCCGTGATCCGACCGATCTGAAGCTGCCTTCTACCAAGGTTTCAAAAAAAGAAGTGGACATGGCCCTTACCTTGATTGAAAATTATACCGAACCATTTAAGTTGGACAAGTACAAGGATGTTTATAACAAGCAGTTGATGAAGATAATTGAGGGCAAGGCGAAAGGCAAAAAGACAAAGGTTAAAAAAGTGGACACCACGCCCACCCAAGCCGAGGATCTGATGGCGAAACTTAAGGCCAGTTTGGAAAAAAAGAAGAAGAAAACCAAAGCTTCCTGATTTTGGCATTAGAAGATTATAACAAGAAACGGAAATTCGATAAAACCCCGGAGCCAAAGGGGGAAATCGGGCAAGAGGGCCAGCGGCGATTTGTGGTACAGCGGCACCAGGCCACCCGGTTGCATTACGATCTCCGGTTGGAGATGGACGGCGTCCTTAAAAGCTGGGCCGTGCCCAAGGGGCCTTCCCAAAACCCCAAAGACAAAAGGCTGGCAATCCGCACCGAGGACCATCCGGTAAAATACCTCACCTTTCACGGCGTTATTCCGAAAGGAAATTATGGTGCGGGCGTAATGGATATTTGGGATGAAGGCACCTACAATGTTCTGGAGAGCAAGGGCACCACAAACCCCGTGGCCCAGATCCATAAAGGGGATCTAAAAATTGAATTTTTCGGGAATAGGCTCAAAGGAGTTTTCGCCCTGGTCCACACCCAACGAGGGGAAGAGAAAAACCAATGGCTCCTTATCAAAAAGAAGGATAGATATTCAACCGATCTGGAATATGATGCCGAAATTTTTGTGGAATCAGATAAAAAATCTGCCCAGGACCGAAAACCTTTGGATCTCGATGAATATGTGAAACCCATGTTGGCTACGGCCACAAAGGAAATATTCAAGGATCCGAATTGGGTCTTTGAACTGAAGTGGGATGGGTATAGGGTCTTGGCCAATATAAAGGATGGCGAAGTAAATATCTACTCCCGAAATGGAATCTCGTATAATTCGAAATTTGCCGCCATTCAAGAAGAATTGGAGCATATTCCCCATACCTGTATTCTTGACGGGGAAGTAATAGTGGTGGACAAGGAGGGAAAGAATGACTTTCAGAAATTGCAAAAATACGATCCCGCAAAAACAAAGGGGCAGTTACAGTACCAGGTTTTTGACCTGCTCCATCTAAACGGAATGGACACCATTTCCCTGCCATTGGTGGAGCGAAAAAGTCTGTTGCCCGAAATCTTGGAAGATCTCGAAAATATTTTCTATTCCGACCATATTGAGGCCATGGGTCCCACCCTTCTTGAACGTGCCACAGATGCCGGAATGGAGGGAGTTGTGGCCAAAAAGGCTGACTCTATGTATGTTCCCGGCTATCGGAGTGAAAATTGGTTAAAGATCAAGAATGTTAATGCTGAAGAGGCCATTATCTGCGGGTACACCGATTCCAAAACCGGGGGAAGCCTATTCGGCTCCCTTATTTTGGGAATGTATCAGGAAGGAGAATTAATTTATCTGGGCAATTGTGGTTCCGGATTTTCGACCTCGGAACAAAGGATGCTTTTAAAGAAATTCGGAAAACTGGAAACCGACACAAATCCTTTCGGGAAGTCAATACCGCTCAAGGGCAGAAAACCGAATTGGTTAAAACCCGAATTGATTTGCGAGGTAAGATTTTCGGAAATGACCAAAAGTGGGGTGATGCGCCACCCCGTTTACAAAGGATTGCGAACGGACAAGGATCCGGAGGAAATCGTCCCTCAAGAGATCCGGGAGCCGTCTTCGGCACAAACTAAAGGTTCCTCTTCAACGGTGGAGGTGAATGGAATTTCCCTGCCTGTCTCCAACCTTGAAAAGATATATTGGCCCGACGCAGGCTATACCAAATACGATCTGATCGACTATTATCTTCAGATTTCCGATTATATTCTTCCGTATTTAATAGATAGGCCCCAGAACCTGCACAGGCATCCGAATGGGGTGGAGGGGGCGGCCTTTTATCAAAAGGACAATGAGGTATTGCCAGATTGGGTGGAGACCTATAAAATATATTCCGAATCCTCCCAAAAGGACATCGAATATTTACTGTGCCAAAAAGAGGCCACACTTTTATATATGGCAAATTTGGGGTGTATTGAAATAAATCCGTGGAATTCAGTGATCCAAAATCTCGAGAATCCTACCTATACCGTTATCGACATAGATCCTTCGGGGAAAAACACTTTTTCCCAGGTAAAGGAGGTCGCCCTTTCAGCAAGGGAAGTCCTGGAAATGGCAAAGATCCAAGGGTACCCAAAAACCTCGGGATCCAGTGGGATACATATTTACATTCCTTTGGATGGAAAGTATAGCTATGGGGAAGCCCGCGATTTTACAAAATTGCTTTGTTATTATATCCAGGAAAAACTGCCCAAGCTCACCACCATGGAGCGCAACATTAAAAAGCGCAAGGACAAGATCTACCTCGATTTTCTTCAAAACAGACGGGGGCAGACACTTGCGGCCGCTTATTGCGTTCGCCCCAGGAAAGGTGCTTCGGTATCAACCCCTTTGGCGTGGGAAGAAATAAATTCCAAGTTGGAAATATCAAATTTCACCATCAAAACCGTGCCCGATCGATTGGATAATTTGGGAGATATTTTTTTGCCCGTGCTGCAGGAAGGGATAGATATGGAAGAGGCAATGGGGAATTTGGTGGCCTCCCATTAAATCTCTTAGGAAAATTATCCCCATCCAAAAGCTTTAACGATCAGGCCTCCGTTTCCTTGACCTTGAAATTCTTCAATTTAAACCGCACTATGTCCCCGGGTTTCCAGGTTTGGACGGAGGTTTTTAGAAGAATACTCTGGTTTTCCAAGGGATTTTTAACGGATGCGTTGTTTTTACAGCTATTGCACCTGTTGCAGCAAACTTTCAGTTGCATGTGGTCGCCCAGATAAGTGCACTGCTCGACCATGCCGCAAAGATGGGGTTCTTCGGCGTTGCAGAAATCCGTCTCTTCGGCCCTAAAGAATAATTTCACCCTACAATTTTCACTGTCGGTGGCGAAGGGGCAATCCGCCAGTTTGGACACAAACCCGAATGGCGTCTTAAAGCCGCCCTCTTCCACAATAGCCTCAAGATTATTGGACTTTCCAAATAGCTCGGCCACATAAGAGGTGGTTGGGTCGTTGTATAAAGCATCAGGAGTATCAATTTGGAGTAGCTTGCCGTCCAGCATCACGGCAATTTTATCGGCAGTGGAAAAAGCATCTTTGGTATCGTGGGTAACGAGGATAGCGGTAATGCCCATGGATTTTATGATCTGCCGCACCTCCTCACGAACCTGGTCTCTTAAAATGGTATCGAGGTTGCTGAAGGGCTCATCCATCAACAACAATTGGGGGCGGGGGGCAAGGGCCCTTGCCAGGGCCACCCGTTGTTGTTGCCCGCCCGAAAGTTGGTGCGGATATTTTTTTACGTCTTCTTTTAGACCAGTAAGTTCAATGGTTTCATAAACGCGCTTTTCGGCTTCCTTTTTCTTTAATCCTTTTAGGCCGAAGGCTACATTGTCAAAAATGGTAAAATGGGGAAAAAGCGCATAATCCTGAAAGACCATGCCGGTTTTCCTTTTGTTGGTGGGCAGGGATTTTCTGCCACTGACAATAACTTCTTCATTCAGTTTAATTTCACCGCCATCTGGATGTTCCAAGCCGGCGATCAATCGCAGCAAAGTGGTCTTTCCTGACCCACTTTCGCCTACAAGTGCAAGTATTTCGCCCTTGTCCAATGAAAACGAAACCCGATCCACGGCATATTTATCTGCCGTCCGGTATTTTTTGCTGATGTTGTTTAATTTTATTAATGTCATTTCTTAAAATAGAATTGAGATACAGATTAAATTCCGATTTCCCTAGGCCCTTCACAAAACACCTGGTCCACAACCCTCAATAAATCCATATTATCCATAATTTTCTTCCTTATACTAATCCCTTTAAACCAAATGAACTCACCTCCTGCTAATTGCCTTGTTCAACAATATAATCGGCACGACCCCTGTCAGCACCACCACCAGGGAGGCATTGGCCGATTCTGCGATCATTTCATTGGTTGCCATGTCAAACGCCTTTGTGGCGAGTGTGTTAAAATTGAAGGGTCTTAAAATCAGGGTCAGTGGCAGTTCCTTCAAAATATCCACAAATGTGAGCAAGACCGCTGCGGCAATGCTGTTGCGAATCAACGGTAGATCTATCCTCCACAGTGTTCTCACGGGTGATGCGCCCAAAGATCGCGCCACTTCGTTTACGGAAGCCCCCGTTTTTTGGAATCCCGCATCAATGGCATTATACCCTACGGCCATAAAGCGGACAATATAAGCAAAAATCAGGATGAAAATGGTGCCGGATAATATCATTCCCACCTCGCCCACAGTAAGCCAGGAAATAAATCGATCCAGTTTCATCATGGGGATCAAAACACCTACGGCAATTACGGCTCCAGGAATGGCATATCCCATCGAGGCCGTTTTGGCAATATTGGCCGTCCATCGCAAGGGACTCAGCCGGATGGCGTACAGCAGAAATATCGATAGAACCGCTATGATGACTGCTGAGCCGATTGCCAGGGAAAAACTTCTTATGATAAGGATCCCGAATTCGGAATCCACCACGTTTTTCCAGGTTAGTGAAACCCAATAAAATAGTTGGGACAATGGCAGAATAAAACTGATCAACAACACAAAAGAACAAATCCCCGTGTACAACCAACGGGTGCTCCAGTGTTTTGGAACCAATCTAAGTGCGGGCCTTGAGCTAGCGCTCTGGGTAGTCCAACTGCGGCTACCTCGTTGAAAGTTTTCCAACCACACCAGCAACAAAACGATCAAAGTCAAAATTGCTGAAAGGTGAATGGCCGTATTGATATCCCCGAATGAAAACCATGCCCTGAAAATTCCAGAGGTAAAGGTGTCGACCCCAAAATATTTAACCGTTCCATAATCGTTTAAAACTTCCATGCCTACCAGAGCTGTTCCACCCGCTACCGCGGGTCTGGCCATTGGAAGGGCGATTCTGGCAAACACCCTCATCCTATTGCTTCCCAAAAGTAGGGCGGCTTCCTGTAGTTCGCTGGACTGGCGCATAAAGGACGCGCGACAAATAACATAAACGTACGGAAAGAGACTGATGGAAAGTATAAAGATCGCTCCTGGCATGTTCATAATGTCAATGATTGGGCCCGTAAAGTGTACATCCAGATTGTTCCTGAAAAACGCCTGGATGGGGCCAGTGTATTCCAATATTCCCACATAACTGTATCCCATCATATAGGATGGAAAGGCTAAAGGCAGTATAAGGAGCCATTCAAAATAATTCCGGCCGGGAAATTCGTACACCGAAACAAACCAGGCCGAACTTACACCGAGTATAAATGTGCCAACTCCCACTCCCAAAAGTAAAACCAGGGAATTTGAAAAATAGGAGGGAAGCAGATTTGAAACAATGTGTTCCCAATGCTCCCCAGGGCTGTCGAAAAGCTCAATCAGGATAGTGAAAATGGGAGTGAGTACCAAGACCAAGATCACTATAGCTCCCGCCATCCACTTGTTCCACCAATAGATGGTCTTTTTCTCCATTTATGCTCTATCTATATTTAAGTTGGATGTTTTCCAATACTGCACCCCGGCCATCAAAAATCCGTTACACCCACTCACTGCTAATTCTCAACCAGCAATTGATTATTTCCATCCCACCTCATCAAAGATCTTCACGGCTTCACTATTAAGTTCTCCCAGTTTGATCAATTCCACATCGTCTGCTTTGAAATCGCCCCATTCCTTAAGGATTTTCGCTTTCGAGGCATCGGGATTTATGGGGTATTCATAGTTGAGGTTCGCCAAGGTCTGCTGGGCTTCCATCCCTGACAGGAATTCGATCAGTTTAATTGCGTTCTCCTTATGGGGAGCATATTTGGTCACTCCCGCCCCGCTAATGTTGATATGGGTTCCCCGGTTGTTCTGATTTGGAAAGATGATGCCGACCGCTTCTCCCGCCTTTCGCTCCTCCTCATTTTCATCGTGAAGCATTAAACCGATATAATAGGTGTTTACCACGGCAATATCACCCTCTCCGGAGGCTACTGCCTTCACCTGGTCGCGATCGCTTCCCTTTGGGTTTCGGGCCATGTTTTCCACGACCCCCAGGGCCCAATCCCTGGCCCCATCCTCTCCATCTGCAATGATGATGGAGGCCAAAAGCGACTGGTTATAGATGTTTTCCGAAGAGCGGATGACAATCTTGTCCTTCCATTCCGGGTTGGCCAAGTCCTCGTAATCCTTCAGATTTTCCGGATCTACACGCTCTTTGGAATAAGCGATGATCCTGGCCCTATAGGTCATTCCAAACCAATGGCCATTCACTTCCCGGAATTTTGGCTCTATATTGGTCTCCAATATTTTTGAACTAATGGGCTGTAACAGATCTTTGGATTGGGCACGGTATAAACGGCCTGCATCTACCGTAATAAGAACATCAGCTTTGGAGTCACTGCCTTCCGTTTCCAACCGCTGTATCAGTTCATCGGCACTGGCATTCACTATGTTTACCTTTATTCCAGTTTCTTCTGTGAACCGGGCAAACAGATGGTCATCTGCCTTGTAGTGTCGATGCGTATAAACGTTTACCACGTTTTCTTTGGATTGATTGCCGCAGGAGATAAAAATACCCACTACAAAGGCCATTAAGCTGAATTTTATTAGTTTACCCATTGTTGATTATTTTGTTTTTGTGTACGTTTTGTGGCAAAGGTAATCTTATTTAGACTCAATACAAACTACGCGGGAGATTCTTTCGAGGGCTGAATAGTATAAAATAAGATGTTTTATAGTGGTTACAGTACCATTGCCTCAAATGGAATGATCGTTTTAAAACCTTTCTTGCGGAAATATTCCCTTTCTCGATTATTGCCGATTGCCAAGATAAAATCCCCGCCCCACGCCCCCAAGCTTTTTATGGTACCTGGGAAATCGGGAAAACGTTCGGCTTTTACGGTTTGAAGGCCAAGGGTTTCCGAAATTATCCTTTCGTGAAGTCCCAGCAGTTCTTCAAATTCCAAAAGGGTCTGAATTTTTAAAAGTTTTTCAGTTATTCCTGAAATCTTCCGGATGGCCACGTCCGGCGCGGCTATATTGCTGTAGTGGGCAATCCCCAGTTTGCTATCCTGTTTTTGGTTTAAATGCACAAAGAACAAGGACGATTTGAAATCCCAGGGCAATATGGCGCCTTGAACCCTAGGTTTACCACCCTTTATGTCATATAAAATCGGAAAATCATGTTGGGCGGCAGCTATGTCATATCCGCTACCGCCAAAGCTTTTTTCGAGCAGGACAAAGGCATCTACTTCTGCCCATTGTGCAATATTATTGACCAAAGTGGAAGAAGTGCCCAGGCCCCAGGTCCGTGGAAAGTCGATTAGGGTTTCCGCTTTGATTCCCCCGGCGTGGGCGAGAAAACGGGGATTGAGATTCCTGGCCTCCATAAGTATTTTCGACAGGGTCTTCGAGACGCCGTTATTGGAGTCTGAAGGTTCAAAATCTTTCGATCGAAAATAATCACGGAACCACACCTCTCCTTTTTCATCCCTGCTTGTCCATTCGATTCCCTCTTTTTCCGAGGAATGGATTTTCAGGGCCTGCCCGTACTTTGTTGGAATGGCCAGTGCAGTCGCGCCATCGAGCACCACATATTCTGCGGTGAGCAGTAATTTGCCGTTGCTGTAATATCTTTTGTCCATTTTTCCTCTTGCTCCTATAATTAAGGAAAGAGCGAAGGATCTTAATTCGCCAGTTTTTGGTCGCTTCCTTCCCGTTCCCTCCAAATGCCTGAAATCCAAAGCGCTACTATGGGCATGTTCGAATTCGCTTCAAAAACCCAACTACCGCATTGTGGGAAACAGGATGGGTACTAAAATATTTTATTGCTTCCTCCTTTTCCTTTTTGTTTGCCTGCAACTGGTTTAGGATATTCATCAGATGCATTTTCATATGTCCTTGTTGGATCCCGGTGGTAATCAAGGAACGTAGGGCGGCAAAGTTTTGTGCCAATCCGGCCACCGCAATGATCTCCATCAATTTTTTTGAATTTGGTTTTTGAAGAATGTCAAAGGCGAGTTTGGTCAAGGGATGAAGGGAGGTGAGGCCACCAACGGTACCTATGGCCAAAGGCAATTCAATCCAAAAAGTGAAGATACCCTCCTCTATTTTTGCGTGGGTAAGGCTGCCGTAATAATTGTTTCTTGCGGCATAGGCATGCACGCCTGCTTCCACGGCCCTAAAATCGTTCCCGGTAGCCAACACCAGGGCATCCACGCCATTCATTATACCTTTGTTATGGGTCACTGCACGCCGGGTTTCTGATTTGGCGATGTCTATGGCACGGATAAACTTTTCGGCAAAATCCTTTCCTTCATAATTTTTCGTAGTCAATTCCTCTAACCTGCAGCTCGCCTCGGCACGGACCAAACATTCAGGAACATAATTGGAAAGAATACTCATCACGATTTCAGGAAAAGCTCCGTCCTTTTTAAAAACTTCAAAATCCCGGGCCTCGCTCTGAAAAGTTTCTGCCATTTTCTCAAGGCAACTGTTGATAAAGTTTGCCCCCATGGCATCAAGGGTTTCAAAAGTGGCGTGTATATAGAAATAGCCGTCCAGAATATGGGATTTATCGATCAAGGATAGTTCCAACAGCCCCCCTCCCCGGGCTTTCATGTTCTTTTCGAGATCGTGGATGCTGCCGCGCAATTTCGGTTTTACATTTTCAAAAAACACTTCCAAATCCTTATCACTACCGTGGAAATTGAAGTGGATCTGTCCATTTTTTTCGGTGGAAACCACACGGGCCTTGAACCCTCCGCGCTCCATCCAGAATTTCGCCGCATTACTGGCAGCGGCAACCACGGAGCTTTCCTCGGTCACCATGGGCAATACGTATATTTCGCCATTGATAAGAAAATTTGGTGCCAGCCCAAAAGGTAAATAATAATTGGAAATGGTGTTTTCAATGAAATCGTCGTGGAGTTGCTGTAGGCTTGGGTCGTCATTCCAGTACTTCTCCAGGGTCTGGACTGCGTCCGGAGAATCCTTGAGATAATTGTCGGCCAGCCACGTTATTTTCCCGGTTTTTGATTTTTTTGAAAATCCAGAAACAGCTCGAGTCATGGAAATGGTTATAGATGAACGGCAAATATAGGATTTAAGCAAATGTTACTTCAGACATTGGCAAAAAAGAAAGGCAACCGAAGTCCAAAAAATTTGGTCCAGTTGCCTATCCTGAAGTTTGAATGACAATCGCCGCTACCGGATCCATCCAGGGATGGGGATGGATTAGGAATTACAGTTTATACCTTATCACTTTGTGCCTCTTTCTCCGGGGCGGGCCGCACATTGAATTTTTTACGGCGCGGTCTCAGTTTTCCGTAGCTGCCGATATTTATTTTTCCGCGTTTGGTTTTTTTATCTCCCTTGCCCATTATTTTTTGTTTTGTTGTTTCTTTATGGTTTTTTTATCGATATCAAATTTATTTGTCTCTTGATTCGTATTTCCGGTGGGATTGGTGGGATTTTTTTGTTCTGTTTTTCTTTCAAATTTCTTTTCCATGGTATTTTCTTTTTTAATCGTAAAATCCAAATTACGGAAAGTCCGTCGCAAACGCTATTAAAGTCTTGCCAAAGTTTGGTTAAACCATTGGATAAGAAGGTTTTTATGTGATCCTCAATGCTGAACCCAATTTCGTATGATCTCCTTTCCAGCGGAAGTCAGGACGCTTTCAGGATGAAACTGAACGCCGACGATATCAAAATTCCTATGCCTAAGGGACATAATCCGCCCATGTGCATCTACCGATGTGATTTGAAGAATTTCGGGAAAAGCTTCCGGAGACACGGTCCAGCTATGGTATCTTCCAATTTCCATTTCCTTTTTCAACCCACGGAAGAGAGGTTCGGTTTCCACAAGTATGGTTGCCGTGGTAGAAACCCCGTGAAAAACCTTATCCATATTTATAAGGTTTCCGCCATAAACCTCGGCTATCGCCTGATGGCCGAGGCACACTCCCAAAATAGGTTTTATCCCTCCATAACATTGAATTATTTCCTTCATTAAACCGGCATCATCGGGAAGTCCCGGACCGGGAGATAGAAGGATCCTGTCAAAAATTGCGACCTCCTCCAATAATAGTTGATCATTTCTTCTTACGGTAACCTCGCAGTCGAATTCTTCCAGATAATGAACGAGATTATAGACAAAGCTATCGTAATTGTCTATGACAAGGATTTTCATATAGTTTCTTCCAGCTAAATTTTGATATGCAAATATAAAAATAAAGAAGGTTCTCTATATATTCATGACCGCAAGATATCTCACCTTGTTGATGACTGGCAACCCAAGGAACCTTTTCGGTACAGTCATTCCAGAAAGGGATCTCCCACGTTGTTCGAGATGACGGTTAGTTCATATATCTTCGTTAGGCTAACGGACTTTAGGGTTCTGTTATTCAGGACTAAGGGAAGGATAGGGAAAGTTTACCCGAATAACAATGAATTTGATTATATTTCGTTGGTTTTTTTGAATGCCCACTGAAAGTCCTATTTTTACAAAAAAAAAAGAATGGCAGATCTAACCCAAGAACAGTGGTGTGAACAACTTAGAAATGATGACAATGCGGTGATTTTGGATGTACGCACCCCCGAGGAAATAGAGGAAGGCTTTATAAAAGATGCATCTTTTATGAATGTACAGGATACTTCTGGATTTTACGCACGGGCCCAGGAACTGGACAGCTCGAAGAACTATTATATCTATTGCCGTTCCGGAGGTAGAAGTGGACAGGCGTGTGCGGTGTTCAACGCACTGGGGATCGCCAATACCTATAATCTTATTGGCGGTATTTCAGAATGGAAGGGAGAGCTCATAAAATAGGCAATATGTTCAAACAAAAGATTATCGTCCTCTTCGGACTTTCACTCATTTTATTTTTTTCGGCCTGTGGAAATACAGGATCTGGGTCCGAAATAACGGTCATTTCTCCCGAGGAGGTCCAGGAAGTGCTGTACCACAACGGCTCACATCAATTGATTGATGTTCGAACCTTGGAGGAATTCAGGGAGGGGCACCTCAAAAATGCACAGAATATATGTGTAACGGATGATGACTTTGTTAAAAACATCGAAAAGTTGGACAAGGACAAGCCCATCTACTTATATTGTAGAAGCGGGAAGCGAAGCGCCCGTGCGGCAAACCTCCTAAAAGACCTTGGGTTTAAGGAGATATATGATATGGACGGCGGCTATCTCAACTGGCAGAAACAAGGATTGGATACCGAAAAATAGGTTCTTCCTAAATTCCTTAACCATCGTCAGGTTTCCGGTTAAATTAAAGCTAAAGTAGGATATGAGCTGATATTTTCTTCTGTTTTCACTCGTATCTTTGGATTAAATTCCCATTCTTTATGGAAGGTACAGACGGAAGCATCAAGAAGGAAATTGAGCGGCTGATCCAGGAGAGTTGTAACTTTGAGGTACGACCAACCCTAGAGTATCAAAGATTCCACAAAGTATTTTTAAAATTTTACTTTGGAGTGCTGGACGTTGAGGTTCAATATGAGAACAATACCATCCTAACCCGGGATTCAAAACCGCATTCCCCCCATCCATTGACAGTGGATAATGTAAGCGATGCCTTGATCGAAGTGGTGAATTATGTCAGTTTGGAAGAAACACTGCTGGGATGCTTACGCGAAGGCACGAGCAATGAACGGTTCTACGCCTATCTGCTGAAGGAATTCCACAGGT
>CAYXDM010000022.1:0-2110 GCA_964463595.1 uncultured Aequorivita sp. | reverse complement strand
GAAGGCACGAGCAATGAACGGTTCTACGCCTATCTGCTGAAGGAATTCCACAGGTTTTCCAGGGAAGGAAGGACAGCCTGAAAGCGGTTGTTTGTGGATCATATCATGGCACCAGGAGGATTTCCCTTTTCCATAAAATTTCAAGGTCCAATAACGCTATTATTTAGGGCCAGGCCGTCGTTTCATAAGGGGCGCGACTTTGCCTAATTAGAGGTTTTGGAACTGGAATTGGAGATAGTTTATTCCGGAGTAAAAATTATTTTTTCATACTAAAAATGGGTTAAATTTGCGGTCTAAAAATTCCTTAAATTGACAAGACAAATCACAGACACGATTGTTATGATTCGTCCGGTTGCGTTTCGGATGAACGAACAAACGGCGGTCAATAACTATTTCCAGGAGGATCTGGCTATAATTAATGCGGAAATCAACCAAAAGGCCCAGGTAGAGTTTGACGCGTTTGTTGACAAACTTCTGGCCGTGGGCGTAAATGTTATCGTACAGAACGACGATCTTCGGATGGATACCCCGGATTCAATATTTCCAAACAACTGGATCAGTTTCCATGAAAATGGCAATATAGCGCTGTATCCAATGTTTGCCGAGAACAGACGAAGAGAGCGCCGGGAAGAGGTGTTGATCCGCTTGGAACAGGAAGGTTTTGTAATAAAGGATATCTACGATTATACTCCCGCAGAGGATGAAGGTTATTTTCTGGAAGGAACGGGAAGCATTTTGATGGACCGGGTAAACCGAAAAGCATATTGCGCCCTTTCCGCAAGGGCCGATGAGGAATTGTTGATCGAGTTTTGTGAGGATTTTGAATACACCCCGGTAATTTTCACAGCCTATCAAACCGTGGACGGCGAACGGAAGCCTATTTACCATACCAATGTGATGATGTGTCTGGCGGAGGAATTCTGTGTGATCTGTTTGGATTCAATAGATGATGCCGCGGAAAAAAACAATGTTGTCCGCCACTTGAAACAGGACGGAAAAATAATTATCGCCATTAGCGAAAGCCAAATGCACAATTTTGCCGGAAATATGTTACAGGTGCAAGGAGCGGAAAAAAAGTATCTGGTAATGAGCGAGGCTGCCCGTAGGAGTCTGACCGCACCACAGATAGCGACCATTGAGGAATCTTGCGAAATCCTCAGCAGCGATCTTTCCACTATAGAAACATGTGGCGGGGGCAGCGCCAGATGTATGATGGCAGAGGTATTTCTTCCCCGGGAATAAACCACAATTTTTTCGCCCTACCCGATTTTGGAAATAAAATCGACCATCAAAATAAAGTTCCAAATTCTCCCTAAGGAAGGGTGAAGGGTTAAAATGTAGTTAAAATAAACATTTTAATAAATGTTAAAAGCCTACCTTTAGCCTTAACCTAAAACCAATAATTATGAGAATTTTGAAAATAGTACTGATGATGGTAGGGGTGGTGTTGGTGACCATTGGGCTCTACAAGGCCTTTGTTCCACAGGAAGTAATAAGTATTGGCCCGCTGGAAGTGAATGCCAAGGAGGGAGTGTCCAACCAAGTCCTCGGGATGATCGGAATTGGGGTTTTCGCCCTTGTTGCGGGGGTGCTCATCAGGAATAGGGGATGATGGTGGAAGGGCAATTGGACAATGGATAATGGATAATGGATAATGGATAATGGATAATGGATAATGGACAATGGACATTTATTATAATTACCAATACCTAAGTTCCTCATTCAATTTCAAAAGCCAGAAAGCGAAGCTAGAAATCATCCTTACTTCCCACATGCCAATCCCAACGGCTTTTTACTACTTAGTTTTTTTATAACCCTTATATTTGCGCCCATATATACAGGTGTCCGCAGCAACAATTCCGGATGCCTTTCTAATCCCGCATTATAAAATGACATTTTACCAAACCCTGGAAGGCCATATTAAGGAGGCAGTAAAAGAACTGTACGGCCCGAGTCTTGAAACCGTTGAACTGCAGCCCACCCGGAAGGATTTTGAAGGCGATATCACCGCCGTTGTTTTCCCCATGCTCAGGAAGGTCAAGGGAAATCCGGTCCAGATAGGGGAGGCCATTGGAAGTTACTTGGTAAAGAATTTGCCTGAGGTCGAAAA
>CAYXDM010000021.1:0-20608 GCA_964463595.1 uncultured Aequorivita sp. | reverse complement strand
TAAAATTTAAGGGGTGTATTTCAGAAAAAACTATTTTTGCATGGTCGAACCCTAATTCCAGAAGAATGTCAACACTCCGATTTTTTGCCGTCAAAAAAAGTTTAGCCAGGATTCCAATTCCGGTTACTGAACCAGAACGTCGTTCGGATATCTTTGAAGAGAATGTATTCAATGAGTCTGCTATGCGGCAGTACCTTACCAAGGATTCATTTATAAGTGTTATGAGTGCTATGAAAAAGGGCACCAAAATAGATCGAAACCTGGCAGACCATATTTCAACAGGTATGAAGGAATGGGCCATTACAAAGGGCGCCACTCATTATACCCACTGGTTTCAGCCGTTGACCGGTGCCACTGCCGAAAAACATGATGCTTTCTTTGAGACCATGGATAATGGCCATGCAATTGAGAAATTTGGAGGCAACCAACTGGTGCAACAGGAACCGGATGCCTCAAGTTTTCCGAGTGGTGGTATTCGGAATACTTTTGAAACTCGTGGATATACGGCTTGGGATCCATCTTCGCCGGCATTTATCTATGGAACGACCCTGTGCATCCCCACCGTATTTGTTTCCTATACTGGAGAAGCGTTGGATTATAAGACTCCCTTACTTCGCGCGCTTCAGGAAATGGATCTTGCCGCTACCGCAGTGGCGAAATATTTTGATAAAAACGTAACCCGTGTCATCCCCACGCTGGGATGGGAACAGGAATACTTCTTGGTGGACAGTGCCCTGGCCGCTTCACGACCCGATATCACCTTGGCGGGCAGAACCCTTTTGGGCCACACGGCCGCCAAAGGACAGCAATTGGATGACCACTATTTTGGTTCAATCCCCAATCGGGTGCTCAATTTTATGCGGCACTTGGAGACCGAATGTCTTCGGCTGGGAATTCCCGTAAAGACTAGACATAATGAAGTTGCCCCTAATCAGTTTGAATTGGCGCCTATCTTTGAGGAAACAAATCTTGCCGTGGATCATAATTCCCTATTGATGGATCTTATGCATAAAGTTGCTGAAAAACATCATTTTAAAGTCTTGTTCCACGAAAAGCCATTTGCGGGAGTCAATGGCAGTGGAAAACACAATAACTGGTCTCTTGCGACCAATACCGGCGTCAATCTTTTGGGCCCAGGTACGACCCCAATGAAGAACCTCCAGTTCCTGACCTTCTTTATAAATACCATAAAAGCCGTAAATGATTACGAGGAACTATTACGGGCCTCCATTGCCAGCGCAAGCAACGACCACCGCTTGGGAGCGAACGAAGCCCCACCTGCCATCGTCTCGATTTTTATAGGGTCGCAGTTGACCAGGGTGCTGGACGAACTTGAAAAAGTTACGGATGGAAAACTTTCCCCAGAGGAAAAGACAGATTTGAAACTGAATGTTGTAGGTAAAATTCCAGAGATTTTGCTCGACAATACAGACCGAAACCGAACCTCTCCTTTTGCATTTACGGGCAACAAATTTGAATTTCGAGCCGTAGGTTCCACAGCGAACTGCGCCAACCCCATGACGATCCTCAATGCCATTGTCGCCAAGCAACTGATGTTATTTAAAGGCCAGGTGGATGATCTCATTAGAGCCAAGAAGATGAAAAAGGACGATGCCATATTCAATGTTCTTCGGGAATATATTGTGGAGTCCAAAAGGATCCGTTTTGAAGGGGATGGATATGGCGAAGCTTGGGAAAAGGAAGCAGCCAAACGAGGACTCAGTAATTTTAAAACTACTCCCGAAGCGTTGCAGGCAAAAGTTTCCGAAAAGTCCATAGATCTTTTTGAACAAATGGGCATTATGAGCAGGGTAGAGATGGAGGCCCGGCATGAAATTGAATTGGAGGAATACGCCATGCGCATCCAGATTGAAGGACGAATTTTGGGGGATATAGCCAGAAATCATATTATTCCTACAGCTATACAGTACCAAAACATCCTGCTACAAAATGTACAGGGTCTTAAGAATATTTATGGAACGGAATTTAAAGAATTTGCTTGTGAGCAATTGCAGCTTATTGAAAAGACAAGTGAACATATCTCGAAAATAAATAAGGGGATAACAGAGATGATAGAAGAAAGAAAAAAAGCCAATAAGATTGAAAACGCGGAAGAACGAGCCTTTGCTTATTGTGATAATGTAAAGCCCTTTTTTGAAATTATCCGTTACCATTGTGACAAACTGGAACTTTTGGTGGACGATGAGTTATGGCCTCTTACCAAATATCGGGAGTTGTTGTTCACTAAATAGGAACCAAAATCCGCTGGTCCAAATTCCAAATGGGTCATTTCCTTCTGGGAATGGCCTATTGCCATTTGGACGCAGGTTGGAAGGTTTTTTTAAAATCCGTACTTTTGCGATCCATCCAAAATCCAAAATCCAAAAATGAGCAGGGAAATTTCTAAAAGATACGCCCAAAGGGGAGTATCTGCCAGCAAGGAAGATGTGCACAATGCTATTAAAAATGTGGACAAAGGTCTATTTCCACAAGCTTTTTGTAAAATCGTTCCCGATTACCTTACAGGCCATGATGATTACTGTTTGATCATGCACGCCGATGGGGCGGGCACCAAATCCTCCCTAGCGTATACGTATTGGAAAGAAACCGGTGATGTATCTGTCTGGAAGGGCATTGCCCAAGATGCCCTGATCATGAATATTGATGATCTGATCTGTGTGGGAGCCGTAGATAATATTTTGCTTTCCTCAACTATTGGTCGCAATAAAACCCTTATCCCAGGGGAGGTCATTTCCGAGATAATCAATGGAACGGAGGAACTGATTGCCGAACTTAAGGAGTATGGACTATCCATTCATTCCACTGGTGGGGAGACCGCAGATCTGGGAGATCTGGTAAGGACCATAATTGTCGATTCCACAGTAATTGCCCGTATGCCCCGCAAGGATGTTATCGATAACGCAAATATCCAGGCAGGAGATGTTATAGTGGGATTGGCTTCCTTCGGACAGGCAACCTATGAAAAACAATATAACGGTGGCATGGGAAGTAATGGTCTCACCTCTGCCCGACACGATGTTTTCCATAAATATTTGGCGCAAAAATATCCTGAAAGCTTTGATTCGGCTGTTTCGGGAAATCTGGTATATTCCGGATCCAAAAGGCTGGAGGACCCTATTTCGGGAAGTCCTTTGAATGCGGGAAAACTTGTTCTTTCCCCTACAAGGACCTATGCGCCTATCATTAAGAAAATTCTTGATCAGATAGATAGGAAACAGATTCACGGAATGATCCACTGCAGTGGTGGGGCGCAAACAAAAATCCTGCATTTTATTGAAAATCTACATGTTGTAAAAGATAATATGTTCGATGTTCCCCCGCTTTTCAAACTTATCCAGGCTGAGAGCGACACTCCCTGGAAAGAGATGTACCAGGTGTTCAATATGGGCCATAGAATGGAACTGTATGTGTCTTCCGACGTGGCGGAAAAAATAATTCAGATTTCAGAATCCTTCCAGGTGGACGCCCAAATTCTGGGGTATGTGGAGGCTGCCGCGGAAAAGAAACTCACGATAAAATCTTCCTTTGGGGAATTTGTCTACTAAAAGCAAATACGCGGATATTTTTTATCCCTTCTTATTTTTTGATTGAAAATCGGAAATCAAATTATTGTCATTCTCAACATTATTTGGATGTGAATTTGATGCCTCAAACCAAGGCTGTGGTTTCGGAAAATTAGATGTGTTACAGTCGCGTGCAATTTTTGACATTTCTTCCAAATAATAGGCTTTATTGGTTGGGGAAAAAGATTCGGCCATTGTTGATTATTTAAAGTAACTTACCTTTTTCGATCAAATTTAATTCCCTCAAAAATTGTAGATTTGCACCCATTAACAACCCTATATGTTAGAGAGACTTCACATAATAAAACAGCGGTTCGACGAGGTAAGCGACCTGATCATTCAACCAGATGTGATAAGCGATCAAAAACGCTATATCGAGTTGAACAAGGAATATAAGGATTTGCGGATTTTGATGGAAAAAAGATCGGAATATCTTGATCTTACCAACAATATCAAGGAGGCTGAGGAAATTATTTCGGATGGGAGCGACGCTGAAATGGTCGAAATGGCAAAAATGCAACTCGAGGAAGCTGAGGCACGATTTCCAGTGCTGGAAGAGGAAATAAAATTCCTGCTCATTCCCAAGGATCCTGAGGACTCCAAAAATGCCGTCATGGAAATCAGGGCCGGAACCGGAGGAGATGAGGCCAGTATTTTTGCTGGGGATCTGTTCAGGATGTACACCAAATACTGTGAGGGCAAAGGATGGAGAACCAACGTCATAGATTTTAATGAGGGCACGAGTGGGGGATTTAAGGAAATCCAATTTGAAATAGAAGGTGACGATGTCTATGGCACCCTAAAGTTTGAGGCCGGCGTTCACCGCGTGCAACGGGTTCCGCAAACCGAAACACAGGGGAGGGTCCATACCAGTGCGGCCACCGTGATGGTTTTTCCCGAGGCAGAAGAATTTGATGTTGAAATAAACCCCAAGGACGTGCGGGTCGATTTCTTTTGTTCCTCAGGTCCCGGAGGACAATCTGTGAATACCACATATTCGGCCGTGAGGCTTACCCACATACCTACCGGAATAGTTGCACAGTGCCAGGACCAGAAATCACAGCACAAGAACAAGGAAAAGGCGTTCAAGGTCCTCAGGTCCCGTTTGTATGATTTGGAACTTGCAAAGAAGCAAGCTGAAGACGCCTTAAAAAGGGGTTCCATGGTTACCAGCGGAGATAGAAGCGCAAAAATACGCACGTATAATTATCCACAAGGCAGGGTTACTGATCACCGAATAAGCCTTACGCTCTACAATCTGGGGAATATCATGAACGGAGATGTACAGGAGATTATTGATGAACTTCAATTGGTACATAATACCGAGAAACTGCAAGAAACTGGCGATACCTTCTAATTTTTTGAAATTATAAAAATACCTCGAGTTAAAACCATTGCCATGACCACCGAAAAGTTGATTTCAGAAATACGGAAAAAAAAATCATTTCTCTGCATCGGTTTGGATGTGGACTTGGATAAAATTCCCGAATTCCTCTTGGGAGAAGACGATCCCATATTTTCTTTTAATAAAGCAATAATTGATGCCACCCATCAATATGCCGTGGCCTATAAACCCAATATTGCATTTTATGAAGCTTATGGTCTTGAGGGCTGGCAGGCTTTGGAAAAAACCATAGATTACCTGAATGCCGAGTACCCATCTATCTTTACCATTGCCGATGCAAAACGTGGCGATATTGGCAATACATCCACCATGTACGCAAGAACATTTTTGGAAAATATGGATTTTGATGCTATCACCGTGGCGCCCTATATGGGCAGGGACTCTGTGGAACCCTTTTTGAATTTTGAAAATAAGCACGCCATTTTACTGACACTTACCTCAAATGAGGGAGCATTCGATTTTCAAACGAAAAAAGTAGGGGAACGATATCTGTACCAACAGGTGTTGGAAACATCCAGGACCTGGAAAAATAGCGAACGGTTGATGTATGTTGTAGGCGCAACAAAAGCGGAATATTTTAAGGAAATTAGGAAGATCGCTCCTTTTGCATTTCTCCTAGTTCCCGGGGTTGGTGCCCAGGGTGGCAGTCTCCAGGAGATCTGCAAACATGGACTATCATCCAATGTTGGACTATTGGTAAACTCTTCCCGGGCGATTATTTATGCATCGAGCCAAGCCGATTTTGCCGAGGAAGCCGCAGTAGAGGCAATAAAAATACAACGTGAAATGGAAGCAATATTGGAAATATCCTTTTAGGTTCATTAGAGGATCATCCCTTCAAAACGATTTTCCATAAAAATTGCCTACCTGGAGATTCGATTTGTGAAAATAAGTGGAGGATTTATAGAAAAGGAGGAAAAAATTCAACTTAAATTGTAGTTTTCAGTTCTATTTCCCATTGTTCATGGATAGATATTTTATTTCCTCATAGATTTTATCCGCCTGACGATGAACTCTATCACTTTCTTCCGGATTTTTCAATGAGGCCTCAAAAGATCTTTTCATCAATTTTCTATAGTGCGTCTTTAAAATCTCCAGTTCCGATTTTCTTTTAAACCAGCCAATCATACCTAATTATTTTACGAAACAGCAAAGTTACATTTTGGTTAAACAACAAGGTATTAAAGTAGAGTTAAGTATTTGTAAAACAGAGCAGATTACTATTTACTGACTTAATCCTGCAGTGCGAAAACCTTTTTCAAGATTGCGGTGGTACGTGCTGCGGTATTATTCCTGATTTCCTTTTCTTCCAAGGCGATCATTGTATAAACTCCCTTCAATGCCTCTTGGGTAACGTAATCGGTCAAGTCTGGATTCACCTTTGTAACGAAAGGAACGGAATTGTATCGGTTAATAATACTGTTCCAGATTTGATCGGCCCCAACTTTCGAAAATGAATTTTTTATAATAGGATTGAATTTTGTGTACAAAGGGCCTTGGGTGCGCTGCTCCAAATAAGCGGTAGCGGCATTATCGGGCCCCAACAGTATGTTTTTTGCATCGGTAAAGGTGATCTCCTTTACTGCCTGTACAAATATTGGGGTAGCTTCCTTTACTGCATCTTCCGCTGCGCTATTCAGAATTTTTAACCCTTCATCCGCGAGACTTCCCAACCCAATATCCCTCAATGTCTGATCCACTTTTTGCAATTCCGGTGGCAAGAGAATCTTCACTAAATTATTGTTGTAAAAACCATCTTTGCGGGCCAGCTTACTTACCTGTTTTTCAATACCCAGATCCAAGGTCTGTCTTAACCCAGTGGCGATTGTTCCGGAATCTGTTTGCATTGGCATATTGTTTACCACCTGTTGCAATTCAGAGCAGGAAATCAGGGTGAAAATTGATATAAATACGAAGTATTTTTTAGGGAACATTGGAAATATTTTAATTATTCAAAGATAAAAAATGCCAATCAACCAAAAAATCTATTGATGTGAATATAGATGCTTCCAATCCTAAGTTTTATCCTATTTCAAGATAGGCGAGGAATAAACCAAAAATATCAGTTTTTCATTTCAATTAGTAGCTCCTTTGAGATTATAATTCAAAAAAAAGACCTTCCCGAAGGAAAGTCTTTTTATAAAAGCTATTTAACCGTTACTTTACGATCTTAACGATTTTGGAATTATTCTCAATTTTCACCTTTACCATATAGGTTCCGGAGGCTAATGAAGACATATCGATGGCAGGAGATATTGTACCTGGAGTTTCCATCAGTACAACTTTCCCTAATATGTCATAAACGATCACCTGGTCTACGGCAACTTTTGAGCTTATGTTCAACACATCCCTTACTGGGTTGGGATATACAGAAAATACTTCAGGGGCGAAGTTCTCAGTGCTCAGAACGCCGAAACCGGCCACTAGATCATCGATGTACATTTCGTTATTGGAGCTTGCGGAATAAAAGTCGATACCAGCGAGTTCTTGAAATTCTGTGCTTCCAAATTCAAAAGGATAACCTGAGAACTGCTCAGAACCATTGATTTCCATCGCCCAAGTTTGGTTATCCAGGTCGTAAATACAGGTCACTTTGAACCACTCATCCTCTGGATAGAAAAAGACGGCTTCAAATGCTGAACAGTCAATAGCTCCAGAAACGCCACCTTGGCCACCCATGTCTCCGCCATTACCGGAATCGTCGTCAAAACAGTTAAAGTAAACGTTTCCGCCCATTAACCACTGTACCCAATCAGTTCCAGCAGGGGTAAGATTGGCTTGCATATTAAAGTATCCAGATTTTCCTTCAGGAATAAATGCATACCACTGAACGGTATAGATTCCGCTTGTTGGGGCGGAGGGAATTAAAAAGATAGGATCCATGATTCTGGAATCGTCAATCCAAACGGATTGTTCTGGAGATCTTGAATATTCGTCAGTAACAAAAGCATCTTCTCCAGGGGTCGGTGTTCCGGACCAAGTCCTCCAATTGGGCGACTGGGTTGATATAGGGCCCGTAAAATACCCATCGAAATTTTCGGTTACCTCCACTTGGGCTTGGGAGGAAAATGTAAACGCACCAAGTGCTAACGCCAGAATGTAAAATTTTTTCATAATATTAAGTTTTAATGTTGTTGTTTAATCACGCAATATACAAAAATGATGGCAGGCAGGCACAATTTTTTCCTAGGATTTTCAATATTTCGTAATCACGACGATAGCAAGTATTTTCGTTTGGTTTTCCTTAAATTTGCCGTCGTATATCAAATACCTTATTTACCATGAAATCCATAAAACCATATATACCCACCAACAACGTCAGGATTGTAACAGCGGCCTCCCTTTTTGATGGCCATGATGCCGCCATAAATATTATGCGCAGGATTATCCAATCTACCGGGGTGGAGGTGATCCATCTGGGTCATGACCGCAGCGTTGACGAGGTTGTAAACACAGCCATTCAGGAAGATGCCAATGCCATAGCAATGACCTCTTATCAAGGTGGGCATAATGAGTATTTCAAATATATGTACGACCTCCTCCAGGAAAGAGGGGCGGGGCATATTAAGATATTTGGAGGTGGTGGCGGAGTTATATTGCCTTCGGAAATAAAAGAGCTTATGGATTATGGAATTACCCGAATCTATACCCCGGATGATGGCAGGGAGATGGGCCTTCAGGGAATGATCAATGATCTTGTACAGTTGGCTGATTTTCCGATAGGAGATAAACTAAATGGTGAATTTGAAAAACTTTCGGAAAAAAATATAGGTGCCATTTCGAGGATCATTTCTGCGGCCGAAAACTTTCCCGAAGTTGCCGAGGATACCTTGGAAAGAATACATAAAAGGAACGAAGACAGTAAAATTCCGGTCCTGGGAATCACGGGAACGGGAGGAGCGGGAAAATCATCTCTTGTCGACGAACTTGTAAGACGGTTTCTCTCTGATTTTCCTGAAAAAACCATTGGCATTGTTTCAGTAGATCCTTCAAAAAGAAAAACAGGTGGGGCTCTCCTTGGAGACCGGATCAGGATGAATGCAATTAATTCCCCACGGGTATATATGCGCAGCCTTGCCACGCGCCAGAGCAATCTCGCCCTGTCAAAATATGTAACCGAGGCAATCGAAGTCTTAAAGGCTGCTCAATACGACCTTATCATTATTGAAACCTCAGGGATAGGCCAAAGCGATACGGAAATTTTGGAGCATAGTGATGTTTCCCTGTATGTAATGACGCCGGAATTTGGCGCTGCCACCCAGCTTGAAAAGATCGACATGCTCGATTTTGCGGACCTGGTGGCCATCAATAAATTCGACAAGAGAGGCTCATTGGACGCCCTAAGGGATGTTAAAAAGCAATATGTCAGAAACCATCTTCTCTTTGATACCTCCCACGATGAACTTCCCGTTTACGGAACCATAGCATCCCAGTTCAATGATCCGGGAATGAACAGGCTGTATAGCGCCGTTATGGAGACCATCGCCAAGAAAACGGATGCTGATCTAAAGAGCGATTATCACATTTCGGAGGAAATGTCGGAAAAAGTCTTCGTCATCCCTCCAGCTCGTACGCGCTATCTCTCGGAAATTTCCGAAAATAACAGGGCCTATGACCAACGGGCAAATAATCAGTCGGAAGTTGCACAAAGACTTTATGGGATTTACAAGACCATGGAATCCATTTCAGGAATTGCACCCGATCTGGAGAAATCCGGTATCGTTTCGGATCCAATTTTATCGAAAATGTCGAATCCCGACTTAGGTAAACTTTTACTTGCTGAATTTGACCGGGAAAAATTGAACCTGGATCCCTATAACTGGAAAATAATAATGGACTGGCAGGAAAAAGTAAAAAAATACCAAGCTCCGGTTTATAGTTTCAAGGTTCGAGGAAGGGAATTGAATATTGATACCCATACCGAATCTCTCTCCCATTCCCAGATTCCAAAGGTAGCCCTGCCAAAATATCAGGCTTGGGGAGATATTTTGAGATGGAGCCTACAGGAAAATGTTCCTGGAGAATTTCCGTTTACTGCCGGCCTCTATCCTTTTAAGAGGACTGGCGAGGATCCCGCCCGGATGTTTGCCGGGGAAGGAGGACCCGAGCGTACAAACCGCCGTTTTCATTACGTAAGCCAAGGCTTGCCTGCCAAAAGACTTTCCACTGCCTTTGACAGTGTTACCCTTTATGGAAATGATCCCGATCTTCGTCCGGATATTTATGGAAAAATTGGAAATGCCGGCGTCTCCATCTGTTGTCTGGATGATGCCAAGAAATTATATTCAGGTTTTGACCTGAGCCACGCCATGACCTCCGTAAGCATGACGATCAATGGTCCGGCTCCCATGTTGTTGGGCTTTTTTATGAATGCCGCCATCGACCAAAATTGCGAAAAGTATATTAAGGAAAATGGGCTTGAATCTGAGGTTGAGAAGAAAATTGACAGCCTATACAAGGAAAAAGGAATTGAGCGGCCAAAGTATCATGGAGATCTTCCGGAAAACAGTAACGGGTTGGGATTAATGCTCCTCGGAGTGACCGGAGACCAGGTTCTGGATGCGGATATTTACATTAAGATTAAGGATGAAACTCTTCAACAAGTCCGCGGGACGGTGCAAGCCGATATTTTAAAGGAGGATCAAGCACAGAATACCTGCATCTTCTCAACCGAATTTGCCCTGAGATTGATGGGGGACGTCCAGGAGTATTTCATCCAAAAGAGAGTCAGAAATTTTTATTCCGTATCCATCAGTGGATACCATATTGCCGAGGCAGGTGCCAACCCAATAACCCAGTTGGCCTTTACGCTGGCAAATGGCTTCACCTATGTTGAATACTACCTGAGTCGGGGAATGGATATAAATGAATTCGGTCCCAACCTTTCATTCTTTTTCAGCAATGGAATAGATCCCGAATATGCGGTAATTGGAAGGGTTGCGCGCAAGATATGGGCCAAAGCCATGAAGGAGAAGTACGGAGCAAATCCACGCGCACAAATGTTGAAATACCATATTCAAACTTCTGGGCGTTCCTTGCATGCCCAGGAAATCGATTTTAATGATATCCGCACCACCCTCCAGGCCCTCTATGCCATTTATGACAACTGCAATTCCTTACATACCAATGCCTACGACGAGGCCATAACTACCCCGACCGAGGAAAGTGTAAGGCGCGCCATGGCCATCCAACTGATAATAAATAAGGAATTGGGTCTGGCGAAGAATGAAAATCCGTTGCAGGGATCTTTTATCATTGAAGAGCTGACAGATTTGGTTGAAGAGGCGGTGCTAAGGGAATTTGATAGTATTACCGAACGTGGTGGGGTCTTGGGCGCTATGGAAACTATGTACCAGCGGAGCAAAATCCAGGAAGAAAGTCTGTACTACGAAACTCTAAAACACAATGGGGATTTCCCGATAATTGGGGTCAACACATTTTTGAGTAGTAAGGGTTCACCTACCGTCCTTCCGGCCGAGGTTATCCGGGCCACCGAGGAAGAGAAACAGGTACAGATTGAAACCTTGAAAAATCTACACAAAATGTATGGAGAAGAGGCGAATCCTGCCATAGAGAAGGTGAAATTGGCAGCTATCCACAACGAAAATATGTTTGAACAACTTATGGAAGCCACTAAAGTTTGTTCCCTGGGCCAGATCACGAATGCCTTGTTTGAAGTTGGGGGCCAGTACAGAAGAAATATGTGAGAAATTGTAAATAGCTGTAAAGCCCAAGGATTTTAAAAATATCAAGATCGTTACTGAAAACAAATTGAATTTGGACCCCAAAGTGGTTTCGTAGATCCCTGAAATCATGTCCGTTTACAACTTTGGCTAGAGGGTTAGTCTCCAAACATGCTGGAGCTTGCGGAACCTCTTTAACTCTGCCAGCAACAAGGGAAGAAAATCCTTGCCGTTGCTATTGATGCGCTCCAAACGTCTACAGTTTTTATACAGGAGATTGGACAGGCTCATAACCGAAGAGGCATATTTGTGTTTCTCGTCCTGGAATTGTTGACTTTCAGCTTTCAGGATCTGGGGTCCCAGTAATACAGACTGCTGTATAATGTCTCCCGTAAAGTAAATTTCATAATGCTCCTCTCCATTTCTTTTTAAAGGTGCCAGATCCTGGCGAAGGTAATGGGCGATATGCCGCGTTAAATGAAGTATTTCCTGAGCTTTGTTGTAAACTGGGGAGTGTGAGGTACTTCCTGAGGCTTTAGGTGACATCTTATTTGGTCCTTGATAATTTTTTATTCAAATTTACTCACAAGCCTAGATTTTTTGCAATCGATATTAAAGCTTTTCCTTATTTTTACTTTAAATATTTTGTTTTATTTCTTTTTAACTTTAATATGAGCATAGATAAAATAAATTGGAAAATACTCAATTGCCTTCAGAAAAATGCCCGCCAACCCAATACCGAAATTGGCAGACAAGTGGGGATTAGCTCCCCGGCCGTATCTGAAAGGATACGGAAAATGGAAGATACCGGGATAATAACCGGATATTATACGGTGGTATCACCTTTTGAAGCGGGTTATCAGTTTAAGGCCATTATCACTTTAAGGGCATTTATGGGAAAACTCAAACCCTTCCTGGAAATTGTAAAAACCTATGATGAGGTCCTGAATTGCTACCGCATTACTGGCAATGAGAACATCGTAATGGAAGTGGTACTGAAAAACCAAAAGCACTTGGAGACTTTTATTGACCAGTTGATAGTTTATGGCGAAACCAAGACCCAGATAGTTCTCTCCCAGGTGGTAAGAAACAAAGATCTCAAACCTTTGCAATAAATTCAGGTCTCCCATCCAACCTTCCTACTTCGATATTCAAATCAACCCTTTCAGATCTTCAGGGTCAACTCTGGTTTGTTAGTAGTAAATGTGGTAAAGCGCCAAAATGGGAATTCACATTGCCGTGGGACTGTTTAAAAATGTTTCCCTGTCATTGTCCAGATTTCCCTAAAGACACACCGAACATTACCACATAACTGGAAATAGATCCTTTTCATCTGATCATTCGGAAGATTGGATTCCATAGTATTTGGTTGTAGGAAGTACTGCGGGAAACATTTGTTATATTTACTAAAAACGAATCATGAGGAACCTATTTTTAGTTTCATTGTTTTTCTTCTGCCAATTGGTTTTTTCTCAGAAAGAATCCTTGATCTCTGGGAGCGCAATGGCCCAACAAAAATTGAATGAGGAATTCACCAATCCTGAAACCACCATTTTGGATGCAGATGTTTTTAAGGATTTCAAGGGCTTGGAGTTTTACCCTCTTAATCCCAGGTTCATTGTTGAAGCAGATTTTATACGGACCCCAGGGGAAAAACCATTCTTGATGCCCACCACCACCGCTCGCTTGCCCGAATATATCAAATATGGTGAGGCGCATTTTAAGATTGATGGAAAAAATTTTGTCTTAAATCTTTATAGAAGTACCCAGCCCTATTCCCAACCGGGATATGAGGATTATCTATTTCTCCCCTTTACCGATTATACAAGTGGGGATGGTTCGTACGGCGGTGGAAGATACCTGGACCAGCGTATCCCTGAACGCGATATGATCATTATAGATTTCAACAAGTCATATAACCCATATTGTGCTTACAATGCACGATATTCCTGTCCTATTCCGCCAAAGGAAAATGACCTAGCGATCCGAATTGAGGCGGGGGTCCGGGATTTTAAAATCAAATAAATTTCACGAGCCAGATTCCCACAAAAACCATGATAAACCCTATAAACAAAGTAGCGAGGGTATAAATTGCGAAGGTCATAAAATCACCACTTTTTAAAAACACATGGTTCTCGTAAGCAAAGGTAGCAAAAGTTGTAAATCCTCCACAAAATCCCGTGGCCAAAAACAGCACGCTTTCAGAGGATAAACTATGGTTCTTTAATGCGAATCCAAGAATAAGACCAATCAATAGGCTCCCAGCTATATTGGCCGTAATTGTTCCCAAGGGTATTCCTGTTTCGGAATTGTTGAGAAATATGGAAAGTATATACCTCAATACGCTGCCCAAACCTCCACCTAAAAAGACCAAAAGCAATTGTTTCATAACTCTACCGGATTTTTGGAAAAGTGGACGCGGTCAAATTTCACTCTCTTCAGCGTTATCCTTGGATACTACTGGAATATATAGCTCTGTGACCCATTTCGCTGGATTTGGTTCCTTTTCCGCATCCGTAACAAAAACCTCAAATATTTTCCGACTGGAATCTACCTGTAAATCATTTTCCTTCATATATTCCATTCCTTGCTCTAGTGCTTGAGGTAAGTGATCGTAATTGCCTTTAAGAGACACTTTTAGAGCAGAGACCGGCTCCATAAAACCACTTACCACAGGGCTGTTTTCCGGGGTAATGACTTTTTCTTTCAAAGGAACACAGGTGGAGAAAATAACAGTGTTGTTTGTAGGATCAATCTCATTATATAAAATAAAAGGGCGGCCGGAGGCATTTAGGTTGTTTCTTGAAACAAAATCCTTTACCATTTTCATCATGGGACGAGACTTCTCCAATACTTCCGGCTCTTTGGCCACAGAAGTAGTGTACATATAGTAACCACCTCCGTACTGGGTTATTCCATCAACATGTATGGTATATTTTTTCATATCCGCTATTACTTCTGCTGATAATCGACTTAGGCCCTTTCTATTCCTTTCCTGGATTTTATCATCAAAATTGGATCCTATTATCGAACGGTATGCTTTGTCCGTTAAGGTGTGTTTGCCTTTTGTAGTCCAACTTACTTTAGTGCTGTCGCCCATAGTTTCAAAAGTCCAATACATTTCTGCCGTTCTTTTTCCCGCGGGAGAATTAAAAGTAAATTCCTGGACGATCTCGCTATTGGGGATAACCTTAACTGTAGAAACGGAGGCTGCTTGTTTGCCTCCCCAAGATAAGGATGCGCCTTCTCCGGAGGATTTTTCGGCATAACTGTAAACCTGATCGGAATCATCGGCGCGCTTGGGCATCCAAACTTCCCAGGTTTTAAGATCATTTACCTTTTCAAAAACCACTTCCGTCGGGGCGGCAATTGTAATTGAATCCGCAATTTCATAATCGCCTTCCTTTGTGCCAAAATAAATGGCGCTCCCAATGATCACCAGTAGAATAAGGAAGAGTAAATATTTCAGGATTTTCATGTAATGATGGAGTGTTGATTGGTATGGCTAAGATATAAAAATTCATCGAAGCCCTTTACCCTCAAGTTCTTCAATATCATTTGGAATTGCCTATTTAAATTGTTGGAAAATTATTTTAGTACATTTGCGAGGAACTTAAAATATCAACAATGAAGAAATTCTTTTTTATTGCCCTGACCCTTTGTGGTCTGGCCTTTTTTTCCTGTAAAGAAAATGAGGAAAAGGGGCAAGTGGCCCAAGTTGAAACCGAGCAGACCTCGGATTATACTGCGGAGGAGCAGTTTGGCGACGTACGCATTTTGCACTATCAAATACCTGGTTGGGACCGTCTCTCCCTTAAGGAACAAAAACTGGTATATTACCTCGGCCAGGCCGGACTTGAAGGCAGGGACATTATGTGGGATCAGAACTACCGCCACAACTTGACCATAAGAAAAGCGCTTGAGAATGTATTCCAGAATTATAAAGGAGATAAGTCCACAGAGGATTGGAAAAATTTTGAAATCTACCTGAAGCGGGTCTGGTTCAGCAATGGTATTCACCATCATTATTCCATGGACAAATTAAAACCAGGGTTTTCTCCAGATTATTTAAAACAACTCTTGACGGATACAAACACCAATTTGGAAGGTGAGGCTTTTGAGGTAATCTTCAACGATAAGGATTCCAAAAAAGTGAATCTGGCCAGGGGTCTGGATAATGTAGCCAATAGCGCGGTGAATTTCTACGGTCCTGAGGTAACCGATAAGGATGTGGAAAGCTTTTATTCAAAAATGAAATCCCCCGACCCCAGTAAGCCACTTGCCTTTGGATTGAATTCAAAATTGGTGAAGGAAAATGGGCAGCTCAAGGAATTGACCTACAAATCGGGAGGTCTTTATGGCCCTGCCATAGACAGGATTATCGGCTGGTTGGAAAAAGCAAAGGGGGTGGCAGAAAATGAGGCCCAGGGCAACGCCATAGGTTTGTTGATTGAGTATTATAGAACTGGCGACCTGCAGACCTGGGATGACTATAACGTAGCGTGGACCGCTGCCACTGAGGGCAATATAGACTACATCAACGGATTTGTTGAGGTCTATAACGATCCGTTGGGCTACAAGGGATCGTATGAAACAATTGTTCAAATAAAGGATTTCGATATGTCGGAAAAAATGGCGGTACTTGCTGAAAATGCACAATGGTTTGAGGATAATTCTCCATTAATGGAAGAGCATAAAAAGAAGAATGTTGTGGGCATAAGCTATAAAGTTGTGAATGTCGCTCAAGAAGCCGGCGATGCCTCCCCCAGTACACCCATTGGGGTGAATCTTCCAAATTCCGACTGGATCCGAGCTGCCGTGGGCAGTAAATCGGTGTCTTTGGGAAATATTATCGAAGCCTACAACAATGCGGGAAGTTCAGGCAGGTTACATGAATTTGTAAACGACTCCATAGAATTGGAACTAGAAGAGCAATATGGTCAAGTTACGGATAAATTGCATACGGCACTACATGAGGTCATTGGCCATGCATCGGGCCAATTGAATCCCGGGGTAGGCGAGACAAAGGAAACACTTAAAAGCTATGCCTCTACCTTGGAAGAAGGCCGGGCGGATCTAGTGGGTCTATATTACCTATATAATCCAAAGATCCAGGAACTGGGCCTCGTGGATGATTGGAAAAAGGCCGGAATGGCGGCCTATGACGGCTATATCCGAAATGGTTTGATGACACAGTTGATCCGTCTAAACCTTGGCGACGACATTGAGGAGTCGCACATGAGAAATCGTCAGTGGGTATCCGCCTGGGTATTTGAGAAGGGCAATAAGGACAATGTGATTGAAAAAATAACCCGCAATGGAAAGACTTACTTCAATATAACCGATTATGATAAACTTCACGATTTGTTTGGTCAACTGTTAAGGGAAACCCAGCGTATAAAATCTGAAGGCGATTTTAAGGCAGTGGAAGAATTGGTCGAAAACTACGGAGTAAAGGTGGACCAGGAGCTTCACAAGGAAATTTTGGAACGGAACAAGCAATTTACTGCCGCACCCTATAGCGGGTTTGTGAACCCTGTACTAGTTCCTAAAATGGATGCCAATGGAGAAATTGAAAGCATTTCCATTGAACAGCCAAAATCCTTTGAGGAGCAAATGCTGTTTTATTCCAAAAATTATAGCAACCTTTAATTGGCTGGAATCAAGGTAAATTCAATTCCTATAAAAAAGAGCTTCTCGACACGGGAAGCTTTTTTCATTATATTCCACTGTCAAAATAAATATATGGGAAGGAAATTGAATACGAAACTGGTATTCTAAGGGTTTAAACCCCTGGATCAAAATAAAACATAGTTATGAGCCAATAACGATATCCAGAATTTAAAAAAGGATTGGCTTCCAGTTCTATTCCTTTAGATACGTTTTCAGGAGAACCAGAAAAATAATGAACCCTAAAAATCCAATCAAAACCCAAATATTTCCCTTGTAATATTTTCTGTGAAGTTTCTTGTCACCCCGATAACTAAAAAAAATTACGACGGCAAAAATGGCAATGGCAATAAGGGCGAAGATCAATTGACCGGTTGTAAACATGATTTTATGGAATTAAGGGTTAGCAAAAATAAGTATTAAAAGGAAGACAAATTCAGAATATGTAGAATGGGTTGTTTTTTTAGGAATGGTGATGGCAAGGTATTAAAGGGACCCAATTATATAGCACCTGATATCTGGAAAAGTCTAGCAGAATGAATAGTGAGAAACAGCATTCTGTGGAAATCTTAAAAAGAAAAAGCCCCTTCAAAATGTGGGTTGAAGGGGCTTTCTATAAAAAATCCTTGGGATTTAAACAACTTCATATCGCCAGCCGAAGGGGTCTTCACAGCGGTTGCGCTGTATGTCTGTCAATTCCTTTTTAAATTTTGAAGCATAACTGTCGGCCTGCTTTTCAAGTTTATAAGTATGGTTTTGGAAACTGAAGGCACTGATGGGGCTTATTACCGCAGCAGTTCCCGCGCCAAAAATTTCCTTGAGGGAACCATTTCTTGACGCCTCGACAATTTCGGAAACCAGGACTCTTCTTTCCTCAACATCGATTCCATCCCTTTTGGCCAGGGCGATCACACTTTTACGAGTTACGCCATCCAAAATCCGGTCGCTGATTGGCGCCGTTAAAAGTTTGTCATTTACCCGGAAGAAAACATTCATTGTTCCTGCCTCTTCCAGATATTCATGGGCACTGGCATCGGTCCATATTACCTGTTGAAAACCTTTTTCCCTGGCCAAATTGGTAGGAAAAAATTGGGCCGCATAGTTTCCCGCTGCTTTTGCCGCCCCCACGCCACCATTGGCCGAACGGCTATAGTGTTCTGCTATCTCTACCATTATGTCTCCAGTATAATAAGCCTGGGCAGGAGACATTAAAATCATAAATTTGTATTCGGTGGAAGGGGAGGCGCCAACTCCTGCTTGGGTGGCAACAACGAATGGTCGAATATACAGGGAATTCCCATCCCCGGGACGAACCCATTCGCTGTCCATTTTTACCAATGTGGTAAGGGCATCAAAAAACAAATCTTCAGGGAACTCGGGAATTGCCAGCCGAACGGCAGATTTATTGATCCGTTTTGCATTCTGGTCCGGCCTAAACAACCAAACTTTGCCGTTGTCATCCTTAAAAGCCTTCATGCCTTCAAATACCGCCTGGCCATAATGAAAGACTTTGGCCGCAGGAGAAATTGTGAGCGGGCCATAAGGTCTAATGGTCGGATTCTGCCATTCGCCGTTTATAAAATCACACTCAAACATATGATCGCTGAAGACATTCCCGAATACCAGATTGTCAAAATCGACCTGGTCAATCCTGGATGATTTTGCATTTTCAACGGAGATGGTTTTAGTAGTAGAAGAATTCATCTATAATTTTTTATTCGGTAAAAATAGCAAAAAATAAGGGCATAAAAAATCGAAAAAATCACTAAGATTGCAATCCAGTACCAATCAACAATCAATGATCATTAAAAAAATGAAAAAAGTTCTATGTATTTTAGCGATTGCAGGCGCGGTGGTCGCTTGCAAAAACAAGCAGGCCGAAAATGATTCGCTACCCGATGCCCACGAAACTGCGGTCACTTATCATCCATACGGTGAGGGGATAACAGCTGAAGGCGCAATGTCCGAGGCAGAGATGGCAGAAAAATTCAAAAATCTAAAATCCGGTGATACGTTAAACGTGAAATTTTCTTCTGAAGTGAAGGAAGTGTGCCAAAACAAAGGTTGCTGGATGAAAATAGATTTGGACGGGGATGTGGGCATGGTGAGGTTCAAGGATTATGCATTTTTTATGCCGAAGGATATTGCAGGCCAAGAAGTAATTGTTGCGGGAAAAGCTTATATAGAGGAAATGAGTGTTGAGGATCAACGGCATTATGCCGAGGATGCCGGCAAAACACCCGAGGAAATTGCAGCCATCACAGAACCTAAGACTACTTTCGCTTTTGAAGCGAACGGGGTGTTGATCCCAGAAGTGAAAAAACAATAATATTTTTGAAACGTACCCTATTAAAGACGGGAGATGGCTCCTTCACCCTCCAACTATCAGAGTGGGATGAGCAATATCATTCCAAACATGGTGCTATAGCCGAAGCTCTTCACGTATTTATCAAGGAAGGTTTAAACCATTGGTGTTTCCGGAATTCCTCAACTGAGGTTTCCATATTGGAAATAGGATTTGGAACGGGCTTAAATTGTTTCCTGACCTTTTTGGAATCCGAAAGGGTCGGTTTGCGGGTCAACTATACTGGAGTGGAAGGGTTCCCTTTAACTGCCTGGGAGGCGGAATCCCTCAACTATCCTTCTACATTGACCCATCTGTATGGCGTGGGGAACCTCGGAAAAATCGAAAAAATATTTTCCTCCTTACACCATTTTCCGTGGGGAAAAGAGGTGGCCATTGCCCCATATTTTTCTCTGACGAAGGAACAAAAAAAATTCTCCGAAATTACGGATGAGTCCCTCTTCAATATTATTTATTTCGATGCTTTTGGAATTCGCGTACAACCCGAACTCTGGACAGAAAGCATTTTTCAAAAAATGTATGATGCCTTAAAACCATCCGGAATTCTGGTCACCTATGCAGCTAATGGGAAGGCTCGGCGAGCCATGCAAGCTGTCGGATTTTCAGTAGAACGCTTACAGGGACCCCCCGGGAAAAAGGAAATGTTGAGGGCCGCAAAAGCTTAATTTACCCCTTTCCGGCCTTGGGGTTTTTTTCCTTTTCTTGCCGCAGATCCTGTACAAAACCACTGCCAAGGAGTATTCCGGGTTGTCATTTCCTAATCTTCCGTTAACGACCTTTGAAGTTTATTTTTATAGGTTTATTTTTAAATTTATGATGAAAAGGATCTTGATTACCGGCGCTACTGGACTTATTGGTAGTGAATTGGTCAAACAATGTTTAGCGGCCGGAATTTCTGTTA
>CAYXDM010000020.1:19121-20705 GCA_964463595.1 uncultured Aequorivita sp. | reverse complement strand
ATAAACGATTCGCTATGTACGCAATTGTAGAGATAGCAGGGCAGCAAATAAAAGTTGCGAAAGACCAGAAGGTTTTTGTCAATCGTTTGCCAGTAGAAGAAGGGAAAACAGTGTCTTTTGACAATGTCCTTCTTATTGGTGACGGAGACAATATAACCCTTGGCGCCCCGGCTATAGACGGAGCCCAAATAGGAGCTACAGTCATTAAACACCTTAAGGGTGACAAGGTTATTGTTTTCAAAAAGAAAAGAAGGAAAGGTTTCCGCAAGAAAAACGGACACCGCCAATACCTTTCCCAAATCCTGATCAACAGTATCGCAGCTTCAGGAGCCACTCCGGCTAAAAAAGAAGAGGCTGGCAAAGTTGCTACGGAAAAGGAATCTTCAGCAACAAAAACCGAACCTAAAAAAGAAAAAACTGCCACTTCCAAAAAAGAAGTTGAAGTAAGTGAAAACCTAGTAACCCGTGCTGAAAACCGCGCTGAAGAGGGCAAAATCGAAATAAACATCGGGAAAGTTCTCAACAGTATTGGCACCGCTCCAAAAGCGGATGCAGACGACTTAAAGCTGATCAACGGAATCGGGCCGGTTTATGAGGAAAAACTAAATGAACTTGGCATTTACACCTTTGAACAAATCAGCAAACTCAAGGCTGCCGATCGCGAAGAACTCGGTTCCATCGAGGGTATTACCCGTGAAAAGATCGAGGCAGATGATTGGGTAAAACAGGCGAAAGCCTTGTTGAAGGACAACAAGTAAAATTTATTAATTAAAAAATTCTAAACCATGGCTCACAAAAAAGGAGTTGGTAGTTCCAAAAACGGTCGCGAATCTGAATCGAAACGTCTTGGGGTCAAGATTTTCGGAGGACAAGCCGCCACAGCCGGAAATATCATCGTAAGACAAAGAGGATATAAACATCATCCTGGAGAGAATGTATATGGTGGAAAAGACCATACCCTACACGCACGAGTGGATGGTATTGTGAAATTCACTAAAAAGAGAGACAACAAAAGCTATGTTTCTATCGTTCCAAACGCTGAAGCATAGTAAATTGTATTGAAATTCATATGAAACCTCCCAGAAATGTGGAGGTTTTTTTATGATCTGAATCCAACAGGGCAATTAGGAGGATTTCTTTTAACCACACTTATCCATTTTAAAATCCACTGGTAAAATTCCCTACCGCATTTCCCCAGATACCATCAGGTGGTACAGTTCCGGATTTTCCAAAAATCCATTGTTTTCTGCCATTGGCGATATGGACGTGGTCTTTGCCTCCATTGCCGATAATGAAGTAGCCTGGAACGAAAACTTGGATGGCTTGGGAATTTTTGTGCTAAACAGACCATTACCAATACCTTGTACAATGCTTGGACTGTTTATGCAGAAGATCTTGATAATGATGGCGACATGGATGTGCTCACCAGCAGTGTGGAGACCTTTGGGGGCGAGGTGGTATGGTTTGAAAATCTGGATGGACTAGGAAGTTTAAGCGAAAAGAAAAACATCAGCATCGAAGTCCAATTTCCGCATAATGTAATCGCAGCCGATATTGAAGGGGATGGAGCCATGGATGTTATCT
>CAYXDM010000020.1:9691-19021 GCA_964463595.1 uncultured Aequorivita sp. | reverse complement strand
CCGCATAATGTAATCGCAGCCGATATTGAAGGGGATGGAGCCATGGATGTTATCTACTCCAAAAATGACGACAAGGTGGCCTGGAATAGAAATCTTATATTGGGAATAGAAGGAAGTGTGGTGCAAAAAATAATAAAGGAGTGACGACTTGACTTAAATATAGACTCCTCGTAACCATTTAGCAATATCACATTAGTGATCTTGATTCTAAAGGTGTTTTTTGAGTCAATTTATCTCCGTTTGAATTCCTGGAATGAAATGGAATTATTCAAAAGTGTCCATTTTGGATTCTTGGGATAATGGGAATATATAAAATCCCTCGGATGGCTGAGGTACCAAAAATCATCCGGCTTATGGCCTGAACCAAAACCAACTGCCCAGGTTATATCCAGTAAATGCCATTCTCCATCCAACTTTACGGCATTCCAGGTGTGGATGGGTCTTCCGTAGTCCTCCACCAGAGCTCCATTTATCTTTGTATATCCATGGATAACTTCTACGGGAATATTTACAATCTCACATAAATCGCGAAACAAAAATGCATAGCCCCCGCATAGGGCCATTTTTCGATCCAATACATTTTCAACCACGTTTTTCTCCGACACATAAATTTTCCTTTGGAGCTCTTCACTATATCTCAGTCCATTGTCATACTTAATATGCGAAGTTATCCATCTGTAAATGGCGTAAGCTTTTTCAGAATCTGTTTGGGAATTTGCAGTGATGGTCCTGGCGAGACCGGAAATGCGATCAATTAGGTTTTCCGTTGTTGGTTTATGGGTTTCTCTTGGTCCAAACGTCCCGATTATATTCCGGGGCTGTGCCATCATCGTGGCGCCCACAAACATCATAACTGTCATCCCCCACAGACACTTCACTTTTACATCCTTCATTACATTATAATTAGATCATTTGATAACAAAACGACCAAATCAAAATCCAATTATCATGCCAAATAAAAAACCCCGCTTTTTTGCAGGGCTTTAAATATCTATTAATCCAAACCTGGCCAATACCCAATTAAGAGAGAGAGGATTCATCATCTAGGGTCCAAGCATTGGATAGAGGTGCCTTTGTACTTGCGGCCATGTATTCCCTGTTCATCCGGGCTATACTCACCAAGGTAATTCCCTTCGGACATTCAATTTCACACGCCCCTGTATTCGTACAGTTTCCAAAACCTTCGGCATCCATTTGTTTTACCATATTCAGTGCGCGATCGGAGGCTTCTACCCTTCCCTGTGGCAAAAGTGCCAACTGACTTATCTTTGCCGACGTGAACAGCATGGCGCTGGCATTCTTGCACGCTGCCACACACGCACCGCAACCTATACAGGCAGCTGCATTAAATGACTCGTCCGCATCGTGCTTATTGACGGGAATGGCGTTTGCATCCACGGTATTTCCAGAGGTATTCACAGAAACGAACCCACCTGCTTGCTGGATCCTGTCAAAAGAACTTCTATCTACTACCAAATCCTTGATAACAGGAAATGCATTGGCCCTAAACGGCTCTATCACAATATTGTCTCCATCCTTAAAACTACGCATATGTAACTGGCAGGTGGTAATCAATCGGTCAGGACCATGGGGCTCCCCATTGATCTGAAGAGAGCAAGTGCCGCATATTCCCTCACGACAGTCGTGATCAAACTGGACTGGCTCTTCTCCCTTGTTGATCAATTCTTCATTCAATACGTCCAGCATTTCCAAAAAAGACATATCCCCTTCTATTCCGTCCAACGGATAGGTCTTGAAAGCTCCTTTGGTATCTTTATTTTTCTGTCTCCAGATTTCGAGTGTTAGTTTCATAATTTCTATCTTGAATTTATTCAAAAGCCAAGAATTTTACTTGTAACTTCGGGCCTTTACTTCAATATTCTCGTATTTCAATTGCTCTTTATGGAGGATGCCATTGGCAGGATCGCCGGTATATTCCCAGGCGGCGACGTACATAAAGCTTTCATCATCGCGGAGAGCTTCTCCTTCCTCGGTCTGATATTCTTCCCGAAAATGGCCCCCACAGGATTCGTTTCTATGTAAGGCATCCTTGGCCATCAATTCGCCCAATTCCATAAAATCAGCCACTCTCGTCGCTTTTTCGAGTTCAGCATTCAGCTCGAACTGGGTCCCGGGGACTCTTACCTCTCTCCAGAATTCCTCTCGCAATGCACGGATTTCTACCATGGCTTCCTGTAAACCTTTTGCATTGCGCGCCATTCCACACTTATTCCACATAATAAGGCCCAATTTTTTATGAAAATAATCCACTGAATGTTTTCCCTTATTATTTAACAGTCTATCAATTGTTCCCTGTACGTTTTTTTCCGCTTCATCAAATTCCTTGGAATCGGTGGAAATTTTACCGGTCCTAATATCCTCCGCCAAATAATTGCCGATGGTGTAGGGAATTATAAAATACCCATCTGCCAGACCTTGCATAAGGGCAGAAGCTCCCAATCGGTTTGCTCCGTGATCGCTAAAATTGGCCTCTCCGAGCACAAAACATCCCGGAATTGTGGATTGCAGATCGTAATCTACCCAAATCCCACCCATGGTGTAATGAACCGCAGGATAAATCATCATTGGAGTCTCGTATGGATCTTCATCTACTATCTTTTCATACATCTGGAATAGGTTTCCGTATTTTTCCCTAATAACCTGTTTCCCGTATGTTCTAATTTCACTCTCTGTAGGATTGTGGTTTCCATGTACAACTGCACGCTCCTTTCCATATCGTTCAATGGCAGTTGCGAAATCAAGAAAGACTGCTTGTCCGGTTCGGTTTACACCATACCCGGCATCGCATCTCTCTTTTGCGGCCCTCGATGCCACATCCCGGGGCACGAGATTCCCAAATGCGGGATACCTGCGTTCCAAATAATAATCGCGTTCATTGGGCGACAGATCCTTGGGTTTCTTCCTTCCCGTTCTAATGGCCTCGGCATCTTCCTTTTTCCTTGGCACCCAGATTCTCCCGTCATTACGAAGAGACTCAGACATCAAAGTCAACTTGCTTTGGTGTTCTCCGGAAACCGGAATACAGGTAGGGTGGATTTGGGTATAACATGGATTTGCAAAATAAGCTCCCTTTTTATGGACCTTCCAAGAGGCCGTAACATTGCTTCCCATGGCGTTTGTGGATAGGAAGAAAACATTCCCATATCCACCAGAAGCTATTACCACTGCATGGGCAGCATGTCTTTCCAATTTTCCGGTAACAAGATCGCGCGCTATTATTCCGCGTGCTTTTCCGTCCACAATAACAATATCCAACATTTCGTGGCGATTGTAAGGAATAATCTTCCCCCTATTGATCTGTCTGTTCATGGCGGCATAAGCGCCCAACAGCAATTGTTGCCCGGTCTGGCCTTTTGCATAAAAGGTCCGCGACACCAAGGCGCCTCCAAAGGAACGATTGTCCAGATAACCCCCATATTCGCGTGCAAAAGGAACACCTTGGGCAACGCATTGATCTATGATATTTCCGGAAAGTTCTGCGAGGCGATACGAGTTTGCCTCCCGGGCACGATAATCGCCACCCTTGACGGTATCGTGGAAAAGTCGATAATGGGAATCGCCATCACCCTGATAGTTCTTTGCAGCATTTATCCCTCCTTGCGCGGCGATAGAATGCGCACGGCGCGGGGAATCTTGATAGCAAAATGTTTTTACGTTATACCCCAATTCCGCCAAGGTAGCAGCAGCACTGCCCCCAGCAAGTCCGGTACCAATAACGATAATGTCGATATTGCGTTTATTGGCGGGGTTAATGAGATTTATATCATTTTTATGTTTTGTCCACTTGTCGGCCAAAGGGCCTCCGGGTATTTTTGAATCTAATATTGACATATCTTTTGTTTTTTAATGGGATCCATTGAAATGGAGGTACAGCGCAATAAAAATGAATCCGAGAGGGACGATTATTGCGTAAGCCCTCGAAAATCCCTTAAGTGCTTTGGAATATTTATTGTTCCAACCAATACTCTGGAAGGAAGATGAAAACCCATGCCATAGATGGAGGGCTAAAAGTACAAAAGATAAGCAATAAAGAGCCGTACGGAGTGGATCCGAAAATTTATGCACCATCTCGGTATAATATCGCGTAGGGTCCAGATCTCCTCCTTGGATGTATTTCAAGTTCATCTCCGGAAACCAAAAATCGTAGAAATGCAATCCCAAGAAAGCCAGAATGACCGCACCACTAATAATCATATTGCGCGATGCCCATGTGGAGTTTCTGTTTCCCTTAAATGATTTGTATTTAATTTTTCGGGCATTCCTATTTCGAATTTCCAGCACAAATCCCATTATGAAGTGAAAAATTACCGCAAAGGCCAATATGGGCTGCATAATCCATTGCACCAAAGTATTGGTCCCCATAAACTCGGACCATCCATTAAAAGTATCGGGAGAAAGTACCGCGGTAAAATTAATGGTAAGGTGTTGTGCAAGAAACAACACCAAAAATAGCCCAGAGAGTGCCATTGCAAACTTTCTGGCTATTGAGGTTGATAGTATTGCCATTATTCTATTATTTCAGGAATTGTTATACAAAAATAGACTTCAAAGGGATTGACACCAAACATTCGTCTTGCTTTGTGGTCTATTTAGAATCGGTTTAAATATTAGTCTAGAATATCTCTGGAATTAAATGCCACAAAAGGTATGGCAAATTTAACTTTGGGACGACTTCTTATTCTATGGTTCGTTCTGTTGAATACCCAGGGATAGACAAAAAGAAAAGGCTATTCCGAATTTGAAATAGCCTTTCACAAAATTAGAAAAAACTCCTACTGTACAATTAGTTTTTTTGTTACTGTAGCGTTGTCCTGGGTTACGCTTAGATTGTAAATCCCGCTCCGTAAAGCTGAAATATTCAACTCGCTGCCGGCAATAATGGTGTTGATAACCTGTTTTCCCAACATGTCATATACCACCACAAGCTTCTCACCCTGGTTTTTGGTTTCAATATTTACCAAGCCCGACGCCGGGTTTGGATATAGGCTAAAGTTTGCCAAAGAATTCTCGCCCACACCAACGGTGGAAATCAATTCAATCCCGAAAAGCTGGTCGTTGGGGGTGCCCTGCCCTACGCCAATCATGGCCACATAATCTGAAGAAAGTTCATTCGAGATGAAAAGTCCGCCGGCAATAGAGGTATTGCCCGCTGGTTGTTGGCCGCTGGTGTTATAGTCATAAACTACCCCCGTTAACTGGCCCGTTACCAATGACAATTGCACCACTTGGGATTGGCCACTGGTAGTACCCTGGGAATGTAACCAGAGATATGGCCCTCCATCAGAATAATGATCCACCGCACCGCCATAGATAGCATGCCCGTGGTTTGCCAAGGGAATTACCTGTAAGGAACTTCCATTCCTATCAAAAGCTTCAATATCTGACGAGAAGTTCGCAACCCAGAAACCGCCATTTCCTCCATCCAGTTCGGGATCATAAGCCACCATCCGCGCCAGGGCATCGGAAGTGGGTGCAATCCCAATGGTGTTTTCAACGAGCCTTGTTACAGGATCAATCTCGTAAATTAGAGAACTGGCAGTTCCCGCATAAACGAAAGTTCCGTCGGTGGTCAAGGAACGGGTACCCATTAACCCGGGAAGAGAAAATGTTTCCACATACATCCCGTTGTTGTCCAAAATATGGATCAGCTCTGAGGCCCAGGCCGAAATCCAAAATTCACCGTTGATAAAGGCCACTCCCGCATTTCCGTTCGCACCAATCTGTGCATTCAGATCATAATTGAAAAGTGGATCAAACAATTCATTTGTGTTCTCGGTCCCTGCGGGCCGATTTACAAAAGGAGCGGCTTCAGCATACTGAGCATAACTAACTGCACCGGCGCTTAAACAAAGACCTAATGCCAATACTTGTAATTTTTTCATCATATTTTTAATTTAATTGTTAATACTATCAAAAATAATAAATATTATGAATGAACCTAATCTTTTTGGATATTTAGAGAGGAATAATTTTTAAATCAAAAATGGTTACCGTAATAATTACGGGAACGTCCATTTAAATATTATGATTTTAGATTTAATGCACTGGTCGAGTTTCTGCCATCTCTAAAAAATCCTATGAGAAGAGCAATTGAATTATCCTGGGGCTCCCCGAACTGGATTCCATCAGCTGCTGCGATCGAAAATCTCCATTTATCCATATCGCACCCGTAAAGGATTAAAAATAGGCTCGCAGCTGGACCGTTCCGGTATGTACAGTCTTTGTAGTTTCGCTTTTTCGCCCGAAATAGGAAAGATTGGCATCCAGATATTTTGTAATCCTTTTTTGAAATAATGCCCTCCAGGTATAATTGGTTCCCGGCTGCAGGCCTTCCAGCATTTGATAAGCGACCGGGGAAAAAGCACTCCCGGTAAAAGCGTTATCTATATAATTAAATTCTCCGCTAATCGATATCTTATCTGCATTGGAATAGGCAAAGGAAAACCCAAGGGTCTGTTGTTCGAGACTCTCCTTGGCACCGAGTTGGTTGCCATTGTTCTTGAAATGGTAGAACACATCAAAACGGGTCTGTTGATTCAGCAAATATGAAATTTTCGGATTCATTTCATAAGACTTTAACCGATAGTTCCGACTTGCGAAATTTTCGGATAAACTGACGTTTGTTCCTTTGGCTCCTTTAAAGTTCAGCAACCATATTTCCCAGAATTTATGGCTGAAGTTCAATTGGTGGCTTTCCAATTCGCTTTCTTGCAGGCCAATGGCCAAAAGGTTGTTTGAGGACGTGGATACATAAGTGTAGCTCGTGGTAAAATGTTGTTTTCCGCGATTGAAGAAAAGAGCATTTCTGAAATTAAGGGAAAGCCCCAACTGATTTTCCCCGCCATCTTCAAAAGGATTAATATTGAAACCATCGTGCGTGCGTTTCACTTTTCGGTCCAGGACATAGGAGGTCTGATTATAAAAATGGGAAAGAAGTTTTCTGAATCCTTCCCTGGCCGACCACGATTGCGGATTGAGGGTCACTATTTGGCTAAACTTGTTCTGCCTAATTTTAAGAAATACCTGATTGGGGAGCAGAACCCGAATATATTCAGCCTGGTCCTGAAATTGCGCCACTTCAAATTCCTCAAGTTCCTGAATGCCGTTGTTATTGTAATCAATCCACATATAGATTCCCTGTCCGGGATCTGTTTTTACATAGGTGTATTCCTGTTGGGGGACCACTCCATTGTTGGATTCCAAAGTTGTGTTCCATCTTACACCACCGTCAAAAAATATTTGATTGTACAGGATCCGGGAATTGAGGGACCTTTCCGTTTCCCTATAGACCATAACTTCCTGGTGGACCGAATCCACCCCAATGGAGGGTCCTGAAAACGGTTCATATTTTAAAGTACGATAGTTGGCAAAAGCTGAGAGTTGTGTGTTTTCGGTGTTGATCAAGCGGGATTTCAGATAATAGGTCTGGGAGGAATTAACCTTTTGCAGGCGGTTATTCCGCACACTGTCATTTACCCGAAATTGATATCCCATTTCCACAAACACCTGAGTGCTGTCGCCAATTCCGGAAAAGATCTCATACGCGTTGAATTTTTGACTTAATGGAGAAAGGCTGTCCTTGAGCACATCTTTAATCCGGTTATCCTCCATCGCTATCCTACCTCCCACCCAGGCTTTATTAAAGGAATAGGCAGTGGTATTGTTTAAACGGAAAAATTCCGTGGAAATGGAATCGGCCGTACTGTTCAGCAAACTTCCATAGGTGCTCAATCTAAGGTTTTTCAGTTTTATTTCAGAGGCCACTAGATGTCTCGTTCCATTAAAGTTTTCGGAGTAGTCCAGATTTTGGAATTCGTAGCGTCCTCCTCCCACCCTGGGATGAGACACCTCGACCCCCGACACCACGAAACTCTGGTGCCCCCTGGGTGCAACCAAATTCCAATCCCTATTGAATTCTACATTATAAAGTCTTTCAATCGTCCTAAAATCCTTGTGGACAAAATCCAGGGAACCCAAAGCTTCAATTTTTAAGGTATCGGCGGTGGTCCCGACCCGTTGTCGAAACGCCAGTCGGCCCGCAAACCCATCATTGTCATTGTTATTCAGATCGCTAAAAAGATTGCGGTCGCTGTTACTTCCTGCAATTTCAAAGTCTATCATGGTTTTTTCCGAAGGGCGATAGCTTCCATTAAGCCCACCCACCTGGAGTTTTTCAGGCGCGTTCAATCTAATGACGGGTTCATATTTTCCCTGTTTTATGCCATTGATAGGCGCCACGTATTCATAAATACGGTTGATGGCACTTTGGCTACTGATAATATAATCCCCATTATTATCTCCCATCAACGTGAAACGGACATTGAAAAGCTCGTCCTCGGGATTATTGGAATAAACAAACACTTCCTCCCCTTGGACGAAAATTTTCTTGTAAAGAATCTTATTTTCAGAATAACTATCAGGTACCGCTGAGGGTGCCATCATTTTATCCTTGTCATCCCCGGCCGCCCTCAAAATTTCGATTTGCTCCCCGGTCAGACTTTGTTGCAAAGGTTGATTTTTGGCATCACTTTCTGAATATACATAGACCGCCAGGTCTAGTTTTTCGTTAGAATAATTTCCGCCCCCGTACCCGATAAAACGGGTATAACTTCTATCGGTAAATTGATATTCCACGGTTATCCGCATATCAGCCGTAATGGGATAAGTGGGGTTAAATCTTATTTCGCCCGCATTGTAATCAATCTCATAGTCTTCATTATCTCCACGTTTTAGCAACAAACCATTAACATATACCCGCTCACTACCGGAAACTACCAAAATATAAAGCTCACCATTGGGGCCAACCAATTTATAAGGACCTTGGTTACCTTCTTGACCCATAAATTCGCTCTTGGCAAACACCCCTTTTACCAATGCTCCAGAGGCAAAAGCTGAAATTTTGGATCCATCGGGATTGTTCAATGTGCCGCCCAGTAAAATGCCCTGAACCTTTTTAGTAAATCTTCCAAAATAACTTCCTGTATTCGACAGATCTATATCCCCCGCCCTAATGTTCCAATTCTCGCCAAAAAGTTCGATAAAGATTTGATCAAATTCATTTAAGCTCTGGGAATATCCACCTTCCTGAACAGGAATATTCGCATCCTGGATTGATGCTCGAATAGAAACCTTGTCACTCAATCGTCCCGTAATTTGAAGATCAAGCTGGCTATTGACCACGGCATTTTGATTATTGCCGATTGTTATTCCTCGCGAGATGGTGCCTGAGGTATTCAGTCCGTCAAAAGGCGTAAACGTGTTTTTGATTGTGCTTTCCTGAAGGGAATAGAGTTTATCCATTCTTCCAGT
>CAYXDM010000020.1:0-9591 GCA_964463595.1 uncultured Aequorivita sp. | reverse complement strand
GAAAAGAAAGAAAACTAAAAGTTGGCATTTCATCAACTATACAACTGGACAGAATTGGTTTTATTTTGTTAAAAACACGTACCTATATTATAAAAGCGGGAATACGGTCAAAAGTAAGTAAAAGGATAAGTTTTCGGCAAATTAAGAATCCAAGGTTTAAAAGTGAGGAGAAAAAAACAGGCTCCTAAATGGATGAGCACAGTGTAATAGTGCAATATTACGAATATATTCATCATCAGATTGTTACAGGAGTCTTGATACCAAAAAAACCGCCCTCAAATAATATGAGTAAATTTGGCGTCTAGAAAATCAAACAGTGATCCATAAGATAAATGAAAATAATCTCATACAACGTAAACGGCATTCGCGCCGCAATGCGAAAAGGTTTTGTCGATTGGCTAAAAGCCGCAAACCCCGATATTATCTGTCTCCAGGAGATCAAGGCAAATTTTGACCAAGTGGAAATTACCGAGATTGAGAACGCGGGATACCCTTACCATTACTGGTTCAGTGCCCAAAAAAAAGGTTATAGTGGAGTGGCGATCCTTTCAAAAACTGAGCCCAACCACATAGAATATGGTACCGGGATTGGCCATATGGATTTTGAAGGTAGAAATATTCGTGCGGATTTCGACAATCTTTCGGTAATGAGCCTATATATGCCCAGCGGCACCAACATAAATCGGTTGGAACATAAATTTACCTATATGGCGGATTTTCAACAATATATTGAGCAACTGAAATTAGAAATTCCCAACCTGGTGATTTGTGGTGACTATAATATCTGTCACCAAGCCATCGACATTCACGACCCGGTCAGAAACGCCAATGTCTCAGGATTTTTGCCCGTGGAAAGAGACTGGCTGGATCTGTTTATGAAAAGCGGATTTATAGATAGTTTTCGGCATTTCAACAAAGATCCCCACCAGTATACATGGTGGAGCTATCGCGCCAATGCACGAAACAACAACAAAGGTTGGCGAATTGACTATAATTTGGTTTCCGAGCCTTTGCGGGACAATTTAAAACGGGCAGTAATTCTTCCAGACGCTATGCATAGCGACCATTGCCCACTTTTGGTAGAGTTGGAATTTTAAACTAAAATTAAAAAACCTAACAGGTTTTGAAAGCCTGTTAGGTTTATAACCTCATTCTTTGCAGCCCGTTGGGGATTTATGAGTCCAACGCTTCACTTCTGAGTTATGAGGGAACTACAGATCAAACTTAATTCCTTGCGCCAAGGGCAATTCCGTAGTATAGTTGATCGTATTTGTTTGTCTGCGCATATAAACTTTCCAAGCATCGCTTCCACTTTCGCGGCCGCCCCCCGTTTCCTTTTCTCCTCCAAAAGCACCTCCAATTTCTGCTCCAGAAGTACCTATGTTCACATTTGCTATTCCGCAATCGCTACCCGCGTGGGAAAGAAACCGCTCGGCCTCCCGCAGGTTATTGGTCATAATTGAGGATGAAAGACCTTGCACCACCCCATTTTGAAGTTCAATAGCGTTTTCAACCCCTCCGCTGTATTTCATTAAGTAGAGTACCGGGGCAAAAGTTTCGTGCTGCACAATTTCAAAATGATTTTCAGCTTCCGCAATTGCAGGTTTTACGTAGCATCCACTCTCGTAGCCTTCGCCTTCAAGTATGCCACCCTCAACAATGATCTTTCCGCCTTCTTCAACTACTTTTTCTAGTGCTTTTTGATATTCCTTAACGGCATCCTTATCGATAAGCGGTCCTACGTGGTTCTTCTCATCCAACGGATTTCCGATTTTTAATTGTTTATAGGCATCGACAATAGCATCTTTCACTTTGTCATAAATACTTTCGTGGATGATCAGTCTTCGGGTGGAGGTACAGCGTTGGCCCGCGGTTCCAACGGCTCCAAATACGGCACCGATCACGGTCATTTTGATATCTGCATCAGGAGTTACAATAATTGCATTATTTCCACCGAGTTCAAGAAGTGATTTCCCAAGTCTTTTTGCAACCGCCTGGGCCACTATTTTTCCCATTCTAATAGAGCCGGTAGCAGAAACCAGGGCCGTTCTTCCGTCATTGGTCATTAATTCCCCGACTCTATAATCGCCATTGATCAGGCAGGAAATTCCTTCCGGCAGATTGTTATCTGCAAATACTTTAGCCGCAATTTTCTGGCAGGCAATTCCGGTTAAAGGAGTTTTTTCTGATGGTTTCCAAACACAAACATCTCCGCAGACCCAAGCCAAAGCCGTATTCCAGGCCCAAACCGCAACGGGAAAGTTGAATGCCGAAATTATCCCCACCACACCCAATGGATGGTATTGGTCGTACATTCGGTGGCCCGGGCGTTCACTGTGGATGGTAAACCCGTAGAGCTGGCGGGAAAGTCCGACGGCAAAATCACAGATGTCGATCATTTCCTGTACCTCGCCCAAACCTTCCTGGTAGCTTTTTCCCATTTCGTAGGAAACCAATTTACCGAGTGGTTCTTTCAGTCTTCTCAATTCGTTCCCGAACTGACGGACTATTTCGCCCCGCTGTGGGGCGGGTTTCAATTTCCAGGTCTTAAAGGCCTCGGTGGCCGTTTGCATTACCTTTTCATAATCTTCCTTGGAAGTTGTCGATACCTTTCCAATTAACTGGGCATCAACCGGCGAAAAGGACGAAATCTCCGCACCATTCGAAAACCACTTACTGCCCGTGGAGGTTCCTTTGTTTACTTCTTTGATTCCTAGTTCCTTTAAAGCTTCTTCTATTCCAAAGCTTTTTGTAGCTACTTGCATATACTCTTTTTTATAATTCCAAAATTGTTGTGCAAAGGTACAAATTCACGAAGGAATATTTAACCCCACCACGGTATAATCCAACACCCTGTTGGACCTAAGATAAATGGTGATCTAAAATGGTTTAATGTGAACCACCATAGAATATCACAAACCATTACTTTTAATTCTCAAGTCGAATACAAAATCTCTTATTTCCACCAACTCAAAGGCCGAATTGCCAGTAAAGGGATTCAGAATAAAATTGAACTCTTGCGGAATGATAATGGAAGGGATTTTAATGATTGGAGATTCTTTCTGAAGTAATTCCGTGCCAAAATCCTTAGTGGATCTCGGAGCCGGTGAATCCCGCCAATTTCCCGGAAGCGCTTCTTCCCTCAATGAAAAAATATGCGATTCATCAATTTCAAAAACACAAAGGCTCAAAGCCCGGGGAATGAAATCGATATTGATATTCACCGCATACTCCAAAACGGACAAGGCTCGGCTCGCGGCCGTGTAAATACAGGGATAATCCACATGGTTCCACCTCCCGCCAAAAAGTTTTGCGCCCGTCCCGTTCAGATCCTTCGCGTATTGAGTTTTGGTCACTCTATAAACCTTCATAGGCTAGGAATACACGCCATACTCAATACGGCCTATAAGATTTCGGATTTCTTCGCGCCCAAACTGATTGTCCATGAATTCAAAGGGTTTGGCTCCCGAAAGTGCTTGATTGGGAGAAAACATCCATTTATTGAAGTTGTCTTTGTTTTCAAAAACTTCATAACCAAATGAATATAATTCCGCAACCGCAATAATGCGCTCACTGATATGATCGCTAAACCGTTGATCACTCTTTTTATTGATGAGCGTGGAACGGGTAACGGATAAAGCCTGCGCCAAAGCATCGTAATCTAAGGAAGTTTCTTCTTTAAGCTTGGTAAGGTAGGTTTTGGTAACCCCATCTCTTACAATTTGCATTTTTTGGTAGGAGGTCAAATCTATAAGGGGAACAGCCAAGTTTCCTTCGTAGAAATTTGTGGGAGCTTCCTCAACATAATAGGCTTTCCGGGGCTTTTTAAATGGCTTTTCCATGATAGTGTAATTTCAATCTTTCTATAGACCAAATTTACACTTTTTCTTTTGGTTTTCCTATGCCTACCAAAATTTTTCAACTATATTCCTACATTATTTCGTTATTCACCTGCTTTATTTCTCATCGATTGTAAACCGTGGGTCCGTTTCCATAACGTTTCCGCATTTATCGCAGGTGCGCAGTGATTCGTTCCCATAGAATTCTTTAAAATGCTTAAGAAAATCGGTTTCAATATTATCCAAAGGAAAATAAACCTCATATAATTTATGGTTGCAATTGTCACAAAACCAGAGCAGACCATCCTTCCCATCCATATCTATACGCTTCCGCTCAATGACCAACCCGATCGATCCTTCACTTCGGCCGGGGGAATGCGGAACTTTTGCGGGATGTAAATACATATCACCGGGTCCGAGCTCCATTATTTTTTTTTCGCCGTTTTCCTGGATTGCAACCTGAATATTTCCTTCCAATTGATAGAAAAGTTCCTCAGTTTCATTGTAATGATAATCTTTTCTCGCATTGGGTCCAGCGACAATCATTACAATATAATCATCGGATTCCACGTAAAGATTCTTGTTTCCCACGGGTGGTTTCAACAGATCGCGGTTTTCTTCTATCCATTTATTCAGATTGAAAGGTTTTTTAATGGCCATTGGCGTAAATTTATCAGATACGTAAAATTAGATGAAAATGCCCGAAATAGAAAGAACTGTTCAAACTTTCCTCGTTTTACCTGACACCTAAATCGATACTGTTTTAATAAATTCCATTGATTTTCGTTCCTTTGAACATATTTGCGCAAAAACGAATTCCTATGAATTTCCATTGACAATTTGCAAACCAACAGAAGATGACCCCTTGGGCATTCCAACTTCATATTTATCAAATATTCTTTACAGATGAAGAAAACCATATACCTACTATTTTCCTTGCTATTTCTCCTGGCGTGCGGCCATTCCGGAGAATCAGTCCCAGATAATCCAGAACCGACGGCGTCAACGGGGGAAAAAGAAAATTTCGGCATCGTTCTCCATGGCGGCGCCGGGACCATCTTAAAAGAACATACCAGCGATTCAGTGGAAAAGGCCTATCGCGAAAAACTCGCGGAAGGTATTTCAATGGGCCACGAAATTCTGAAAAACGGCGGCACGGCTTTGGAAGCAGTGACAAGGACAATAATGGTAATGGAGGATTCACCGTTGTTCAATTCCGGAAAAGGTGCGGTCTTTACACACGAAGGCAGAAATGAACTCGACGCCTCCATTATGGACGGCTCCAACTTAAATGCCGGCGCGGTGGCTGGAGTTCGGCACATAAAAAATCCAATAGAGTTAGCAAAAGACGTAATGCAAAAAAGCAATCACGTGATGCTTTACGGGGCTGGGGCCGAAGAATTCGCAAAGAGTTTGGGCTATGAAATGATGGACACCTCCTATTTCCATACCCAAAACCGATATGAGATTTTAGAGCGAATTTTGGAACGGGAAAAATCCCAAAACCAAAATAAGGTTTCAGTTATAGATCCATTCATCCAGAATTCAAAATACGGGACGGTGGGCTGTGCGGCTTTGGACAAACACGGCAATCTCGCGGCAGGAACCTCTACGGGCGGAATGACCAACAAACGCTGGAACCGCATTGGTGATTCGCCAATTATAGGCGCGGGAACTTATGCGAACAATCAAACCTGTGCCGTCTCCGCTACGGGCTGGGGCGAATTTTTTATCAGGGGAGTTGTGGCGCACGATATTTCAGCGCTGATGGAATATAAAGGCATGACCTTGCAGGAGGCCGCAAGGGAGGTTATCCAGAACAAACTTCCAAAACTTGGCGGCGACGGCGGCATTGTGGCAATCGATAAAGATGGTAACGTGGCGATGGAATTCAACACTTCGGGAATGTATCGCGCCTCCATGAATTCCGAGGGGGAATTGGTGATAGGCATTTATAAAAACAACGAGTAGGGTTATGATAAGGCCCAAAATATTCTTATCCATTGGTCGCCCAGCTGTTGCGGAGAGTTACTCACTACGCCTTTCCCGTCAAAAAATGTCCGAGGAATAAACAAGGGGGAGGGGAACCACCCCGTCACTCGGGGGCTTTTGGTCCAAATCTTACAATTCCAATTGCAACCTTCTCGTTTTTCTTTACTTTTAAGTTTTTTTCTAAACAGCCCCTATGAAAATCCTTCGTCCCTTTATCATCATTTCCCTTCTCATTTTTATTGCTTCCTGCAAAGACAATGAGAGGCATTCCGAAACCGACAACCTTTATAAATTCAAGGAATATATTTCCTACAATACCTACGGAAACCAATCCATCACGACCGATATTCGCATTGCGCTGGTAAAACCTTTGGAGCAGTTTGAGCTTACGCAGGAAATTACCGCAAAGGATTATCTGAAAATCACTCCAAAAACCGACGGTAAACTCGTTATTGAAAACGGGAAAACCCTTATTTTTCAACCGTCGGAATATTTAAAACCCGATACGGAATATACGGTTACCGTAAAATTGGACCAATTTTACGCAGACATTGCAAAGGAATTCAAAAGCTACACTTTTAGTTTTTATACGATTACCCCAAACTTCAAAGTTGAATTGGGCCATCTACAAAGCCACAACAAAAATTGGCAATTTGTTGAAGCATCCATTGAAGCCTCGGATGTTATTTCTTTGGAAAATGCAAAAAAGTTGGTTTCCGCATCGCAGGACGGAAAAAATTTAAAGTTGAAATGGCCATTGGAAAGTACAGATGCCAAATTTTTCAATTTCACCATCGACAGCATAAACCGAAAATTAACCGATTCCAAAATTCTCATTAAATGGGACGGAAAACCCATCGGTGCCACAAACAAAGGCGAGAACACTCTCAGCATTCCCGGACAAAATGATTTTTCCATAGTGGACATCCGCAGTACCGCTGCGCCTTCCGCCATTTTGAGCATCAATTTTTCCGATCCGCTTTTGGAAAATCAGGACTTTGCAGGTTTGGTAACCATTGAAAACACAACCGATCTGCGATACGAAGTAGACGGAAATGTATTGAACGTGTATCCGCCAAACCGAGTTGTGGGCGATGTAAAAGTCACCGTTTTCACGGGAATAAAAAACACCGATGGCTATGGTTTGAAAAAGGAATTTTCAGAATTGGTTTCCTTTGAACAGTTAAAACCCGCTGTGCGGATGATCTCAAGAGGCGTAATCCTTCCCAATTCAGCTGCAACTCCCGTATACTTTGAAGCGGTAAACCTTTCAAAGGTGGACGTTCGCGTCATTAAGATTTTCGAAAACAAGGTGCTCCAATTTCTTCAAAGTTATAATTTAAATGACAACAATACATACGACATTAAAAGGGTGGGAAGAAGGATTACCAAAAAAACCATCGATTTAAAAAATGACGATTTGGGAAACAATGGCAGTTGGAAAGCCTACGCCATCAACCTTTCGGAATATTTTAAGGCCGATCCCGGCGCTATTTATCAACTGGAATTCAGCTTCAAAAAAGAATACATAACTTATGATTGTAATGAAACTATTTCCGACGAACAAAATTCTGAAGAAAACAAAGACGAATATTACGAAGAGGATCCCTATTACACATTGGATTCTTCGGAAGATGAAGAAATCCGTGAACAACGATATTGGGACAACCAAATTTACCGCTGGCGAACCTATAATTATAATTGGGAACAGCGGGACAATCCCTGCCATCCCGCCTTTTACAACGAAGATCGCGTTGTTACGGCAAATATTTTGGGATCCGATTTGGGCTTGATCGCAAAAAAAGGCAACAATCGTTCCTATCATTTTTTTGCCACAAACCTTATTTCAGCAAAACCCGAAGACGGCGTCACGATCAAACTATTCAATTATCAACAACAATTGATTGAAACGGTCATCACCGAAAAGGACGGTTCCATTCTTTATGAGAGCAACAAAAATGCGGCTTTCGCCGTGGCACAGAAAGGAAACAATTTCGCCTATGTAAAATTGGAGGACGGAAACGCACTGTCCATGAGCAATTTCGACATTTCGGGAAAAGAACTCCAAAAAGGCCTGAAAGGTTTCACATATACCGAACGCGGCGTGTACCGTCCTGGTGATAGCATTCATTTAACTTTTGTTTTAAATGATAATGCAAACCCACTCCCAAAAAACCATCCAATAACTCTTTCAGTAACCGATGCCCGTGGGAAATTGGTACAGCGAAGCGTGCAAAACACTGGCAATTCCACAGCAGTGGCCTCCCCTTCGGGGGCTAGGGCGCAGGGAGGTTTTTATTATTTCCCGATCGCGACAGACCCTTCCTCCCCAACCGGAAATTGGAATGCCACGATTACCGTCGGCGGTGCCCAGTTTTCGCATACCTTAAAAGTGGCGACCATAAAACCGAATCGTTTAAAAATCAACCTCAATTTTGACGATGAAATTCTCGATGCCACAAAACCCGTGAAAGGAACGGCCAGCGCCCGATGGCTGCACGGTTCTCCTGGACGAAATTTGAAGATGGATATCACCGCAACCCTTCGGGCAAGCAATTCCGCTTTTCAGAAATTCCCAAAATACAATTTCATAGATCCGATCCGAAAATTTGAGGAGGTTGAAATCCCAGTTTTGGACGCGCAACTTTCTTCGGAAGGCAGCGCGACTTTCAGCCAAAATCTGGAAGTTGGTAAGAACGCGCCCGGAATGTTGAAGGCTACTTTTCTGACCAAAGTTTATGAAGGCGGGGGCGATTTTTCAATGGATATTTTTTCGAAGGATCTCGCGCCCTTTTCACACTTTGTCGGGTTGAAATCTCCCGAAGCAGGGCGTTACGGTTCCTATTTTACGGATGAAAATACAGTTTTTGATGTGGTTTCCTTAAATGCCCAAGGCATCCCTGTCGCTAATCGGGAGCTCGATGTAAAAGTTTTTCAAATTGAATGGCGCTGGTGGTGGAACCGCGGCTCGGACAATCTTTCAACCTATGAAAATTCCACCGTGCATCGTCCCGTGAAGGATTTTACAGTAAAAACCGATGGCAGCGGAAGGGGCAAATTCACTGTAAATATTCCCGAAGAGGAAGGCGGAAGGTATTTGATTCGTGTTATCGATAAAAATTCAGGTCACGCCACCGGGCGGATCACTTATTTCTATAGAAATTGGTGGCAGCGCCCAAGCGACGGCGATGCTGAAAGTGCGCGAATGTTACTCTTTTCAGCTTACAAAGAAAAATACAATGTGGGCGAGGAAGCATTTATAACCTTTCCTTCGGGAAGTGACGGCCATGCGCTGATTAGCGTTGAAAACGGTACCGAAGTTTTGACTACGCACTGGATCGAAACAAAAAAAGGCGAAACCAAGGCCGCGATAAAAATCACGAAGGAAATGGCACCGAATATTTATGTAAATATTTCTCTGCTTCAACCACACAATCAAACGAAAAATGATTTACCAATAAGGCTTTACGGCGTAATTCCGCTTTCGGTGGAAGATCCTTCAACGGTGCTTCACCCAAAAATTGTGATGCCGGAAGTTTTGAAACCTGAGAAAAATTTCACAGTAAAAGTTTCCGAGGAAAAAGGAAAGGCGATGACCTATACCTTGGCGGTTGTTGACGAAGGTCTACTGGATTTAACCCGCTTTGCAACACCCGATATTCACGAAGCATTTTACAGCCGCGAGGCTTTGGGCGTAAAAACTTTTGATATGTTCGAGTATGTGATTGGCGCATATTCTGGCAGTGTAGATAATATTTAC
>CAYXDM010000019.1:0-20972 GCA_964463595.1 uncultured Aequorivita sp. | reverse complement strand
AACAAAAGCAAAAATACCTCACCAAATTGGCCACGGGTGATAAGCTGGGAGCATTTTGCTTAAGTGAGCCTGAGGCCGGAAGCGATGCTACTTCACAGAGGACTACCGCTATTGAGGATGGCGATCATTATATCCTGAATGGCACAAAAAACTGGATCACCAACGGTGGTACAGCCGATTATTATTTGGTAATTGCACAAACCCATAAAGAAAAAAAACACAAGGGCATCAACGCATTTATTGTTGAAAAAGGCTGGGAAGGTTTTGAGATCGGTCCCAAGGAAGACAAATTGGGTATCCGCGGAAGCGACACCCACTCCCTAATTTTTAACGATGTGCGGGTTCCAAAGGAAAACAGGATAGGCGCAGATGGCTTTGGCTTTAGCTTTGCCATGAAAACCCTTTCTGGCGGCCGCATCGGAATTGCCGCGCAGGCTTTGGGCATTGCAGCGGGAGCATACGATCTGGCTCGGGAGTATTCAAAGGTGCGCAAGGCTTTCGGCACCGAGATCTGCAACCATCAAGCTATCGCCTTTAAACTTGCAGATATGCACACAAGCATTGAAGCCGCCCGTCATCTGGTCCATAAAGCGGCTTGGGACAAAGATCAGGGCAACAATTACGATGTCAGCGGCGCAATGGCAAAACTCTACGCCAGCCAAGTGGCCATGGACGTAACGGTGGAAGCTGTCCAGGTCCACGGTGGAAATGGCTATGTAAAGGAATATCACGTGGAACGCCTGATGCGCGATGCTAAAATCACGCAGATCTATGAAGGAACTTCGGAAATCCAGAAGATCGTTATTTCCAGAGGGCTTTTGAGAGACTAGGTTCTACTTCCGCCCAATTACAATTAAAACCTGTCCTAAAGTGGCGGGTTTTTTTATAGAAAAAAGTTCCATACCAACCCAAACCGCAGCACATTGTCGCGATAGGGATATCCCGGAGCTGAAAAGTATTCATTTTTATTGGTGAAAAGTGCGGTGAAGTTTTCATAGATAAAGTAGATGCGGGTCTGCCTAATCTTTGCATTGAAAAAAATATCGACCAGTGGAAACCCGCCCAGTTCCTGATTGTTCTGCACATAAAATTCAGCAAGTACAGGGTCGTACGCATTCATATTATACTTTGTGAAATATTGAAAGGTAACTCCGGTTTGCAAAAACAAGGCTCTCTTAAAAAAATGATCCTGGTAATAAAAGGAATTTCGGGTAAGCAATTGAGGGACGTTCAAAACATCTTCACCGTTTATAACCTGTTGGTACATGATGGTATTGTCCAGAGCAAACCGGCCAAAAGTAAATTCCTTCTCTGCCTTTATCTTTAAATAATCCACTCTTTCCGGGGCTTGTAGCGGTGAGGGAGTGCTGTCATTGGCCTTGATGCCGAAATAGGCATAATCGTCAATCCCAGTGTAACTGACCGAGGCGCTTCCAAATTTCTTGGTATGGATGTCGAATTTTAATTCCTGGGTTTTGACGTTGTTGAGGTTTGTCTTCCAATTATAGTTTTTATAATCATTTTGATATAGTTGAAAATTGAAATTGGGCGCCACTGAATGGATAGTCAAGGACGCTTCGGCACTATAATCATCATCCAGTGCGAATGAGGCAGCGCCCTGAAGATAATTTCCCTCAAAATGGCCAGCGACGTTTATGGCTCCTTTCCCGGACAATTTAAATCCGCGGTATTCCTTCTCGTAAGCACCACCGGCCTGTATGATATTCCCGATAATTCTATTTGGAATAATGCCGCTATCCAGATTCAATATTGAGTTATATCCATAATTCAAGTCCGTATAGCCCGCCCACGCAGTGATCTTCCCAAGGAGGGAATTGTCGTAATCCACAAAGCCCCTTACATTGAAATCCTCCATCCGCGTTCTGGTGTACAGATCGGAAGCCACGTAGGAAGGTCCGAAGGGCGCAAAAGCCCTGGCCTGGTTATATCTGAAATATTTCCGCTCATACGAAAGTACATTTCCCAGGGTTAAGACCGAATAACCCAAACTATCCCGGTCGCTGATCAATTCGTAATAATGGTCGCCATAAAAGCGGATTCCTTCCAACTTGTTTTCCGCATCCTCAAAGCGCACGTCCAGTCTCCCTCGATCCGTAAATTCTGGATCATTGTTGATGAACAGGGCCAAAGAGGAATCCTTGAGCCCGCCATTTTCCTGGTTCATGATGTCCTGGGCCGCCATGTGGGCCCGGGCCCCATAGCGCTGGTTTTTGGTGTGATAGTTTGCGGTAAACAGAAAATTCCCCGTGCTTGTCAAAATATGTTGGTATTTTCCCAGGGATCGAACTCCCTTATACCCTATGGAAAAGTTGAATTGCGGCGAGGTGTTCACCGTAAAAAACGCATCCAACTGCTGGCCCTGCTCGTAGGCCGTTTTAAAATATAATTCGGTGAAAGGGGTTGGTACTTCATAGTAATTTACATCCTCGATTTCCTTGTAGTTAAAATGGTGGGATTGGGCGGCAAAAAGTGGCTTTAGATTTAATCGATCAAAGGAATAGGTCAGGGAATTATAGGTTTGGCCCACATTGGAAAACTGCAACAGACCAAAATTGTCCCTTCGGAGGTAGTTGAACCTGTATTTTTTTTTGAGGCTAAGGGTGGTATCCACAAAGGTGGTGTCCCTTTCATAAGAAATTATCCTATAAGCTTCAATAGGAGGTTTTTCCTTTTTGGGAGGGGTTTGCGAAAACACAGTTGCCGTGACAAACAAAACCAACAGGAGCAAAGGTATTTTCTTCATACTGAAACAGCTTTTGGCAAAGGTAATTTATTTTTTTGCTCTGCATATTGAAATTTGGCTAAGCCCCTGTCTAGTACAGACAGACATCTGAATACGAATTGAGCAACAGTTATAAGTCGCAAATTTGAAATTATTACTCGAGCTTTTGCTCCTTTTAAATTTGGACGATCGATATTTTTTTGGAATTTTGCACACAACATGCTTCAGTCAAAAATAAATCCCCATCTACTTGAATGCGGCACGGACGAAGCCGGCCGTGGGTGCCTGGCAGGTCCCGTTACGGCTGCGGCGGTTATTCTTCCCAATGATTTTAAGCACCCATTTCTAACAGACAGCAAGCAATTGTCTGAGAAAAAACGGAACGAACTCCGGGAAATCATTGAGAGGGAGGCCATTTGTTTTAAGGTTATGCACGTAATGATGGACGAGATCGACTCCATAAACATCCTGAATGCGTCAATCTTAGGGATGCACCGTGCCATAGAGGGACTTTCCCTCTATCCTGAATTTATTGCAATTGATGGCAACCGGTTTAAACCGTTTGGAAAGATTCCTTTTGAATGTGTAGTCCAGGGCGATGGAAAATATCTCCATATCGCGGCGGCCTCCATCCTGGCAAAAACCCATCGGGATGAGTATATGGCAGGTCTCCACAACCATTATCCGCACTATAACTGGAAACAGAATAAAGGATATCCTACTTTGGAGCACAGGGAGGCCATTCGAAATCACGGTTGTTCTATTTTTCACCGAAAGTCCTTTAGACTCTTGCCATCCCTTTAGACAAGGGCTCTTTGGACCTCAAAATAAGATCGAGCCACTGTTTGGGTAAAGTGATTTCCGAATTATAAGATCGCCTTTTGTTTAGATAAACAACCTTCAAGAAACTTGCACCGAAGCCAATCCTTATTATATTTGTCTTCATGGGAAAAAACTTGGGAAAACTCATTTTGTTTTTATTTTTCATTGCTTTTTTGGGCTGTGAAAAAACACCCGATAACACGGGAACCCTGATGGATTTTATTCCTGAAAACACAGCCCTCGTTTTGAAGATTTCCAATTGGAAGGGACTACAGGCCGATATTGAAAACAATCCGTTGCTCTCAAAATTCAATAAATCCGCTCCGTATCTGTTTCTTTCTGAAGAGGCTACGCTACTTAAAAATCTACATCCGCAGTCTGAAAGCCTTTTGTGCATCACCAGGGATGATAATTCCTTTTATGACTTTACCTTTATTTCGAGGCATACCCCTAATCTTTTTCAGCCCGATTCCCTGAGGGATAAGGTTATTGAAACATTAAAGATTGAGGATCACACCCTTCAACGGATTACCATTGAACAAAAGACTTCCTATCTGGCCATTGTGGACAGTGTATTCGTAGCTTCTTCCTCACAAAAAATCCTGATGGACATTTTAAATGGGAGAACCGAACGGGCAGAACCTTTTAAAAAGGTTTTCGAATTGCCATTTGCCAGTGACCTCACCATACTAGTGCGTCAAAATAAGATTACTCTGGGGGATTCCTCAACGATCGATTTCCCTTCCTGGACCGCTTTGGATGTTTCCCTTGCCCCTAAATCCTTCACTGCAACGGGAATAACCTTGGCCACGGACACGATCCCTCAATTATTAAAGGTTTTTAAAGGTCAATTGCCCCAGCAGAACCAATTGGCGGAATTGGTGCCCATAGATGCCGTGGCCGCCATGAGCTTTACCTTTGACGATGCCGAGAAATTCCAAAATGATATTAGGAAATTTCGGGGAGAAAAAGACCTGATCGAAACTTCCGGCATCTTCGGGGCCGCTAAGGAGGTGGGAACCATTTCAAGTAAAGACGGGACTGCACTTTTCATCAACAGCATCGATCCTTCTATGACCCAAGATGCCCTGGCACGATTTACCGCCACAGAGGATTCCTTCCGCGAAGTGGAAATTAAAAGGTTCAGTGAGCCTCAATTGTTTCAAAAAACGTTTTATCCGCTAATCACTGCTTCTGAAGCAAATTTTGCCTTTCAACTGGAGAACTTTTTTGTTTTTACCGAGAGCAAGACACTTGCACAGGCAATCATTGCTTCCTTCCAAAACCAATCCACCCTAAAAAATACGGCCTATTTTGAAAATACCGCCCAGGATCTGGGTTCCACTTCGTCCTTGTTATTTTATGGGATGCAGGGGAAGGCCCTGGAAAGTCTTTCGGGATTTTTCAACATAGATTTTCCAACAAATCCAGATATTTCACTGGATCAGTTCCCCCTGGCGGCAATTCAGTTTAGCTTTGACAGGGATTTTGCACATGTAACCATGAGTTGCAGGGAGGGAAATTCCAATTCAAAAAGTACCACCCTAGTTTCGGAAAAATTCAACGCTTCTCTTGAAAATGCTGTTTTGGCCGGTCCGCATCTGATCGGCACCAGCGGCAATGTAGTGGTCCAGGATATAGGAAACAAACTTTATTACCTCTCGGAAAACGGCAAAATACTCTGGTCCAAGAACCTAAACTCCCCTATTTTGGGCAAAATTGAACAAGTGGACATCTTTGGAAATGGGAAGACACAGATGGCCTTTGCCACAAAAAACGAAGTGTATGTTCTGGACAGGAATGGGAAAAATGTGAATTCCTTTCCTTTAAAATTCAGGGACGAAATTACCCAGCCCCTTTCCGTATTTGATTATGACAACAACCGCAAATATCGGTTTATGATTGTTCAGGGGAGGGATGTCCTACTTTACAACAGCGATGGAAAACCCGTGAAAGGCTTCACATTTAAGAAGGCGAAAAGCAATATCGTTATGCCTCCGGCCCATTTTAGGATTGGAAAAAAGGATTACATTGTAATCCCTGAGGAAAGTGGTGTTCTGAATATCTTGAGCAGAGTTGGAAAACCGAGAATCACCGTTTCAAAAAATTTCGAATATACGGATATCCCAATATCCGTTGAAGATCAAACTTTTGTTGTTATCACTAGGGGAAATACCAAGGAGCGCATTTCCGAAAACGGAAAGGTCTCGTCCCAGGCCCTTTCCGTGGGAGCTTCCTATTGGTTTGGGATGGAGGGCAATACAAAAGTAACGCTGGACGACAATCTGTTGCGAATTGATGGTAAACTGGCTGAGCTTCCACTGGGAATTTACAGCCGTCCGCAGATTTTCAGGATTCGACAAAAAACATTTGTGGCCATAACCGAAACCCAGGAGAAAAGGGTCTACGTGTTCGACAAAAGCGCAAATCTGTTAGAGGGTTTTCCCGTCTTTGGAACTTCGGAAGCATCCATGGGCAAAGGAAATACCAGAAATGGGATAAGTCTGGCCGTAAAGGGAGATCCTAATGGAATCATCCTTTACGACGTGGAGTAAGCTCCATCCTTTCACACATTTTTTACAGAAACCACCTGATTTCGTGGGAAATGCAATAAACTTTTACTATTTTTAACCCCGAACCACAAATTAAATTTTGGTTTCTTCTTTCCTAACTTGATTTTTAAAGAGCCAATCCCCGAAGAACCGGCTCCTTTCCCCACTAATTTTGGAATGCAACTATTTAGGTAAATACATGCGTTTTACCGTGAATTAGTTTTTCTTAAAAAATTAATTCAATGAATATCTTGGAAAATTAATGCTTAAAATAAATTATTATGAAAATCATCTTGACCCTTATTTTTTTATGCATCACCTCCATTTGCAGTGCCCAATTTCTAGATAAACTGGGGAAAAAAGCAGAAAAAGCAGTTGAACGCAGTGTAGAACGACGCGTGGAACGCGAGACCGAAAAGAGTACCGACCGGGTTCTGGATAGCGTGGTGGAAACACCCAAGAAAAGCGTAAAAAAGAAAAAAAGAAAAAAGAAAAATTCTTCCACCAAGAATATTATAGGTACTGATGTTCAAGAAGAAGAAGAAGAATAAAATAAAAGCTAAACCTTTAACTGCAACAATCCTTTTTCACCCTAAACCATTTACGTTATGTTCAATAAAAGCCCACACATCGCTTTTTCCATTTTATTTATATGTATCGCCTCCTCATCCTTTTCACAGGAAGAGTGCAATATGTACTATCCTCTAAATGAAGGGACAAAATACCAGATCACGAATTTTGACAAAAGGGACAACCCTATTGCCGTAATCGATTATAAAGTGTTGACCGTCAAAAACACCTCATCCGGCAAAGAGGCCATCATTCGCGGCATCACCAAGGACACTAAGGAAAAATCGACCGTTGAAATGGAATTTACCGTTATCTGCAAGGACAACAAACTCTCGGTGGATTTTAGATCGTTATTCAGTCCCGAAATGATAGACAGCATGGAAGCGATGGAATATGATATAACGGGAACCAACCTCGATTGGCCCAACGAATTGACCGTGGGAGAGACCTTGCCCGATGCGAACATGACCATGAAAATATCCATGGGTGGAATGAACATGAACATGACCCTGGATATCACCGACCGAAAAGTAATCGGAAAAGAAAACATCACTACTCTGGCCGGGACTTTTGACTGCTTTGTTGTTACTTACGACACCGAGGTCAATATGGGAATCCGCCAGAAAACTAGTGCCAAGCAATGGATTGCCAGGGATGTGGGCCTGGTAAAGCAGGAAGACTTTAAGGATGGGAAAATTACGGGCTCAAGCCTATTGACTGAGTTTTCAAAGTAGGCATAGAAGCGATACACTTTTAAAGGGCAGCAGGGGTTTGGGGCTCCGCAATCAATTCCGCATTAAAAAGTGTCGAGAAGTGCTGTAGCAATTTGCTCTTTACTTCGGAAAGAGGAACGTGCGAAACTCCCAGTTCAACATTTAAGGAAGTAACCGCCTTGTCCTTTATCCCACACGGAACCATATAGTCGAAGTAACCCAGGTCCGTATTGACGTTCAAGGCAAAACCGTGCATGGTTACCCATCTGCTGGCGCGCACGCCCATGGCGCAAATCTTGCGGGCAAACGGCGTGCCCACATCGAGCCATACGCCCGTTTCGCCATTGCTGCGTTCGACTTTCAGCCCGTATTCCCTCAGGGTACGGATAACCATTTCTTCCAATAGCCGTAGGTATTTATGGATATCCGTGAAAAAGTTTTCGAGGTCCAGAATAGGATAGCCTACAATTTGCCCCGGACCATGGTAGGTAATGTCCCCTCCACGGTTTATGTTGTAAAATTTTGCCCCTATTTCCCGTAACTTCTCGTCGGAAACGAGCAGATGGTCGTGATGGCCGTTTTTACCCAGGGTATAAACATGTGGATGCTCGACAAAAAGAAAATAGTTTGGGGTAGTATTCGATAGACCCAATCTTCTATTCGAACTTTTGATATCCAGTATCTTCTGGAATAGATGCTCCTGGTACTCCCAAGCCTCCTTATACTCGATTAGTCCTAAATCCTTTACGAATGCCGTGGTATTCAAATTGCCTAATTAAAACTGCACAGGGTAAAACTTTTTTCCTTAACTTTCAAAATGGAATTTTTGATGGAATAATACCCTAAAATTTTTTAAAGTTCCCATTATTTAATAGGAGTCAAAATTATGCAGAAATTTTTTCCAATCAGGTTTAACGACACAATTTTTGGATTTTTTTACTGAAAAACAGAAAGTAAGGCTGTTAAAAATTACCTAATTTCACTTAAGGTATTATCTTTACGACTTTGAAATTATTAACGTTATTAAAATAAAGTATGAAAACAAACAACTTTAAATCTCTTTTATTTCTGACCTTAATGATATTTGGGCTAGGAATGAATGCGCAAAGTTCACTGTGGCAGAAGGCATCTTCTACAGAAATTCAGGGCCAGGCGAAGGCTTTGAGAAATAGCTCACCTCAGGAATTTGACCTTTTCAAATTAAACCTCCCTGCCCTGAAAAATCAGTTGACACAGGCACCTGAGAGATTTACGGGCACATCCAATGTCATTATCGATTTACCGACTAACAATGGAGAGCTTCAGCGTTTCCGTGTTTATGAAGCTTCAACTTTCGAACCAGCGCTACAGGCCATGCATCCTAATACCCGGTCGTATGCAGCCCAGGGAATGGACGATCCTTCAGCTATTGCACGTTTTAGTATATCGGATTTTGGTGGGGTGCACGTAATGATCAGTTCGGTAAATTATTCTACTATCTATATTGATCCTTATACCCAAAACAGAAATTATTACATTTCTTATAACTTAAATACAGTTCCTACCAACAACGGATTTGAATGTTTGGTAGAAGGAAGTATAGACCCTGAATTGCCTATAGATCAACAAAGAAATGCAAACGATAGCAAACTGCGTACATACCGATTGGCTTTGGCCTGTACAGGGGAATATGCCAACTTCCATTTGAACCGTCTAGGAATTCCAGCTAGTGCTCCCGAGGCAGAGAAAAAGGCTGCGGTTCTTTCTGAAATGAATGTGGCGATGACTAGAATTAATGGGATTTATGAGAGAGATGTAGCACTTACGATGGTGATTGTTGCAAATAATGAGGATATCATTTACTTGAACCCAGCAACAGATCCTTATACAAATAACAATGGTTTTACGATGTTAGGACAAAACCAAACCACCTGTGATCAGATAATTGGAAATGCCAATTACGACATTGGACATGTGTTCAGTACCGGTGGTGGTGGAATTGCAGGATTAAGGGTTCCTTGCGTGGCTGGTCAAAAAGCCCGAGGTGTAACAGGCTTGCCCCAACCTATTGGCGATGTCTTTTTTATTGATTTTGTTTCGCATGAAATGGGCCATCAATTTGGGGCCAACCACACTTTTAATGGAACTCAAGTGAACTGCGGGGGTGGCAACAGAAACCTCCCTACCGCTATGGAGCCGGGTAGCGGGTCAACGATTATGAGTTATGCGGGTACTTGTGGTTCCCAAAACGTACAGACGTATAGCGATGATTACTTCCACGCTATCAGTATCCAGGAAATGTGGTCAAATGTGCGGTTTGGAGCCAGCAGCACCTGTCCCGTAATTACGGAGACAGGCAATGCCGCACCAACTGCCGACGCCGGCACCAATAAAATCATCCCAAAATCGACTCCATTCGTACTTACGGGAGTGGCCACGGATCCCGATGGAGACGTACTTACCCATAACTGGGAACAGATGAACCCGCAAAATTCCACACAGCCGCCACTTCCAACCGCAACTGGTGGCCCCAACTTCCGCTCTTTTGGTCCACAGGCCACTCCCGAGCGATATTTTCCAAGGATGAACTATGTTCTTAGCGGGGACATGGGGGGTCCGGGCACCTCAAATAGATGGGAGGTCGTCCCTTCCGTCAGTAGGGTCATGAACTTCAAATACACTGTTCGCGATAACTTCGCCGGTGGTGGTGCTTCCGCAAGTGACAATACGAGCGTTACCGTAGATGGCAACTCTGGACCTTTTGTTGTGACCTCGCAATCGGGAACAAGTTTTTGGGACACGGGAACCACCGAAACAATTACTTGGGATGTAGCAGGAACGGATAGCGCACCCGTAAACTCACCCAATGTGGATATTTTCTTTTCCACCGATGCAGGGCAAACCTTTCCCATTACGCTGGCCTTGAACGTACCCAATACTGGAAGCGCCGTGGTTAACGTACCAAACCTGAACACCATTAGGGGCAGATTGATGATAAAAGGCTCAGACCATATATTTTTCAACGTGAATGCAGCTACTATTGTGGTTCAGGGAACCATAGGCGTAGAGGACTTTGCCTTTGAGGATTTCTCGGTATATCCAAATCCGTCGAACGGTACCTTCAACCTCACATTTACCCCCGCTTCCCCAGACAATATTGAGGTTGCACTATATGATTTAAGAGGCAGAATGATAAACCAAGTTGTTTATAATGAAATATCTACAGGGATTTTCAACAGACAATTGGATTATAATTACATAGACACCGGAATGTATTTCCTCGTCGTAAAGAACGGCGATAAATCAGTGACCAAAAAACTGGTAAAGAAGTAAGTTTCAGGAAAAGTGCACTTATTAAATCGGCATCCATTAAACTGGGTGCCGATTTTTCTTATTTATATGAGATAAGGAAAGTTTGAGTGACTACAAATTTCCCTTTGTCAACTCCTTTTTAACGAGGTTGAAATTCTCCCCATCAAAACACACGAAAATCACTTTTTCAATTCCAACGTGTTCCGAAAGAAATTGGCGAGTGGTTTCTATGGCAATCACCGCTGCCTTATCTTTTGGAAAACGATACACCCCCGTGCCGATGTTTGGAAATGCAATGGTTTTACAATCGTTCTCCACCGCGAGTTTCAACGAATTTATATAGCAGCTTCCCAGTTTTTCTTCCTCCTCCATTTGCCCACCGTGCCATACGGGTCCCACGGTATGTATCACATACTTGGAAAGCAATTTTCCTCCCGAGGTTATCACTGCTTCGCCGGGTGGGCATTCGCCTTGGTTCGCGACAATTTCCTTACATTCTTCCAGGATCTGCTTTCCGCCGGCCCTGTGGATGGCTCCGTCCACACCACCTCCGCCCATCAGGGAACTATTCGCCGCATTTACGATGGCATCAACCTTTACAAGAGTAATATCGCCCAGGATAGCTTCCAATTTCATGTTTACCTAATTAATCTTAGTGAGCGCAGAACCTTTGTGGGCCGCAATATGGTCTGATTTATCACTTTGTATTTCATATTGTGGGTCTTCCTTGCTGGCATGATGGGTATATCCTTTATACTCAAAGTCTGAGTGGTGAACCTTGATTATTTTGCCCGTAACGTGGCCCGCTTCGGAATTCCATTTTACATGATCCCCAACCTTAAAATTTTTCATGATTTTTTTGTTTTAAAGGTAAATATTTTCGGTAATCTCCCCCGGCTGAAAAGGACAATTAACTTTGGATGACCCACCTTGTTAACGGCTTGTTAAAGGCGATTCTTTCTGTGTTGTCTGAAGGTATATTCGTTAATTTTAGAAGTTAAATCTCACATCCATGCAACACGACATCCATAACCTTCAAAAAAAATTAAAGGCACCATCGGGGGAAGAGCTAACTTATTACAGTCTTCCCGAGCTTGAAAACCAAGGCTATAATATTTCTGCACTCCCTTTTTCCATTCGCATTCTTCTAGAGAATGCACTTAGGAATTACGATGATTTTTCGGTTACCAAAGACCATTTGAACACTGTTCTAAATTGGAATCCCCAGGGTAGTGATAACGATGTTGCCTATAAGCCTGCACGAGTTTTGATGCAGGATTTTACCGGCGTACCAGCGGTTGTGGATATTGCGTCCCTAAGAGCCGAAATGGCACGACAGGGTGGAGATCCCTCAAAAATAAATCCGCTGATTCCAGTGGATTTGGTGATAGACCATAGTGTACAGGTGGATTTTTTTGCTGCCCAATATGCCTACCGCCAAAACATGGAAGAGGAGTACAAAAGAAATATTGAACGCTATACCTTTTTAAAATGGGCGCAAAATTCCTTTGATAATTTTAGTGTTGTACCGCCGGGAATGGGAATTTGCCACCAAGTAAATCTGGAGTATTTTTCCAAGGGGGTCATTGCAAGGGATGGGCAGGTTTTTCCGGACACCCTGGTAGGTACCGATAGCCATACCCCTATGGTCAATGGAATTGGGGTGGTGGCCTGGGGAGTGGGCGGTATAGAGGCCGAGGCTGCCATTCTTGGCCAACCCATCTATTTTATTTCTCCCGAAGTAATAGGGTTAAGGCTCACAGGCAAACTCCCTGCGGGATCTACGGCAACGGATTTGGTTTTGACCATAGCCAATCTCCTCCGTAAATACGGGGTTGTCGGAAAGTTTGTTGAGGTGTTTGGTCCGGGGGTGGATTCACTTTCCGTTCCCGATAGGGCTACCATTGGGAATATGTCCCCAGAATTTGGTTGCACGATTACTTATTTCCCCATAGACCACAAAACCCTGGAATATATGCGTGATAGCAACCGCAGTGAAGAACAGGTAAAATTGGTCGAGGATTATTGCAAGGCAAATATGTTGTGGCGCAAGGATGAGGACAAAATCAAATATTCCGATGTGGTAGAACTGGATATCTCCACAGTCCAGCCTTCGGTGGCAGGGCCAAAACGACCACAGGATAAAATTCTCCTAAAGGATCTGAAGGAGAAATTTATAGAACTGGAACACGCTTCTTTCGGAAGAACTTACATAGAACCCCATGCCAGGGAAGAAGCTATAGTTCGTTGGAAAGCAGAAGGCGGAAGTCAACCTGTAGAGCAGTCGCACGACCCCTCGCCCAATGTGGAAATTGAAAGCCAAACCAAGGATGGGCTCAAGACTGTTTGGATTTCCAACGGCAATCAGAAATATATGCTCTCAGACGGCGCCGTGGCCATTGCGGCCATTACCTCCTGTACCAATACTTCAAATCCGCACGTTATGATAGGGGCGGGACTGGTTGCCAAAAAGGCACGTGAGCATGGCATCGATGTGAAACCGTGGGTAAAAACGTCCCTTGCTCCTGGATCAAAAGTTGTTACGGATTACCTTGAGAAATCAGATCTGTTAAAGGATCTTGAGGCTCTCAATTTTCATTTGGTGGGATATGGATGTACTTCCTGTATTGGAAATTCAGGTCCGCTGCCCCCGGAAATTTCCAAGGCAGTGGATGACAACGATTTAATTGTAACCTCAGTGCTTTCAGGCAACAGAAATTTTGAAGCCAGGATCCACCCACAGGTAAAGATGAATTTTTTGATGTCGCCCATGTTGGTAGTGGCCTTCGCCATTGCCGGTAGAGTGGATATTGACCTCACAACCGAACCCTTGAGCTTCGACAAGAATGGGAAACCCATATATCTCAAGGATATCTGGCCATCGGATGAGGAAATTAGGTCGGTTATGAAAGAAGTATTGACCCCCGCCGATTTCAAAAAGAACTATGATGAAATATTTGATGGAAATGAAATCTGGAGAAATCTGGAAGTGCCCAATGATACGATATATCAATGGGATCCGGAATCTACGTATATAAAGGAAGCCCCATTTTTCCAGGATCTTTCCCGAGAGCCCAAGCCTTTACAAAACATTGAGGGCGCCAGAGCTTTATTGATGCTCGGCGACAGCATTACCACAGACCATATTTCACCCGCTGGTTCCTTTGCGGAAGACTCCTCGGCCGGTCAATATTTAAAATCGCGGGGAGTGGATGCCAAACACTTCAATAGTTATGGCTCCCGAAGGGGGAACGATGAGGTAATGATCCGAGGCACCTTTGCCAACGTACGGATCAAAAACCAGTTGGCAAACAGGGAGGGAGGATATACCACCTATTTCCCAACCGAAGAAGAAATGACGGTTTATGATGCCTCCAAGAAATATATAGAGGACAAAACCCCCTTGATCGTTTTGACCGGAAAGGAATACGGAAGTGGCTCCTCAAGGGATTGGGCGGCAAAAGGAACTTTCCTGTTGGGGGTGAAAGCCGTTATTGCAGAAAGCTACGAAAGAATCCACCGAAGTAATTTGATTATGATGGGAGTGCTGCCGCTTCAGTATTTAAAAGGAGAAAGTGCACAATTCCACGGGCTTACGGGCAGGGAAAGATTTGAGATTACAGGCTTGGAAAATGAGCTGACACCCCTTAAGAAAGTAACTGTAAAAGCCTCGGGAGCGGATGGGTCGCAAGTGGAGTTCCATGTGGTTGCCCGCCTGGATTCTCCGATTGAAGTTGCCTATTATCAAAATGAAGGGATCCTTCAGTACGTATTGCGGCAGTTTCTAAAACAATAGATTCAATAGGAAATCGGGAATTCCAATTCGATTTTGGGTTCCCGATATCTTTTTCCGTCATTGATCCCAAGAATGATTCTTTTAGTCCGCCCGGAATTTCTCCGCAAAAACTTTGATGGCATCAGTGTATGGCCTTTTGTTATCATTAGGCACAAAGATCTTTCAAAGAATCAAATGTTGATGAACCATGAAAAAATCCACCTCAGACAACAGGGCGAACTGTTGGTCATTTTTTTCTATTTATGGTACGGACTGGAATTTTTGGTGAGATGGGCCATTTATAAAAATCGATATCGGGCGTATAGAAACATTAGTTTCGAAAAGGAAGCATATACCCACGAAAGTAATCTTGGCTATTTGAAGGAAAGAAAGTCTTTTAGCTTTTTCGATTACCTCTAATTTTCTTCCCCACCTGCCCGAATAGGAGTTTATTTTGTTAGAATGCTTATGCTTGTACAAACCCCAACCCAAACAGAGAGAATTGATCTGGAACTATTTGGTATAAAAGGGTTTTCTCTTCACCTTAAGAGGGAGGACGTAATTCATCCCTTTGTCTCAGGCAATAAATTCAGAAAACTAAAATACAATATTGAAGCTGCCCAGACCCTGCACCATACTACTCTTTTAACCTTTGGCGGAGCATTTTCCAATCATATTGCCGCAGTTGCAGCCGCCGCAAAGGAACTTGGAATGCAATCCATCGGCATAATCCGCGGAGAAGAACTCCGCAATAAGCTAGGGGAAAACCCCACGCTATCCTATGCCAAAACCTGCGGAATGGAATTGCATTTTATATCCCGATCTGCATACAGGGAAAAGAATACCCCCCAATTTGTAAAAAATTTAAAGGAAAGGCATGGCGATTTTTATCTTCTTCCCGAAGGCGGCACCAACGCACTGGCAGTGAAAGGATGTGCGGAGATTCTGGAAAAGCAGGACAAAAACTATGATTATATCTGTGTTCCCGTAGGAACAGGTGGCACCATGGCCGGACTTGTGGAAGCATCGAATAAAAACCAATCGGTCCTGGGCTTCTCCGCATTAATGGGAACCTTCCAATCTGCCGAAATTAAAAAATATACCTCCAAAACCAACTTTTGGATAACGGATACTTACAGTTTTGGCGGTTATGGCAAAATAGATTTACAGTTGGTGCGTTTCATAAATAGTTTCAAGGAGAAGACTGGCATTTCCTTGGATCCCGTCTATACTGGAAAAATGATGTACGGCATTATGGATCTTTTGAAAAATGGGCATTTCAATGAAAATTGCCGTATTTTAGCCATCCATACCGGAGGTCTTCAAGGCATAGCTGGTATGAACAAATTGTTGAAAAGAAAAAAATTACCACTAATTGAATAACATGTTTCGCAAATTTCTCGGTGTACTTCTTATTTGTGCGGTCTGCTTCACAGGTTGTAAATCTAAAAAAACTTCCACTGCACACCGAAAAAAACATCATCCCGAACGGGTAGTGCACCATAGGAAACCCGTGCCCAAAAAAGAAACTCCAGATGCAAGACCAGAAACAGTCGCAACCCCTGCAAATATTTCGCATAGTGACCGTATAGCAAACTATATCGAAGAATTTAGCGGGATAGCCATGGAAGAAATGCTGCAATACGGTATTCCGGCAAGTATCACTTTGGCCCAAGGAATTCTGGAAAGTGGGGCCGGCATCGGGGAACTTACCCAAAAGGCAAACAACCATTTTGGAATAAAATGCCATACGGGCTGGAAGGGCGATACGGTCTATCACGATGATGATGAACGTGGAGAATGTTTCAGAAAATATACAGATGCGAAATATTCCTATAGGGACCATTCCCTCTTTTTGACGCAGCGCAGCCGATATCAAGATCTCTTCAAACTGAAAAAGGATGATTATCGCGGATGGGCCAAAGGTTTGAGAAAGGCCGGTTACGCCACCGATCCCCGATACCCCGAAAAGCTCATCAGCCTAATTGAACGCTACAATCTTCAAAATTATGATGACCAAGTTTTGGGCGGGAGGGTAAACAGTCCCCACCAGCAACCGGACAGTGCACAAATAGCCACCTATGCCGTGCAGGCTGGAGATACCCTTTACAGTATTTCCCGAAGGTTCAATCTTACCGTAGAAACCCTCAAAAAATATAATGGGATTGCCGATAACACCATTTCCATTGGGCAGATTTTATATCTCCATCCTGTTGGGAATTGAATTGGCCTAAGCCCTTTGTTTAAAATCTGAAGTTATGGGCAAGTGCCCAAAAAACAATTTACATTAAAATATTATGAAGTACCAAAGAAGCAGTGTTCTTTTTAGGGAGGCACAAAAAGTTATTCCCGGCGGGGTAAATTCTCCTGTCAGGGCTTTTAAGGCTGTGGGCGGGGATCCCATATTTGTTGAAAAGGCCCAGGGGGCATATCTTTATGATGCGGACGGAAATCAATTGATGGATTACATCAACTCCTGGGGGCCCATGATCTTGGGCCATGCAAACGATGCCGTGGTAAATGCCGTAATTGAAAAAGCGAAAAAGGGAACTTCCTTTGGAATGCCTACCGAAATTGAAACTGAAATCGCCGCTCTGGCTGTTTCCATGGTGCCCAATATCGATAAAATTCGCTTCGTAAACAGCGGAACCGAAGCCTGCATGAGCTCGGTACGATTGGCACGGGGATTTACCGAAAAGGACAAGATCATAAAATTTACGGGCTGCTACCATGGCCATAGTGACTCTTTTTTAATTGAAGCCGGAAGTGGTGCGGTTACCTTTGGGATGCCAAATAGTCCTGGAGTTACTGCCGGAACTGCCAAGGACACTTTGTTGGCTGTATATAATGACCTGGAAAGCGTACGCCGGTTGGTTGCTGCCAATAAAAATGAAATCGCCTGCATAATCATTGAACCTGTGGCGGGGAATATGGGGTGCATTCCACCGGCGGAAGGGTTTCTGGAAGGACTTCGGGAGCTCTGTGATGAGCACGATATTCTGTTGATCTTTGACGAGGTGATGACGGGGTTTCGGCTGGCTCCCGGCGGGGCACAACAACTATTGGGCGTGGATGCCGACATCGTCACTTTTGGAAAGGTCATCGGTGGCGGATTGCCCGTGGGTGCCTTTGCCGCAAGATCCGAAATTATGGATCATCTGGCACCACTGGGGCCTGTTTACCAAGCGGGAACTTTGAGCGGAAATCCTTTGGCTATGGCGGCCGGACTCGCCATGTTGAAGCAGTTGAACGACAATCCCTTTGTATTTGATTCTATCAACAGTAAAACGGAGTATTTGCACAAAGGCCTCGAAAAAGCCCTTTCATCAGAAAATATAGATTTTACCATCAACCGGTTGGGGTCAATGATTTCCGTTCATTTTAGCTCGGAACCAGTGGTGGATTTTGACTCTGCTGCACGCGCAAACAACGATAACTTTAAGAGGTTTTTTCACGGTATGTTAAATGAAGGCATTTATATAGCACCGAGCGCCTTTGAAACTTGGTTTATCTGTGATGCACTTACTTATGCCGATCTTGATTTTACCATTGGGGCCTGCGCCACGGTTGCAAAATCCCTAAAATAGAAAAGCCCTTTCCACAAATTGTGAAAAGGGTTTTATCACTTATTAAAAATAACCTATTATTCCTTACTGGACCATTTGGCATACTGATCTGCGGTCAATATTTTTTTCATGGATTCCTTTAAGGCCGCATCGGCCTTTTGTTTGTCTGCTTTTACGGCAGCATTATTTTGGTCCTTACCGCTTACGTTCTTTTGATAACTTACCTCTTTGGCCACCATGGCTCGAAAAACCGCCCGGGTCTGATCGCCGTTCAGTCCAAGGTCATTGGTTATTTCTGCTGTCTCCTGTTTGGCAATCACCTCAGGTCGATTTTGATCCTGGGAAAGGGATTGTGCAGATGCCGATTGTATTCCAAAGAACAAACTTCCTGCAAGAGCCACTACTGTCATTAAATTTTTCATCGTTTTGATTTTTAGTTTTCAGGTTACTAATGTACCAATTTATATATTATAAGGCAATAACTGCACCATTAATTCCTTTTTCCCGCTTTTTGTTTGATGCGTTTTGAACCTTTCTTATAGTGCATCTTTTTTACCTCCGATTGTTTCTCCCATTTTTCAAATTGTTCAGGGGTCAAAATCTCCTTCATTTCCCGTTTTAGCGCTATCTTATTATCCATGCGCTGTTTCCGTAGTTCAAATTTTTCTAAAGAAGTCATTTCCGTTTGACCTTTTACTCGGTTCCCTTTTTTGGTTTGCGAATCGAGATACAATTGTTTTACCTTTTGTTGCTGTATGTCGGTCAGATTTAGATCCAGGGTCAACTTTTTGCTCACCAATTCCGCTTTTTGTTCAGGATCCAGGTTGTGCCTGAATTCCTTTTTCGCATCGCGGTTTTGCTTTAGGTCATTTTGGGCTGTTACGGCCACGGAAACCAAGGCCATAAAAATAAGAACTGCTTTTTTCATCATCTAGTGTTTTAATTGTTCAACACTGCTTTGACGATGAAAATTTGTTTAGGTTTAATGGTCCGAACAAAAAAGGTTATAATAAAGATACCCTCAACTTGCCGCCGGCATTTTCAACCTTTGCTATTTTTGAGGCCGTAAGCCCTTTTATGGCCTTGTCCCATTTTTTATTGCTCAGGCCTGTTTGTGCCTTTAGGTCTTCCAAATCCAGCGGAGCTTTTTCTTTTAATATAGCGTAAATCGATTTTTCATCCTCGGTCATTTCCTGCCTTTTACGTTCGGGTCGCATTTGCGGAAAGAACAGTACTTCCTGGATGGAGGGGTTGTTGGTCAAAAACATGATCAACCGGTCCATCCCGATGCCCATACCACTCGTTGGCGGCATCCCATATTCCAACGCTCTTAGGAAATCGAAATCTATAAAGGCCGTTGCTTCCACATCGCCCCTATCGGCCAATTTTAATTGGGCTTCAAAGCGCTCCCGTTGGTCGATGGGGTCATTCAATTCGCTATATGCATTGGCAACCTCGGTACCGCATACCATTAACTCAAAACGTTCGGTAAGTTCTGGGTTTTCCCTATGTTCCTTACAAAGGGGGCTCATTTCCTTCGGATAATCGGTGATAAATGTGGGCTGAATGAAATTACCCTCACATTTTTCGCCAAAAATTTCATCGATCAACTTTCCCTTGCCCATGGTGTTATCCACCTCTATGTTCAATTTTATTGCGGCCGCTCTAATTTCCTCCTCCGTTTTGCCTGTTATATCAAACCCTGTATATTTCCGGATAGCCTCTGCCATCGTCACCCGCGGATAGGGGGCTTTAAAATCTATCTCATATTTTCCAAAGGTTGCTTTGGTGGTGCCGTTTACCTGCAAGGCACAGAATTCCAAAAGCTTTTCGCAAAAATCCATCATCCAGTTGTAATCCTTATAGGCCACGTAAATTTCCATGACGGTAAATTCAGGATTGTGGGTGCGGTCCATCCCCTCATTGCGGAAGTTTTTTGAAAATTCATAAACGCCGTCAAATCCCCCAACAATCAATCTTTTGAGATACAATTCGTTGGCAATTCGCATATAGAGAGGAATATCCAACGTATTGTGATGGGTTACGAACGGCCGGGCCGCAGCACCCCCGGGAATAGGCTGTAGGATAGGGGTTTCCACTTCAAAATAACCTCTATCATTAAAAAAGGTACGCATTGCGTTAAAAAGTTTGGTCCTCTTTACGAAAACTTCCTTCACGTGTGGGTTTACCACTAGATCTGCATAGCGCTGCCGATATCGTTGCTCGGGATCGGTGAAAGCGTCGTGTACATTGCCTTCCGAATCCACCCGCGGTTGTGGAAGAGGCCGCAACGCCTTCCCCAATAGGGTAAAGCTCTTGACCAAGATTGTCTTTTCGCCTACCTGGGTGGTAAATAAAGTGCCTTCAAGCCCAATAAAATCCCCTATATCCAAAAGTTTTTTATAGACTTCGTTGTAATGGGTTTTGTCTTCCCCTTCGCAAATTTCATCCCTGTTAAAATATACCTGGATGCGACCTTCCGAATCCTGTAGTTCGGCAAATGATGCCTTTCCCTGAATCCTTCTGGACATCAACCTACCGGCCACAACCACATTTTTGCCTTCCTCAAAATTTTCCTTGATATCCTTTGAGGTTGTATCCACGGGATACAAATCGGCGGGGTAGGGATTAATGCCCAGATTTCGCAGCTGGTTCAGTTTGTCCCTCCGGATGATTTCGAGTTCAGAAAGTTGCATAATTTTTATCTAAAAATTGAGGTTGCAAAGATAGGGAATTGTATTCCGAAATGCTAAATTTCAATCCGCGGGATATGGGAATTACTGCCCCAACGCGAGAAATGGATTGGTTACAAAAACAAAAAAGATGGTAAATTTAAACGGTCTTACTTACTGCATTCTTTCAAAAATATTAATTGTAGATTTGTTGGTATGAGTATCTGGCGAGTGCTGCTTTCCATTCTTTTTCCACCTTTGGCCGTAA
>CAYXDM010000018.1:0-21339 GCA_964463595.1 uncultured Aequorivita sp. | reverse complement strand
TCGAGGCGAGATCGCCCTACGCATTATTCGCACGTGTCGCGAGATGGGAATTAAATCCGTTGCCGTTTATTCCACCGCGGATGAAGAAAGTCTGCACGTACGTTTCGCAGACGAAGCCGTTTGTATTGGTCCTCCACCCAGCAACCTTAGCTACTTGAAGATGCCCAGTATCATTGCCGCGGCAGAAATCACCAATGCAGATGCCATACATCCAGGATATGGGTTTCTTTCGGAAAACGCCAAATTCTCTAAGATTTGCCAGGAACACAACATTAAATTTATTGGCGCCGCTCCCGAAATGATCGATAGGATGGGGGACAAAGCCTCGGCAAAAGCCACAATGAAGGCTGCGGGCGTGCCTACGGTTCCTGGAAGCGATGGCCTCATAGAATCCTTCGAGGAAGGCGAAAAAATTGCTGCCGAGATTGGTTATCCGGTAATGCTAAAGGCAACCGCCGGTGGTGGAGGAAAGGGCATGCGCGAAGTCTGGAAAAAGGAAGATCTCCGCAAGGCCTGGGACAGTGCACGCCAAGAGGCCGCGGCCGCTTTTGGAAACGACGGCATGTACATGGAAAAACTTATTGAGGAGCCCCGGCATATTGAAATCCAAATAATTGGAGATAGCACAGGGCGGGCCTGCCACCTGAGTGAACGTGACTGCTCCATTCAGCGTCGCCATCAAAAACTTACCGAAGAGACTCCCAGTCCGTTTATGACCAAAAAACTTAGAACGGATATGGGAAATGCAGCCGTTAAAGCGGCGGAATATATAAAATACGAAGGAGCAGGGACCATAGAATTTTTGGTGGATAAGCATAGAAATTTCTATTTTATGGAAATGAATACCCGGATTCAAGTGGAACATCCCATTACCGAACAGGTTATTGATTACGATCTTGTGCGTGAGCAAATTCTCGTTGCCGCCGGCGTCCCTATTTCCGGTAAAAATTATACCCCGCAGTTGCACGCCATAGAATGCAGGATCAATGCGGAGGATCCTTACAATGATTTCCGGCCCTCTCCAGGAAAGATTACCGTACTCCACGCACCGGGAGGTCACGGGGTGCGGTTAGATACCCACGTATATGCAGGTTATACCATCGTTCCAAACTACGATTCCATGATTGCGAAACTCATTACCACTGCCCAAACCAGGGAAGAGGCCATCAGTAAGATGAAACGGGCCCTTGATGAGTTCGTTATTGAGGGTATAAAAACCACCATTCCTTTCCACCGTCAATTGATGGACGATCCAGATTATGTAGCGGGAAATTATACTACTGCCTTTATGAATTCCTTTAAAATGAAGGAACCTGAGGTAGATTGATTGAAAATTTGTAAACACTCTGGCACCTAATTCCAAAAATCCAATCTTGGGATTAGGTGTTTTTTTTTAACTCCAATTCCATTTCCCCAAAAGTGTTTTTGAAGGTATCTTAAGTATATTTGCCTATTGGCTTCATCGAGATGCACTTTAGCTATTGGGAAAATAAAACCTGGTTTACAGATATAGACTTCGCCGTTATTGGTAGTGGTATCGTGGGTTTGACCTGTGCCATAAACCTTCGCCGAAAACATCCAAATAGTAAAATTGTCGTGTTTGAACGGGGCATTCTCCCCAGTGGCGCAAGTACCAAAAATGCCGGTTTTGCGTGTTATGGCAGTATTTCCGAAATCCTGGACGATCTGAAAAGTCATTCGGCAGATGAGGTCGCAAAACTTGTAAGCGACCGGGTGGCTGGATTACAATTACTGCGTGGATTATTGGGAGACAAAGGGGTTGATTATAAAGAATATGGCGGATATGAATTGTTCCCACAGGAAGATATAATGATTTTTGAGAAATGCAGTTCAATGATTGAGGAGGTAAATCGACTCTTATTCCCTATTTTTCGCCAACCTGTTTTTTCAGAAATGCAAAACCATTTTGGATTTGAAAATATTGTTCCAAAATTGATCTTCAGTAAGTTTGAGGGTCAGATTGATACGGGTAAAATGATGTGGGGGCTGATAAAAAAGGCCATAACGGAAGATATCTTCATCCTAAATTCGAGTGAAATAACGGAGCTTTCCGACAATGGGCCTACTGTCTCCCTGGAAATAAACGGGTTAAAGGAAGTGTCCGTTAAAAAGGTATTTATCGCAACCAATGGTTTTGCAAAACAGTTTTTGGAAGATGACATTAACCCGGCCAGGGCGCAGGTCCTAATTACAAAACCAATTCAAGACCTCAGGATCAAGGGTACATTTCACCTGGACAGGGGGTATTATTATTTCCGGAATATCGATAACCGAATTTTGTTTGGAGGGGGCAGAAATCTGGATCTTGAAACTGAGGAGACCACGGTCATGAAGTTAACGGAAAAGATCCAGGACAAGCTGGAGGAATTGCTAAAAACCGTAATTCTTCCAAGTCAGAAGTTTGAGGTCGAACAAAGATGGAGCGGCATTATGGGGCTAGGAAATAATAAGAAGCCCATTGTAAAAACCATTTCACCAAACGTATTTTGTGGAGTACGTTTAGGAGGCATGGGCGTTGCAATCGGCAGCACGATCGGTGCCCAACTTTCAGGATTTAGCTAACCCGTATGATCAAGAGAATTTTCAGATTTCTTTTTAAATCCATCCTATGGTTTCTAGGCCTAACTGTTTTATGGGTTCTCATATACAGATTCGTACCAGTGCCCTACACCCCGTTGATGGCAATTAGATCCATAGAAGGTGACCAAAGATATAAAACCCGTCACCATTGGGTATCTATTGAAGATATTTCTCCTTATTTACAGTTGGCCGTTATATGTGCCGAAGATCAAACCTTCCTGCACCATAGTGGATTTGACAGAAAAGCTATTGAAAAGGCTTGGAAAAACAACGAAAAGGGAAAAAACCTGAGGGGCGGTAGTACTATTTCCCAACAAACGGCAAAAAATGTTTTTTTGTGGCCCGATAGAACCTGGTTGCGAAAGGGACTGGAGACGTATTTCACGGTTCTAATCGAAATTTTTTGGAGCAAGGAACGTATTCTAGAGGTGTATCTCAACAGCATTGAAATGGGAGATGGTGTTTTTGGTGCCGAAGCTGCATCAAATTATTGGTTCCATAAATCTGCTGGGCATCTCACTCCCGAAAATGCCGCTGCCATTGCCGCCATTCTGCCCAGTCCCCAGAAATATAGAGCCCATCCTCCTGGACCTTATGTAGAAAAAAGGATTCAATGGATAGTTCGACAAATGCGGTATTATGGTCCCTTCAGCTTTAAAAAGGATGCGATCGATAAGCCGGGATCCAAGGCGAAATCTCCCTAAACCCCCCAACACCCAAACTCTGCCACTCTACCCAATAAATAAGATAATTTATTTTTTCTTGGTAGTACGGTATGTTCGGATTAATTTCGCTATCCTATAAACGCTATGGAATACAAGAAACAACACAAGTACGATATTGCCTATTTACGAATGGCGGAGGAATGGGGGAAATTGTCCTATTGCAGGAGAAAACAAGTTGGTGCGCTTATTGTAAAGGATAAAATGATTATAAGTGATGGCTATAACGGCACCCCCACCGGATTTGAGAATAATTGTGAAGATGAAGCCGGCAACACTAAATGGTATGTTCTTCACGCAGAGGCAAATGCAATTTTAAAGGTGGCCTCCTCCACCCAATCCTGTAAGGGAGCTACTCTTTACATTACCATGTCGCCTTGTAAGGATTGCAGTAAATTGGTACATCAAGCGGGGATAACCCGATTGGTCTATAAGAACGAATATAAGGATGGTGCCGGTCTAGACTTTCTAAAAAAGGCTGGCGTAGAAATAGAACACCTACCCGATCTGGAAAAATGGTAAAACGCAACTCAAAATCAATTGGCAGATTTAAAAAATATTTACCGTTATGGGTTGGATCGGCGCTTGCAATAGGAGTGCTAATTGGCTCCAAATTAAACTTCAATGATCCTACCCATAAAATTTTTGCGACCAATTCCAAAAAGGACAAACTCAATAGACTTATTGATTATATCGATTATGAGTATGTGGACAATGTAAATACCGATAGCATTGTGGACGTAACCGTAAATGGTATCCTCGAGAATCTAGATCCGCATTCCGTCTATATCCCAAAAAGTGAATATTCGCGAAACTCGGACGATATGCGCGGTGGTTTTATTGGCATTGGGGTCAGTTTTTATTTTTACAAGGATAGTATTGCGGTAATCAGGCCCATTACGGGAGGCCCTGCCGAAAAAGCAGGGATCCAGTCCGGGGATCGGATTATTTATGCCGATGGGAAAAAACTTTTCGGTGAATTGATCGATCGCGATAGCATTACCAATTATTTAAAGGGAGCCATTAACAGTAGGGTAGCTCTACAGATTTACCGCCCCAGCCAAAATAAAAAATTTGATATCAAATTGCGCCGAAAACAGGTTCCTCTAATAAGTGTGGACGCAACATATAAATTGACCAACGACCTGGGCTATATAAAGGTGAACCGATTTTCCGAAACCACCTATACGGAATTTAAGGAGGCATTGGACAAATTGGAGGACCAAGGGATCACAAAATTGGTTCTGGACCTTCGCGATAATCCCGGTGGATATATCTCGACTGCGGAAAGAATAGTGGACGAGTTTCTGGAAAACAACAAATTGGTACTGATTACCAAAAACAAAAGTGGGGAAATCAATAAAACCTTCGCCACCCGAAGGGGGGATTTTGAACACGGAAAGCTCTATGTCCTCATCAATGAAAATTCTGCCTCGGCCAGTGAAATTGTTGCCGGTGCACTTCAGGATAATGACAAGGGAACCATTGTAGGCCGTAGATCCTTTGGGAAAGGTCTGGTCCAGCGCGAAATGTCGTTAGGAGATGGAAGCGCTGTACGTCTTACCATTGCACGCTACTACACTCCTACCGGACGTTCCATACAGAGACCTTATGGCAAGGGCAACGACACATATTTTAAGGATTATGAAAAACGATATAGGAATGGGGAATTGATCCATGCCGACAGTATCAAGGTGGCGGATTCGCTTAAATATTTCACTCCAAATGGCAAGGTTGTTTATGGGGGCGGCGGAATTATTCCGGATGTTTTTGTGCCCAAGGACACGAGCATGGAAAATGAAACCATTCAGTATGTTTCCCGAAGTGGATTTATGAGCTATTTCATTTTTGAATATCTCGAAAAAAACCGTGACGCCTTTAAGGATATGGATTTTGAGCAGTTCCGTTTCCAGTTCCAGGTGGACGATAAACTGTTGAACGAATTTATCGAATATGCAAAGTTCGAGGAGGCCCAAATAAATCTTTCAGAATATCTGGAAGAGCTCAAAAGAACGATAAAAGCAAATATGGCACAACAACTCTTCGGGCCAAATGAGTTTGAAATCATTATGAATGAAAATGATCCAATGATCCTAAAAGTCCTGGAACTGGAGACTGAAGGACATTTAAACGGGGATTGAAAAATATTATCCTTTCATTTTGGAGGCTATTTTTCTTGAAATAAGAAGAATACATAGCACCAAAATTGCACACAGACCAGAAAGAATCCCAAAAACGGCAATAGAACTATCGCCCTGTAGGAAGTGCTCTGCATCCAATTTTGTAATGTTATAGGCAATTAATCCAAGGGCCGCCACTATTAGGATGTAGATAAAGGTTTTCATATTTATTCAAATTTACGGGAACAGCTTAAAACAATATCAGAAATAAATTTATCGGCTTCAGAATGAACGGATCCAAAATTCCCGGTCCTAAACCCAACAAGCTTTATTTTATGGAAATAAGCCTTGAATATTAGAGGTAAATAATTTTACCGCGATTGCAAGCAAAATTACACCAAATATTTTCTTTATCACAGCAATTCCGTTCACACCCAGAAATCGCTGCATTCTTCCCGAAGATTTTAGGACTGCATAAATTATTACTACATTGAGAATGATCGCAACGATAATATTCTCCATAGGATATTCCGCACGCAGGGAGATCAAAGTGGTCAAACTTCCCGGCCCCGCCAATAGGGGGAAGACCAATGGAAAGATAGAGGCCATATCCGGACTGTTTTCTCCTTCCTTAAAGAGGGTAACCCCAAGGATCATTTCCAGGGCGATAAAGAAAATGATCAATGCCCCCGCAACGGCAAACTCGGAAACATTAATGCCGATCAAGTGAAGGATGCTCTCGCCCAAAAATAAAAACACGATCATTACGAGCCCCGCAATTATTGAAGCCTTTCCGGAATGGATACGCCCGGCCTTTTCACGTAACCCGATAATTATGGGAATACTGCCCACGATATCGATTACCGCAAAAAGCACCATCGTGGCAGTAATTATTTCCATTACATCAAAATTCATCTTGCTTTTTTGAGGGCGCAAATCTAGTCATTATTATTGGTTGCAAATCAATATCCTATAAATAATTATTGTATGTATTTCTGGCGTTTTAAACCATGAAAGAATTTATCTTTGCGCCATGTTTCAATTGGGAAAAACGATAGTTTCCGAGGATATAATCCAAAAGGATTTTGTGTGCAATCTGAACGCGTGTAAAGGTGCGTGCTGTATTGAAGGCGAGGCCGGTGCGCCGCTGGAGATTGAAGAAGTCCAGATCCTGAAGGATATCTATCCCAAGGTCAAACCATTCCTTCGTCCCGAAGGTGTCTTGGCCATTGAGGCCCAGGGCACGCATATTGAGACCGAGTACGGCGAGCTAGAGACCCCCTTGGTTGAGGGCAACGAATGCGCCTATGTAACATTCACCAAAGATGGCATTGCCAGTTGTGGCATTGAGGACGCCTATAATGCCGGGGCCATCGATTTTCAAAAACCTGTCTCCTGCCACTTATATCCTGTTCGCGTGCAGGATTATTCTGAATTTTCTGCTGTAAACTACCACCGCTGGCCTATCTGCGATCCGGCCTGTGCCCTGGGAAAAGAACTTCAGGTACCCATTTATAAATTTGTGAAAACCGCCTTGGTTCGTAGGTTTGGCGAAAATTGGTATGCCGAACTGGAAAAGGTCGCATCGCAAATGTAATTCTATAATCGTCCAGGGATCGAAACCGCCTTAAGTAAGAAATCCAGACTGAAAATTTTTGGTTTTTTAGCGCAAGGTTACTCCAGGCATTAAATTTGATAAATCCTTACATATCCATCTGGCCATCCGGTCATTTCCTTATATTTACACCATGCGCATAATTATTACCATCATCGTGTTGTTAATCGCCAAGATTGGCATGGCCCAGAGCGACGCTTTGGCCAAAAACTATTTTGAACAGGGGGAATTTGAAAAGGCTCTGCACGTATACGAAAAACTTAGTACCCAAAGTCCCCATAGACTCGACTTTTTTCTGGGATTTATAAAATGCCATCAGCAACTCGAGAATTTTGGACAGGCAGAACGTTTGCTTAAGGAGAAATTGGCCGGTGCCCGCCATTATCCCCAACTATACGTGGAACTAGGCCATAACTATTCGCTCCAAAATAAAACAGAACTCGCTTCCGAAAGTTATAACAAGGCCCTGCAAACCATCGAGGCGAACCCGACCTTGGGATATAACATCGGGAATGCATTTCAACAATACAATCTATTGGATGAAGCCGTGGCCGCTTATAGGAAGTCGATGGAATTAAATGACAGAATGGACTTCAGTATGCAACTTGCCCAAATTTATGGCGAACAGGGAAAGTTGGATAAAATGTTCGAGAGCTATCTGGATATTATTGAGAAAAATCCGGGGTTCCGGAGCACGGCTCAGCGGTATTTCAGTCTATACATAACCGAAGATCCCTTCAATGAGGCCAATACAGTTCTTAGAAGAACGTTGTTGCGTCGTTCCCAGGAAAATCCGGATACGCTTTATAACGAATTGCTCAGTTGGCTTTTTATCCAACAAAAGGAATATAAAAAAGCATTTGTCCAGGAAAAGGCTATTTATAAACGCGTGGACGAGAACCTAAACAATATTTTCGAGTTGGCGAAGATTGTCATAAATGACCAGGATTATATAAACGGAAGGGAGATAGTAAATTTCATAATTGAAAATTCCTCAACGCTACAAAATAGATTGCAGGCAAACCAAATTTTGATGATGATGGAAGTGGAGAATGCCACGCCAAAACAATACAACCAAATAGAGGATAAATTTGAAGCCTTACTGGAAGAGTTCGGAACTGATCGCGAAACCTATCTGCTCCAAATTGATTACAACCATTTCCTCGCATTCAAAAACAACAAGAAAGAAGCGGCCATTGCCAATCTGAAATCCCTGACCAAAAAATCCCTGTCCAGTTATCAGGAAGCACGTGTAAAAATGGAACTTGCAGATATTTTGGTTTTTGATGAAAAGTTCAATGCCGCCTTGATCTATTATTCCCAGATACAGAAAATGGTGCAAAGTGATGTCTTGGCCCAGGAAGCGAGATTTAAAGTGGCCCGGACGAGTTATTATAAAGGCGATTTTGAATGGGCCCAGGTGCAACTGGATGTTTTGAAGAAATCAACATCCCAACTTATGGCGAATGACGCTATGGAACTGAGCCTGTTGATCCGGGATAATTCCCTTGAGGATTCTACCCAAACGGCATTGAAAAAATATGCCCGTGCGGATCTTTTAGCCTTTCAGGAACGTAAAACCGAAGCAATCGACCTCCTTGGAGATATACTTGCCAACCATAAAGGGGAATCTATTGAGGATGAAGCATGGCTCAAGCAGGGGGAAATCTATGAAACTTTGGGAGATTACGAAAAAGCAGCCGATAATTACCTGAAAATCTTGGAGTTTTACAACGATGATATCCTTGCCGACGACGCCCTCTACCGGCTAGCAAGGATCTATGAAATCCACATGAAATTACCGGACAAGGCAAAGGAACATTATGAACAGATAATCTTTAACCATGCGGACAGCATCTATTTTGTTGAAGCACGAAAAAAATTCAGGATGTTGAGGGGAGATGCCATAAATTGAATTCCAAATTAATGTCAAAATTACCGATCGCGAAATTGTTTGGGCTAGGTAATAAAATACATAAAAAATTAACCATGTACATTTACAATGTGACGATAAACATAGATGATAGCATTCACGACCAATGGCTAATCTGGATGAACACAGAACACATCCCCGCAATGTTGGCCACCGGAAAGTTTTCCAGGGGGTTGATGACCCGGGTTATTGTAGATGGTGAAATGGAGGGAAAGACATATTCGGTGCAGTACACCACTGAAAATAAGGAAACCCTTGAGAAATATTATGCAGAGGATGCTGCCGAACTCCGGGCCCGGAGCAAACCGTTTGAGGGCAGATTCGTGGCGTTCCGAACCGAGCTTGAAGTGGTGGCCGAACATCACTCCAACCCCACTTCTACTGCGGAAGAGTAAAATTTTTCGATGAATAAAAACTCTCCAAAAAAGAATCAGAAACTTTCCCGGTCGCAAGAAAAGCGAGTCCGCCATGGAACGGTCCGAGCCAAAAAACATTTGGGCCAACATTTTCTCAAGGACGAGTCCATTGCACAAAAAATTGGTGAAACCTTAACCTTCAATGCCTATACAAATATACTCGAAGTAGGCCCCGGCATGGGAGTGCTTACTAAATGGCTTATAAAAAAAAATGCTTCGGTAATCGCGATGGATCTCGATACGGAATCCATCCATTACCTGGAAAAACATTTCCCAGATAAGAATCTCGTAATCCTGGAGGCTGATTTTTTAAGATTCGATCTTTCAACGATTTTTCAAAATGAACAATTCGCCATAACCGGTAATTTCCCCTATAATATCTCCACCCAAATAGTTTTCAAAATGTTGGAGAACAAGGACCGGGTTCCCGAATTTACCGGTATGTTCCAAAAAGAAGTTGCCCAGCGCATCTGTGAAAATGAAGGGAGCAAAACGTATGGGATTCTTTCGGTCCTGGTCCAGGCATTTTATGATGCTGAATACCTTTTTACGGTTCCGCCCACGGTGTTTGATCCTCCACCAAAGGTAGATAGCGGCGTGCTGCGTTTAACTAGAAAGGATGACTACTCCATTCCGTGCGATGAAAAACTTTTCCATAAAGTAGTAAAGACCGCTTTTCAACAGCGCAGAAAAACACTTCGCAACAGTTTAAAATCCTTGCCCCTCTCCGATAAAATAAAAGAAGATACTATCTTTGGGAAGCGTCCGGAACAACTTTCAGTTCAAGAATTTATTACCCTTACCCAAAAATTGGAAAACGATGCAATTTCAACTGACAGATGAATTTATAGCGCAGGTTGAAAAACTGATTGCAGACAATAATGGCGAGGCCTTAAAGACCCATTTGGCAGAATTTCACTTTGCCGATATTGCTGAACTTCTCGACGAACTCGATACCGAGGAAGCTACCTATATCGTAAAACTCCTGGACAGTGAGGTTACCAGTGAGGTGTTGATTGAACTGGACGATGCCTTGCGTGAGCGCATTTTGGACAACCTCACTCCTTCCGAAATTGCCGAGGAGCTCGAGGAAATGGACACCGATGATGCGGCCGATATTATCGCCGAACTCGATGACCACATCCAAAAACAGGTGATCGATCACATTGAGGACACCGAACATGCCGCCGATATCGTGGATTTGTTGCGCTATGACGAAGATTCGGCAGGTGGTCTGATGGCCAAGGAATTGGTTCGCGTCAAGGAAACCTGGACCGTGGCAGGCTGTGTGCGTGAAATGAGGCGCCAAGCGGAAAACGTAACCCGTGTCCATTCCATTTATGTAACCGACAAACGCGGGAAACTTAAAGGCAGGCTCTCGTTAAAGGATTTATTGACAGCCCCGGAAAAAGCCCATATAAGCGAAATATATATTCCAAAAGTAGATTATGTAAATGTTCATACGCCCGCAGATGAAGTGGCCAGAGTAATGCAGAAATACGATCTTGAGGCAATCCCGGTAGTCGATGAACAGGGCATTTTAGTAGGGAGGGTCACTATTGATGATATAGTGGATTACATAAAGGAGGAAGCGGAAAAGGATTACCAATTGGCTGCGGGTATCAGTCAGGACATAGAAGCGGATGATGGACTTTTTAAGCAGATCAAGGCTCGGTTGCCTTGGTTGTTTATAGGTATGTTGGGAGGACTGGGGGCCGCAACAATTATCTCCAATTTCGAGGTTATCCTGACCAATTACCCGAAACTTCTCATTTTTGTTCCGTTGATCCAGGCTACTGCTGGAAATGTAGGCGTGCAATCCAGTGCCATAATCGTTCAGGGGCTGGCCAACGATTCCATAAGGGGACATTTGATTTCCAGGATAATAAGGGAAACCTCCGTGGCCCTGGTCAATGGCATTTCAATTGCATTTCTGGTGCTTTTGATCAGCCATTTTGTTTTCTATACCAGTTATCTTGAATCGTTGAGCATTGGCATTGCCATAATTACAGTTATCATTTTGGCCGCCATTGTCGGAAATCTCATTCCCTTGTTTCTTCATCAGAGAGGAATCGATCCAGCGGTAGCCACCGGACCCTTCATTACCACCAGTAACGACGTGTTTGGTATTTTTACATACTTCCTTATTGCAAAACTGATCCTGGGATTTTGAATGCTGAAAAATTTACATCCCGATTTATAGTTCCGTCCTCTGCTATTGATAATCTGGGGCATGTAAACAATGTCACTTATTTGCAATGGTGTCTGGAGGTGGCTGAGGCCCATTGGATTTCAAAGACCGATGCCCAACTAAGGCAACAATATGTGTGGGTAGTCCTCAATCACCACATTTCCTATAAAAATCCAGCCTTTGTTGGAGAAGAACTCGAAACGCAGACCTGGATCGATTCACATAAAGGTGTCAAAAGTGAACGGCACTACCAGATTATCAGATTAAAAGACGGGAAAACCATTGTAGAAGCCAGGACGCTCTGGTGCCTATTGGATGGAGCCACACGCCGCCCGATAAAAATACCTACAGAGATCGCCAATTTATTTATATGAAAACGTCTTTTTGAAACGTTTTGGAAAAACAGGGACGTAAATAACGTACGAGAAGTGTTTCCAAAACATTAGCCCCTACACCCTAAGGTGGAAAGTATTTTAATCTTTCCACCCATAGGCCTATCAGGATTTTTTATAGCTGGAGTGATATTCTTCCATCAAATTCACCAATGCCGTTACCAGATCCTTTGTTTCCAACAACAGACTAAAATATAGGGTTGTATTTTTAGGACTGGATTCTTCGGTTCTAGTCCTGGCTATCTGCTTATCAATCTTAAAGGAAAGACTATTGAATATCTCGTCTTTATGGTTCAGGACTTTTCCTATACGGTGGAATTCACTTTTATCAAAAATATCCTCTATTTCATCCAAGAATCCTTCCAAGAGTCTATCGATTTCCTGCAAATCCTTTATCTGACTAAATCGTAGCGCCTTATGATTGTTGTTCACGTGCTTATAACTCTTTTTCGAGATAAATTCCAAGGATTGGGTAATGTCGGTAAGATGGGCCAAGATGTTCAGATAAAAACTTCCTCCCCTTACACTTGTTTCTTCAAGGTTTTTAATGAAATAAAAAATATTGTCGCGAAGATCTTCCACTTCATTGTGGAGCTTATTTACTCCCTTCTTGCTCTTTTTAAGTGATTTGGTATCCTGTTTTGCCAAACCTTGTAACATGTCTGAATAAATCTTATTTGTTCTCGATACCACATTTGAAATATTTTCCGCGCTTTCCCGGATTATTCCTTGTACGGTTTTGCTTTCAGTTTTCTTAAGCCCCGATTTATCGAGTTTTCGTTTTTGGGTATTCTTATGGAAAATGAAGTTCCGCACGAGCAAAATAACCACCAACAACAACAAAACAGCAATCATAGGAGCTTCACCAATATAGATCAAATAAGTCATTAACCCGGCTCCAGCAAATGCCACTATGGCCGTGACAAACCATCCTCCGATGACGTTGAAGACCCCCGCCACTCGATATACTGCACTTTCCCTGCCCCAAGCGCGATCTGCAAGCGAGCTACCCATGGCAACCATAAAGGTAACATAGGTAGTGGAAAGTGGCAATTTCAGGGAGGTAGCCATCGATATTATTATGCCTGCTACTACGAGATTAACCGATGCCCTGATCATATCAAAAGCCGGTAGCTCGTATCTTTTGTGCTGGGACAGTTCAATAACTGGCTTTTCAAATCGGGCATTTATTTTGGATTGTGTGGAAATTGGGATCAGGGTGTTAATTCCCTGCATCAAACGGGTACTGCCACGGACCATCAGTCGAGACAGCAAGTTGGGCTGGAATTTTTCATCGCCCTCATCCTGTCGCGAAAGACCAACCTCAGTTTCGGTAACATGACGAGCCTTTTTGGAAAACCAAAGTGTCAACACCATAATCCCCCCTGCCAAGAACAAAAGAAACGGCTCGGTGGGAACTTCCTCTGCCAACAACCCCATAGAAAAGGTTGAAGATGCAGAGCCCGAAGCGATCCAAGCCTCATAGGAGTGATAGGCCGCCATAGGAACGCCCATGAAATTCACCAGATCGTTCCCTGCAAAGGCTAGAGCCAAACCGAAAGTCCCAACGGCGATTACTATTATAAGAATCGTTTTCTTGAATATTATCTGGAAAAAATAGGAAAAAATGGTCCAGAACACAAAACTTATTAAAATGTTCAATAGTTGGTTTCCATCAACTAAAAAGCTTACTTGATCATAGAAAGGTGTACCTTTTAATCCCTTCATAAAAATGAAATAAGTCATAGAGGTAAGGGCCACGCCACCAAACAATGCCCCAAAAGACTTCATTTTTCTCTCGTAATTGAAGGTAAATATCATTCGGGAAATAAACTGCACCCCGGCTCCAATGGTAAAGGCAATAACCACGGATAATAGAATCCCAATGATAATAGCGGTTGCCGAGCTAGTATTTACATATTTCCCCAGAGCGGAAAAGGTTTCCGTGTCTGAGGCTCCAATTTTTATCAAGGCCATAACGACGGTAGCACCCAAAAGTTCAAAAACTATCGATACTGTTGTGGATGTAGGCAGGCCAAGGGTGTTGAAAAAGTCCAATAACAAGACGTCAATGATCATAACGGCCATAAAGATGATCATGAGTTCGTCAAAATAAAATTCGCCCGGAACAAATATCCCTTTTCGGGCCACCTCCATCATCCCACTTGAAAACGACGCTCCAATAAATACTCCCAAACTGGCAATTATTAAAATGGTCTTAAATGGAATTGCCTTGGAACCGATAGCAGAATTCAAAAAATTAACGGCATCATTACTCACCCCAACCACTAAATCGACAAGGGCTAGGACGGCAATTGCAATGATCATCAACAAATAAATATCATCCATAGTATTGCATATAAGGAGTGCAAATTTCCAATATTAATTAGCATCCATTGTTACCAAATTGTTAACTATCAAACTCAAAAAGCCAGACCCAGACTGATTCTATATTCCCAAGAATCACTTTCGCCCCCTATTGTGGTATAAGACAAATCTGTTTGGATTTTTAGATTGTGGCCAACTATATACTTTGATCCTCCCAAGGTAAATTGATTTTGGACAGCATTGGATACCGTTTTCATATTTGGAAGAAGGCTTGAAAACCGTCCCGAAATTTCCCAGTTCGATTCAAAGACATACCCTCCCTGAAAATTCAGTCCCTTCCCGGTAAAAACTTCAAAACCTGTTAGGCTACCATCACTGTTCCTCGCAATGGGAGCATCAGCCTCGCGGTAGGTGAATTCGCCCATCAGTGAAAACCCACGGTATTTAAAAATTGCATCCACAAAGTAAGTACTGATGTTGGTATCGTGCAAGCCTACATCGTTGACCATATAATGACCCTTGTTGCTTCGGGTTTTTACCGCATCCAGGTTTAGGTCGTACACGGCACCAAGAGAAAGTTTGGGCCTATCTTCGCGGTAAATATCTCCTCCCACATAATCGCCCTCTTCCTTGAAATTTCCAAAAGGCAAAACTTCAACACGCGCTGTATATTTATGTCCACCACGATTGCCGGAAACCACATTTTCACCTTCTCCTTGAGAAATAGCGAACATTTCACGGATTGCGAAATTTTCGGAAATATCAAATTGGTGCCGCAGTTGGATCCCTATATCGCGATCAAAACCGAATTGGCTATGGACAATGGAACGATCGACAAACTGTAGTTCGCTGGATGAAATCATTTTTCCCCTATTGCCCGGAAGTTTGGTCTGCCCGACCCAAAGCTCAAAATTTTTATGGAACTCCCATATCACCACTGCATCGACCAATAGTTTGGCCTCATTCTCAGTAAAAGGCGAGTCTTCGGTCATATCAGAGTCTGAGAATCCGAGCTGGAGCTTGTATTTAAACTTTGGGGAATACGCGAACCCCTCAAGTTTTAGCCTTGCCCGACGGATGCTGAGATCCTGAAGAGGTTTGCCAAATGTATCGTTTTCGTAATGCCACCCCGTAGTGGCCAGCAACTGGATCCGAGGGGAGAGATTTAAGCTCCACGTACTGTCCTGGCCGACAATGTTCAGCATACCTTCACCAAATTTTGGAGCACTAACTTGACCCATTGCGGCAAAATAACATAGTCCTATAATACCAATAAGGAAAGTTTTACGGCGCATCTAAAAAATCGAATTTAGTTTTGTCTACGACAAAGAACCGATTTTTTAAATTATTTGAATGTTTATGATAAAAGAAAAATAGGAAATTCTTCCAGGAAAATGCGACTTGAATGCTAAACCTAGCTCCAATTTTTAAAATCTGACTAAAAGAGTAAACTATTTAATCTGTTCCCAGTTTCGGAAACTTCCACAAAAAAACAATCAATCCTTTGCGTTGTATTATATTGATAGTCAAATTCTTAATTATATTATAGATAAATTCCATTCCAAATAAAAAAGGGATCCCACTATTCTGGAATCCCTTTTAAATTGGTAGAATAAATGTCAATCTGCTACGCCGAAATCACCTACAAAAAACTACAGGAATTCCTTTTACTGCGGCGTTTGTTTACAGTCCAACAGTCCATCCTTGGGTCCAGGAAGGAATTCCTGTTCCGTTTCCTGCTCCTGTTGCGCTTTCGTTTTCAGTATAGGCATTTGAAACATCAACGGATTCGCCATTGCTATTCCTTCCCTTGGACTTGGTGGCCACATTTGAAAACTTAACGTTGGTGAACATCAATTGATTGGGAATACCGTTTAGGGTTGCGTCGTCCCTAATCTCAATACCTGTTGCCCAGTTTTCCAATACGATGTTGTCAATTGTTCCTCTTGTTCCCACACGAACCATAATGCCTTGGGGTTCGTTTCCTTGGTCACCCAAACCGATTAAGGTAAGATTTGAAATTGTTGGATTTGAAATGGGTGTTGCCGTATTGTTGTCGCCCAGGTTATCTGCCTCAATTCCCCTGTTGCCCCTTCCGAGGCCCAGTTTGCCATACCAGTTTGCGTTCAATTGTCCGGACCAACCTTCCACCCAGTCGAACTGGTCGTCCTCGTTTCCTGTCATTACCAAGTTTGTGGCACTCACTGTGCCCCCGTAAAACTCAATACCATCATCCGCACCGTTGTGGATTTGGACGTGATCGATCGTTGTGCCGGACCCAACCCCGAAAAGTGAGAGTCCGTTGAACTCTTTTTCACTGTTGAAAGCGGCACCGGAATACTCGATTCTCAGATATTTTAGCACACCGGAATTATCATCGATCACACTTCCGCCGTATGTCAAGTCAGAAACTTCGGCCTGTGCTGTTGCACCTCTATTGGTAGGTGCTTTGCCGCAAAGAACGAGGCCGCCCCAATCTCCAGGTTGTGGATTTGGCAATGAAGAAGTCATAACCACGGGCTCCGTGGCAGTGCCATTTACAAAAATCTGTCCACCCTGTGCCACGGCGATGTAGGAAGATGTTCCGCCCACGCCCTCAATCCTCGTACCGGCAGGGATTCTCAATTTGCTACCATCAGAAACCAATACCCTTCCGGAGAGCTTATATACTTTTGTTGCGTCCAAGGTTATATCTTCTCCTGTGGGCATGTCCCCTTTAAAATCGGCTGGGTCAAACTGGAATCCAGTCGGGCCAGTTTCGCTAGGCCCGTCATCGGATGAACAACTGTTTAACGTCATTAATGTTATAAAAAACATCGTGGACATTTTTAAGATTGAATTTTTCATTTGTTTAAAGTTTAAGTTTAATTAATTATTAGGTTTTCGTTTCTAAATACTTATTTCCGTCAAAAATTGTAGCCGATGCTCAGGCCCAGATCCACGCCCCTTTTGAAGGCGTACACATCCACGGCTCCAATACCGGAATTTTGGGCCCTGGTTATCTTGGGATTCAATAAGTTGGAGGCATTTATCCCAATCTGTACCTTGTTGAACTGTGTTTTTAAGATCAGGTTCATTACCGCATATGGCTTTTCGAAAATATTGCCCCGCCCGTTTGTTCCAATGGAATAAATACGCTCTGAAAAATAACCGAAAGTTCCTGTTATTGAGAAGTTGTTGTCCTCATTCCAAGAACGGTTGAAGGTGAGGTCTGCATTTATCAGCAAATCGGATGCCCCGGAAAAGGAATTATCCTCATTCGTAAATTCAACGCTGTACTGGGTTTCATTCCTTACTTTATCTGAATCAAGTTCTTGATGGGTGAGCATATAGGCCGCATTGAAACCGGCGGTCAATTTGTGGTTTCGCTTGTTGTCCAGGATCACTTTTCTAGCTTCCACCTCAATCCCTCCCACATAACCAAAATCGCCAGTGTTCAAAACTGAAATATCGTTTGAGGCGGAAGCAATAGTCACCTCGTTCATCGGATTTTCTATGTATTTTCCAAAAACAGTTGCGGAAACAATCTCTTCTTCGCTCGGAAAAAACTCCCACTTAAGGTCCAGATTGTAATCGGTGGATGGGTATAGATCCGGATTTCCGATTTTTACCTCGGCAACATCTTCATAAATAAAAAGCGCGCGTTCCTTGAACTGTGGCAAGGTATAGGTCTTGCTGGCGCCAAATCTCAAATTTTGATTTTCATCGATGGCATATCTAAAGGTCAAACTCGGCAGGTAATTCATTTCGTCAAAAGAATCGTTGCCCCCGTTACTGTCGAGTTGGGTCAACCAATCCACTTTTTGGTCCACATATTCTGTCCGCAGGCCCAATAGTACTGTTATTTTTTCGGAAAGCTTGTACTCCAGATTCCCAAAGGCCCCATGTATGAATTGTTCCCCGCCATAAACCTGCGGATCCAATGCATTGGGAACGTGTTGTTTTCCCCTGAAAGTGGCAATATCAAACAATCGGTTCCTAAAATTTTCCTGGTTTAGAAAGGCATCTAGATTATACGGATCTACCACCATATTCTGGGCTTCCGGTAAGATCCGGAAGTTGAACTGTGTGGCCTTAAAATCGCGTTCCTTCCTTTTCCCACTATAGCCCAATGTCAGGCTTCCCTTGCTTTCTTCAGCATTCGCAGACCCTAAGGTGTATCTCAATGAAATACTGCCCGCAAACTCGGTTTCAGTCAGGCTTTGGAAATACCTGTGGTTATCCGAAATCTGGTTCTGCCCGAATACATACTCGGTGTCGTTAATTCGGCGGAAGGTATTCTGCACCCGGTCGGGCATATCGCCTTGTACGATATTATGTGAAAGTCCCCAGTTGAGTTTGAAGCGTTCCCCGAGATTATGGTTTCCTAGAAGTTGGTTTACAAACAAGGTGTTTTTGATATACGTCGCCCGTCTGAGGAATCCATTGTCGAAATCGGCTATATCCATAATGGTTCCCCTGTATTCGTCCACGGTCTGGCTACTTGTGTTGATAGCCAATAAATTATAGGAGATTTGGTGGTCTGGATTTATGGAATACGCCAAATTCAAAAGTCCACTGGAATTCGTTTTATAAGTATAGGATTCAAACGAAAACTGATTTTTTCTGAACTTTCCATCAGCATCGGCATCGGTGAGAAGACCTTCATCGAGAAATCCGTAGCTGTTTTTATGGAAAACAGTCGCAAACACCCCCAGCCTTCCATCGTTCCCTATGGAAAAGGAGTTTCCCCCGGCCAAGGAGAACCCAAGATCGAACGGATTGTCCACGGTTTTTAAGTTAAGGCTATTGGCGAATGAAAATTCGGAGAGGGTGGTCGGAGCCGACGACGATTTAAATCCGAGTTTATCGGGGCCGGCCTGAAGAAAAAATGGATTTTTTGAAATGGCATTGGTATTATATCCGTTTTCTACCGCTACTGAAAAGAACGGTCTCCCATTTTGTACCTTAGTGTTGATGTTAATGTTTCCACCGGCAAAATCTCCATAAACAGAGGCGTTGTAAACCTTATCCACACTAAGGTGTTCAATGATGTCTGAGCCAAAAACGGAAAGATCCATGTTCTTTTTTTCAGGATCATTGGACACGACGGGGAGGTTGTTTACGGTGGTGGAATTATACCGATCTCCTAGGCCTCTCACAAAAACGTGCTGCCCTTCCTGTTTGGAAATCCCGACGGTATTGGCAACTGCGCTAGATGCATCACTCAGCCCCTTTCTCGACATCTCTTCAGCGCCAATGCTCTGGCGCAATTCCGTTGCATTCCTTCGTTCCAGCATCATCACGACTTCCGATTCCCTGCGGGCAATTGTTCTAATTACAACCTCGTTTAATGCGGCGGCACTGGTGCTCAACTTCATATCAATATTCGTAACCTTGTTCGGAACAACGGTAACGTTGGGGATTTCAACGGTTTCATAGCCCACATAACTATAAACCATGGTGTATGTGCCCGGCTGAATGTTTTCAATTTTATATAAGCCATCAAAATCTGATGTTACGCCCTTTGTGGTACCTTTGATAAAAATATTGGCAAACGCCAACGGTTCATCACCATAATCCGAATCTGTCAATTTCCCAGCTATGGAACCCCCATCTTGTGCAAAGGCCACCGTAGAACAGAGGAGAAAAAGTTTAGAAAGAAGTTTCATTTTTGTAGTTAAATTTATGATGCAAAGAAACCACAGCAATGTTACCTCCACGTTAAACCAAGATTACCTATAGGTTAAGTTATACGGGAAAAAGAAGAAAAGGAATTAATGGCGGAAATCCCATAAACGCATTACTGTCAAAATTTGACGTAAATGGAAAGGACGACAATAAGGAGCCCATACCAGGACAGCTCCTCACATAATATTTATGAAATAAGCTTATTACCTCTTAAGAGCTTAGCTTTTTCGAATTTCTCATGAATTCCTCAGCTTTTTCCATCATCGAGGTAGAACCACAGAAAAAAGGAACACGTTGGTGAAGCGAGGTTGGATGGATCTCCAAAATCCTTTTAAACCCATCACTGGCCTTCCCGCCGGCTTGTTCGGCTATCATTGCCATAGGGTTACATTCATACAGGAGCCGAAGTTTACCCTCAGGATTTTTGGAAGTATTCGGATAAATGTATATGCCACCCTTTATCATATTTCTATGGAAATCGGAAACCAGCGAACCGATATAGCGGGAAGTGTATGGTCTATCCCCTTCTTCCATTTGGCAATACTTGATATAATCCTTTACTCCTTGAGGAAAGCACATATAATTGCCCTCATTCACAGAATAAATATTGCCATTATTTGGGAAGCGCATATTTGGATGGGAAAGATAATAGGTGCCAATGGAGGGATTCAAGGTAAATCCATTAACTCCGTGTCCCGTTGTGTAAACGATCATCGTGGACGTGCCGTAAACAATATATCCGGCAGCCACTTGGTTTATACCAGGCTGCAGAAAATCTTCAATGGTAACAGGAGAGCCTGGAGGGGTAATTCTTCTGTAAACAGAAAAAATGGTGCCTACGGAAACGTTTACATCTATGTTTGAAGAGCCGTCCAAGGGATCGATCAGAACCACGTACTTATTGTCATTTTTTTCGTTCCTCCCTTTAATGGTGATGAAATCGTCCTCCTCCTCACTAGCAATGCCACAGACTATTTCCCGATTGGTCAGGGTATTGATAAACATCTCGTTTGCAAAAACATCCAACTTTTGCTGATCTTCACCTTGAATGTTCTGGTCGCCCGCAGCACCCAGAATATCTATCAACCCGGCTTTGTTCACTTTGTGGTTCACCACTTTTGCCGCCAAGCGAATAGAATTGATAAGCCGGGAGAGTTCCCCCGAGGAATATTTGAATTCATTTTGGTTTTCAATGATAAATTCGCCGAGAGATTGGTTGATTTTTGCCATGGTACGCTATGTGCTGATTTTCCTGCAAATATCATGATTTTTAAGAAATTGAACCGATATTTGCAATCTATTCTTTAAAATGAAAAGGATTCAGGGACTTCGGGAAAATGAAGAAGTGTGC
>CAYXDM010000017.1:0-21628 GCA_964463595.1 uncultured Aequorivita sp. | reverse complement strand
CCTTTCCCTGCGGTGAACGCTGGTCCTCAGCCTGTTTTTTGTCAGCATCACTTTTAGTGGGATGCTGTGGTCTTTGTGATTGCTGTTTTGGGGGCTGAGGTTTTTGGGGTTGCTGTTTTGGGGGTTGTTTCTGCGCAGATGGCTTTTGCGACCGGGGATTGGGGGTATGGGTTTTTTTGCCCCGGTTATCATCGGACTGGGGAGGTGCTGTGGTATCCGGTTTTTTATCCTCTTCGGAAGAAGTGGTTTCCTTTATCTCCTTTTGGACTGGAGTTTCTGGGGTATCCGAAGTTAAAATGGCTTTGACCGCTTTGGGATTGGCTGCTTGGTAGTCGAGAATTTGATATACCAGATCAAGTTTTTTTTGGGTGCGATATCTAGGCACATTAAGGTCTTTAGCAATTTCCTGAAGTTCAGGAAGCTTTTTGTTTTTTAATTCTGAAATTTCAAACATTGAAAAAATACTATAGTTAAGGTTTATACTATTAGGTTCCTTTGAGAAGGTAAGTACGTGAAAAGTTTTCTGAAGACTAAGTAACCTCAATTGAATAGGTTACGAATAGATACTGCAATAATACAATAATAAATTAAATTGTAGAGTTATTTTTTTTAAAAAGAAACAGTATTTTTGCCCTGCAATTGAATTTTGACGGATGATCCAGCGTATCCAGACCCTTTATTTACTTATCTCCCTTTTAATTATGGGGGCATTGTTTTTGTGGTTTCCAATGATCGTTGCAGAAGAGGGGACCGTAATTATCGAAAGAAACGAGCCCTTGGTTTCTGGACTTATTTTTATATCCATCATTTTTTCACTTATCTCGATATTCAGTTTTAAAAAACGGCAGGCACAATTCGTGCTCAACCGCTTGAATATACTGGCAAACTTTGTATTACTGGGAGTTTTCGTTTACAGATCGCTTACTTTATCCGGAGAGACCTTGGTCTCAGAGAAGGGTATTGGGATTTTTATTCCTATCATTTCTATCGTGTTTTTAGTGCTGGCCAACAAGGCCATAAAAAGGGATGAGGATCTCGTAAAATCTGCAGATCGTTTACGTTAAACCAATCTTGGTATATTAGTGCAAAACCCCCTTAGAATGCCATCTTTGGGGGTTTTTTGATTTTTGTCCTCTATGCAATTGGATTCTTCGTAAACTCCTTGCTCTTTATTTATTTGGTTTTATTGGAGTTAAGAAATACAGCAAAATACCGACCCCCCGCAAGTGCCTTACAACTGATTGGGCCACCATAATTAAATTTCCTCTCAATGATAGCAATTGGTTGGACGAAAAATTTAGCGACGGGCAAATTCCACGATTTCCAGATTTTGGACAATATCGAGATTTATCTCGAATTGCAGCATGGTTCGCACCGTGTGGAACCCCTGTTTGCCAATAGCCCCAGGGTTCATGTGCAAAAGTCCGATTTTTTTATCGGGCATAACCTTTAGGATATGCGAATGGCCGCTGATGAAAATTTTTGGTGGATCGGCATAAATTTCCTGACGGATAGAGGTGTTATATCTTCCGGGATAACCGCCAATGTGGGTAATCCATACGTCCACTTTCTCGCAAAGGAAACGATTGTGCAGGGGAAATTCATTTCTAATCTCGTTGTTGTCTATATTCCCATAAACTGCCCGCAACGGGCGCAATGACTGAATGGCGTCGGTTACGGAAAGATCGCCTATATCTCCCGCATGCCAAACCTCATCTGCCCGCTCCACATATTCGAGGATTTTATCGTCAATATAACCGTGGGTGTCGCTGAGAAGGAGAATTTTTTTCATCTAATGGTGCAAAATGAATGGCGAAGTTATCAAGATTTTCGGCATTTATACCAATTGATGATGGGTAAATCGTAATTTTGTCAATTCCGAAAAAAAGATCAATTGCGGTATTTTATCGAGATAGCCTATAATGGGAAAAATTATTTTGGTTGGCAGCGGCAGCCCAACCAAATTACCGTGCAACAGGTGGTTGAGGAAGCGGTTTCAACCCTTTTGCGAACGGAAATAAAAATTACGGCGGCAGGAAGAACCGATACGGGTGTTCATGCCTTGCAACTCTATGCCCACTTTGATCACGATCCCATAGAAAATAAAAACGGCCTGGTTTTTAGATTGAATTCATTGTTGCCACAGGATATTTCCATACGGGATATTTTGGAAGTTGCCGATGATGCCCATGCGCGGTTTGATGCCATCAAGCGAGAATATGAATACCACGTATCCCTTTGGAAGAATCCGTTCAATTCCGACTTGGCCTATCAATTGCACCGAAAGCCGAATTTGGAATTGATGAACCTTGCCGCAGAGATGCTATTGCACCATAAGGACTTTCAATGTTTTTCACGATCGCGTACCGATGTAAAAACGTACGATTGCAATATAGAGACCGCTATTTGGGAAGAACGGGATAATTCGCTTGTTTTCACGATTATAGCCAATCGTTTTTTGCGCAATATGGTCCGTGCCATAGTCGGGACCCTTTTGGATATCGGTTTTGGAAGAACAAATTTGGAGGATTTTCAAAATATTCTGGGAAGCAAGGATAGGAGGGAGGCAGGTCCGTCAGCACCCGCCCAGGGACTATATCTTAAGAGAGTTGAATACCCTAGTGCCATATTTCTTAATAAATAAATCTAGAAAAGGAAACAGTGTCAAAAAGTACAGGAAACGCCTTCGATATTAAACTCTTTAAACGGTTAATGGCCTTTACCAAGCCGTATCGTTGGGCGTTTTATTTTGTTGCCTTGGCCGCCATAATTATGTCCGGCCTCGCGGTGTTGCGGCCCTATCTATTGCGGTTGGCCATAGACGATTCCATTGTGCCACAGGATGGGCAGGGTTTTATGAAATATGTTATCCTGATGATCATCGTACTGATGCTCGAGGTCATTTTTCAGTTCGCCTTCATTTTCTTTGCCAATTGGCTGGGCCAAAGTGTTATCCGGGATCTCAGGCAAAAACTCTTCCAGCTTATGGTCAGTTTTCGGATGAAGTATTTTGATAAAAGCGCGGTCGGAAGATTGACAACCCGCGCAGTGAACGACGTGGAAACCATTTCGAGTATTTTTAGCGAAGGGCTGTTTATGATAATTAGTGATTTGCTGAAAATGGTGGTGATCGCCGGATTCATGCTAACCCAGAGTTGGCGGCTTTCCTTGATCGTTTTTATCGTCCTGCCTTTTATACTTTACGCCACCCGTGTTTTCCAAAAGGCGATGAAAGTGGCTTTTGAAGACGTGAGAAATCAAGTAGCCAATTTAAATTCCTTTGTTCAGGAGCGGATCTCGGGCATGAAAATTGTCCAGTTATTTACTAGGGAGAAAACGGAGTATGAACGGTTTACCGAAATAAACAAATCACATAGAAAAGCATGGATAAAAACAGTGTGGTACAACTCCATTTTTTTCCCTATCGCTGAAATGACGGGTGCCATAGCCACCGGGTTGGTGGTTTGGTACGGGGGTTTAAATGTTATTGGAGGCGGATTCGTTACCTTGGGTATTATTACCGCTTTCATACAATACGCTGAAATGCTGTTTAGGCCTCTTAGACAGATAGCCGATAAATTCAATACCCTCCAAATGGGAATGGTGGCAGCAAATCGAGTTTTCGGAATTTTGGATACCAAATCGCATATTTCGGATACCGGCACCATAGATTATTCGAGCACCAATGGGAAAATTGAGTTTAGAAACGTGCACTTCGGTTATAATCCGGGTGAGGAAGTAATAAAGGGAATTTCCTTTATAGCTAATCCTGGAGAGACGGTGGCAATTGTCGGGGCCACGGGTGCTGGGAAAACTACCATAATCAATCTCTTGAACCGATTTTATGAAATTGACAGAGGGGAAATCCTGATAGATGATATATCCCTGAAGGACTATAAACTGGCCTCCATAAGAAACCAAATTGCAGTTGTACTTCAAGATGTATTTCTTTTTGCGGATTCAATTTTAAACAACATTACCCTTAACAATCCTGATATTTCTGAAGAAGAAGTAAGGGCTACCGCCAAGGAAATCGGGGTGGATAGATTCATTGAGTCCCTTCCGGACGGGTACCATTATAATGTTAAGGAGCGTGGCAGTATGCTATCTTCAGGGCAGCGGCAACTTATATCGTTCCTAAGGGCCTACGTCAGTAACCCGAGCATTTTGATTCTTGATGAGGCCACTTCCTCAGTAGATACCTATTCCGAGGAAATGATACAGACGGCCACTTCAAAAATTACAAAAGGCCGAACTTCCATCGTTATTGCCCATCGGTTGGCAACCATAAAAAAAGCGGATAAAATAATAGTTATGGATGCCGGAAAAATTGTGGAGGAAGGCAGGCACAAGGATTTGTTGAAAATAGATAACGGTTATTACAAAAATCTCTATGAGGTCCAATTCCAGAAGGAGAAAACTGTTTGATCCGAAATTGGGAAAAGCGGATTTAATTCAAATCCTTCTTCATTATATCGAGTAGTTCATCGGTATTTTCAAAAAGCACAAAATCCCCATCCCTTAGATAGGATATCTGGCCATTTTCTTCGGAAACTACCAAGGAAACAGCGTCAGATTTCTCTGTAATGCCCACGGCGGCACGGTGGCGGAGCCCAAACCGTAAGGGGATATTTCTGTCGTTGGAGACGGGAAGGATAACCCGTGTTGCGGTAATACGATTATCCTCAATTATTATTGCGCCATCGTGCAGGGGACTGTTCTTGAAAAAAATGCTTTCGATAATAGGTTGATTGACTTCAAGATCCATTTGGTCCCCAGTATTTTTTACAAAATCGAGCCTGTTATTGCGCTGAATAACGATCAAGGCGCCGGTATTTGTCGATGACATTTTTTTACAGGCAGCCACTATACCCTCAAGATTTATTTTGGGGCCCCTGTCACTGTCAAAAAACTTGAATCTTTTAAGAAATCTTCTACGGGCATTGAAATTTGTGGAGCCCAACATTAAAAGGAATTTTCTGATTTCTGGCTGAAAAACCACTACCAGGGCAAACATCCCCACTCCCAGGAAACCTCCCAAAATCTTGCTCAGAAGTTCCATTTCCAGAAGTTCGGTAAAGACATAAATGGCATAAACAATAATAATGCCCACCAATATATTGATGGCTACAGTGTCCTTTACCAAATTGTAAATATAATACAGGAGCGCGGCCACCAGTACAATGTCCACGATATCTATAATCCTTATATCAAGAAAATCCAAGGTCGATCGTTTTTGTAAAGGTATTTAAAAATTTTATTGGGTTGTGGTTATACTTTTAGATGTTCTGTCAAAGTTATGCATTCCATCGCCTCCTTTACATCGTGCACCCGGAGAATACTGGCACCCTTAATCAAGGCGATCGTGTTTAGGATCGTAGTCCCGTTAAGCGCTTGGCTCGCATTGATTTCCAGGGTGGAATATACCATCGATTTACGGGATATGCCCACGAGGATGGGAACGGACAAATTTTTAAAAAGTTCAAGGTTGTTCAAAAGCTCAAAATTCTGGATCCGATTTTTGGCAAATCCAAACCCGGGATCCACTATAATATCATTGATCCCGGCTTTGCGGGCAAGGGCCAATTTTTGTGATAAATCCTTTAATACCTCTATAGTCACGTCAGAATAATCAGTCAGCCTGACCATGGTTTTTGGATTGCCGCGGGTATGCATCAGTATATAGGGCACCTTCATTTCTGCAACGCAGCTGAGCATTTTTTGATCCAAAGTACCGCCGGAAATATCATTCACCATTGCCGCACCAGAAGCTACCGCTTTCCTGGCAACCTCACTTCGAAAGGTATCGACGGAAATTAATGCCTCAGGAAATTTTTTCAACACCAGATCAACGGCGTTGACAATTCTCCTGGTTTCTTCTTCCTCCGATATTTCAGCGGCATTTGGACGCGTGCTATAGCCCCCAATATCGAGAAAGCTAGCACCTTCCCCCAGCATTTTGTCGGCCTGGGCCAAGATATCCTTTTCAGAAAAACTTTTTCCGCCATCATAAAATGAATCCGTCGTTACGTTGATAATGCCCATTATCTTGGGCACTTCAAGATCGATAAGCTTGCCGTGGCAATTAAGAGTTCCCAATTTTTTAGATTGATTTATTTAAGCGAAATTTACACAAAATCTTACATCTGGAAAATGAAAGACACCTCAAATCAATTCAACGATCAGATTGAAAAATGCAGGGAGCTGTTTATCAACAAAATGCATGACTATGGAAGTGCCTGGCGTATTCTTCGACTTCCATCCCTTACCGATCAAATTTTCATCAAGGCCCAACGCATCAGAGGACTGCAAGAAAAACAGGAACGACGTATCCAGGAAGATGAGACCAGTGAGTTTATGGGAATTGTCAATTATTCTTTGATGGCGCTTATCCAGTTAAAAAAAGGGGTGGTGCAACAGCCCGATCTTTCCGTGGAGGAGGCCACACAGTATTATGACGAACAAGTGGCCACGACAAAACAACTGATGATGGACAAAAACCATGATTATGGCGAAGCTTGGCAGGATATGAGGGTAAGTTCCTTGACCGATTTGATCCTTCAAAAATTGTTAAGGGTAAAGCAAATCGAGAATAATAACGGCAAAACCCAGGTCTCCGAAGGTGTTGATGCCAACTATCAAGATATGGTCAATTATGCTGTCTTTGCATTGATACACCTGGAAGAAAGGGAAAAAGCGGATAATCCAAAAGGAAAGAGCGGAGACAAAGAATAAGGGAAAAGTATTTGAATCTGTAGTAATTTAAGAATTTAAATTTATGAAATACATAGTCGGCCTGGCCAGGATAATTGTTGGTGTCCTTTTTATTATCAGTGGCTTGATAAAACTTAATGATCCAGTTGGGTTTTCCTTTAAATTGAATGATTATTTCGCCCCGGAGGTACTCGATCTGGGGTTTTTGGTTCCTTATGCCCTTTTGATCGCCATTGTTTTGGTTATAGTAGAGGTCTTGCTGGGGATTTCACTTTTGTTGGGATACTGTAGGAAACTGACTTTATGGTCCCTGCTGCTGATGATAGTGTTTTTCACCTTCCTTACCTTTTATTCGGCCTATTCCAACAAGGTGACGGACTGTGGTTGTTTTGGCGATGCCCTGCCACTTACCCCATGGGAATCATTTACCAAGGACGTCGTGCTCCTGGTCCTGATCTTGATTTTATTCTTTGGCAGAGAATATATACGGCCATTCTTTACGAGGACAGGTCGGGGTTGGATACTTTTTGGTTCTTTGGTCCTATGCCTTGGAATGGCTTGGTATGTCCTGCACAATCTGCCCATTATCGATTTTCGGGCCTATAAAATTGGAGTCAACATCCAAGAAGGAATGTCTGTGCCCGAAAATGCCCCCCAACCCATATTTGAATACAGCTGGAAATTCTTGGTAAAAGGCGATGAACAAGTAATTACCACCAATGGCGATTATCCACAGGTGGATGGCGAATTTTTGGAGGTGAATACTAAAATGATCCAGGAGGGATATACTCCGCCCATCCATGATTTTACGATGGAGCGGGATGGAGAGGACTACACCTCACAATTTCTGGAGGAGGAAAATCTTATCGTCATCATTGCCTATAGCCTTGGCAATACCGAGAAAGACGGATTCATTCCCATTAAGGTAGTTACGGATCAGGCCTTGAAGAATGGATATAATGTTATCGGGCTTTCGGCTTCTTCCTTGGAGGCCACCCAAGAATTGGCAGAGGAATATAAGCTGAACTTCAAGTTCTATTTCTGTGATGAAACCACGCTCAAGACAATTGTGAGAAGCAATCCCGGAATTTTGGAACTGGACAGAGGGACCATAAAACAAAAACTGCATTGGAAAAATGCCGAAAAGCTAAATCTTCCACTGGTGGAAAATGCAAAGCCACAATTGGACCTTAGGATGAAAAGACATTTGGACAGTATAGGTGTTCTGGACCAAAGATATAGAAAACTGATGCAGGAAGAAACCCTGGAAGGCAGAGCGAAACTGGGCAAGGAAATGGGACTTTCAGAAGCTGAATACAGTGGCGATCTGTGGAAGATGCAGACCGTTTTGGATAGCCTCAATATGGAGTATGTGGAAAAAATATTCGATACCATAGGTTACCCGGGCAAATCATTGGTGGGGGAGCCTACAAATACCGTAGCTTGGTACGTTCTGCAACATTCCAATAAAATAGAAAAATATCTTCCCATTATTAAAGCGGCCGGGGAAAAGGGTGAAATCCCAATGACCTTGGTGGCCATGATGGAGGACAGACATTTGATGCATCAAAACAGGCTACAGATTTATGGTACCCAAGGCAGAGTGCAGGGGGACAAGGAGTTTATCTGGCCCATAGAAAATCCTGGGGAGGTAAATGAGAGGAGAAAAAAGGCAGGCTTTGATACTACCATTGAAGAATATGCCCAACAACTCTTTGGCGATGACTATAAATATGGACCTGTAACGATGGATCAAATAAACCAGAATTAAGGTGGTCGGTTACGTGCTCCAAAAACTGGGATATGCCTTGCTTACAATGTTTGGGGTGGTAACCGTCATTTTTATACTTTTCGCCATTCTTCCCGGTGATCCGGCCCGAATGATGCTGGGGCAAAACGAAACGGCAGAACAACTTGCCGTAGTAAAAAAGAAATATGGATTTGACCAGCCCATCTCCGTCCAGTACATCCGATATTTAAACGATCTTTCACCCATTTCTTTTCACAGTAGTGATCCAGAAGATTACACCTTTCTGCAAGAAGGCAAATACAATGCCTTCCCCCTGTTTTCAATTGGAAATACCCGGATAGCTATCAAGGTTCCCTACCTTCGGGAGTCCTTCCAAAAAAATGGAAAGGCAGTGAGCGAAGTAATAGCCGAAACCCTTCCCAATACCTTTGTCCTTGCGGTCTCCGCTATCGTAATAGCCATGATCTCCGGTGTTTTTCTCGGCATTGTATCAGTGCTATTTAAGGATGGTATTATTGATAAGTCCATTCAATTCCTCAGTACGTTGGGGATGAGTATTCCCTCGTTCTTCAGTGCCATTATTTTTGCCTGGATCTTCGGTTTTCTGCTCCATGAATATACCCACTTAAATATGACCGGCAGTTTATATGAAGTGGACGATTTTGGAAACGGAAAGTATATTCAATGGAAAAATCTTATCCTTCCCGCCATAGTTTTGGGGATTAGGCCCTTGGCAGTGGTAAGTCAGCTTATGCGAAATTCGCTCCTCGAAGTTTTGGACCAGGATTATATTCGAACGGCCAGGGCAAAAGGGCTTTCATTTTTTCAGGTTATAAAAAGACATGCTTTAAAGAATTCACTGAATCCGGTGATAACGGCCATTTCGGGATGGTTTGCATCCATGCTGGCGGGAGCGGTGTTTGTTGAATATATTTTTGGATGGAACGGCTTGGGCAAGGAAATTGTAAACGCCCTAAATACCTTGGATCTTCCAGTAATAATGGGCGCGGTGATCGTAATTGCCACTTTGTTCATTTTAATTAATATTTTTGTCGATATTGTTTATGGCTGGCTGGATCCGAAGATAAGCCGACAGTGAATTTAACCTGGCAAAATCGGACCTAACCCAACTTACATTGAAAGATAAAAGACCTTAAAACCTCCACCCATGAGAAGAAAAATAGTAGCTGGAAACTGGAAAATGAATTACGATCTGGCGCAGACCGAAATGTTTTTATCGGAATTAAAGAAAGAGATGCTGCCCGAGAATGTAGAGATCATGATTGCGCCCTCTTTCACAAATCTCAACCATGCGTTTAAATCCTTACGCGATCATCCGATAAAGGTCGTGGCCCAAAACATGCACCAAAGCGATTCTGGGGCGTTTACTGGTGAAGTATCAGCTAAGATGCTTCTGAGCGTGGGTGTAAAGACCGTAATTTTAGGGCATAGTGAACGCAGGGAGAATTTCAAGGAAAGCAATGCCACCCTAGCTGAAAAAGTGAATACGGCCCTAGAAAATGAAATGACGGTTATTTTCTGTTTTGGAGAGGACCTTGAAAATAGAAAGAACGGGACATTTTTTGAATATGTGGACCATCAACTTTCGGAGGGATTGTTTCATCTGTCTGATGATGCGTGGAAGAATATCATCTTAGCTTACGAACCCATTTGGGCCATAGGAACCGGCGAGACCGCCAGTCCGGAGCAGGTCCAGGAAATGCATGGTTTGATTCGAAATACCATTGCGAAGAATTATTCGCACGAGGTGGCCAATATGGTTCCTATTTTATACGGTGGAAGTGTAAAACCGGACAATGCGAAGGATATTTTTGGACAAAAGGACGTTGATGGAGGCCTTATTGGCGGCGCATCCTTGGAAGTTGAAAGTTTTTTGAAAATCATCAATTCTTTCGATAACGCCCAGGATACCGACAGGGAGCAATAATTTAAAGAACCACGAATGAATTACTTAGAATACATTTTCGAAGTGGAACCTCTTCAACCCGCTGCCGAGATATTGATGGCCGAACTGGGTTTTGCCGGATTTGAGAGTTTCGTTGAAACCGAGAAGGGAATTACCGCATACATCCAAAAAAAAGATTGGCACGAGGATATTTTGGAAACCGTAACCATACTGGGGTCTGGCGAATTTGATATCTCCTTTACTTTTTCGGAAATAGAACAGGTGAACTGGAATCTGGAATGGGAAAAGAATTTTGATCCCATTGAGGTTGATGGCCGCTGTATGGTGAGGGCACCATTTCATCCCCGGACAAATTTGGAATATGAGATCGTGATCGAGCCCAAAATGTCCTTTGGCACTGGCCATCACGAAACCACCTTTATGATGCTGCAGTATATTTTGGAAAATGATTTTGAGGAAAAATCCGTTCTCGACATGGGCTGTGGCACCGCCGTTCTAGCTATCCTGGCTGAAATGCGTGGCGCCTCCCACGTGGATGCCATTGATATAGATGAATGGTGTTTTGAAAATTCAATGGAAAATATTGAGCGCAACAAGTGTCAAAATATTTCCGTCCATTTGGGAAATGCAGCCCTGCTCTCCGATAAAAAATACGATGTGATAATCGCAAACATCAACAGAAACATATTGTTGGACGACATGGAAAGTTATGCCAACTCCTTGAACAAAGGTGGCTCTCTTTTCGTGAGCGGTTTTTATATGGACGATTTGCCTGTTATTACTGAATGCTGCAATAAATTGGGGCTCCAATTCGTTGGAAACAAGGAAGAGAACAAATGGGTAGCAGCAAAATTCAAATCCTAGGAACTATTAAAAACTTAAAAATTCTGGGATTTCTCATTGGTTTTTAAGAAATTTATAGTTGATTATGGGTTTAAAGGAAAAAATACAGGAAGATATATCCGTTGCTGAAGAGCATGGATATCAAAATGAAATCGTACTTTACAATGATGACGTAAACACTTTTGACCATGTAATAAATACCCTCATTTACGCTTGCGAGCACACGCCCGAGCAAGCGGAACAGTGTTCGATAATTGTTCATTACAAAGGAAAATGTACGGTTAAAACAGGGGATATCGAGGAATTGGAACCCAGATGTCTGATGCTTTTGGACGCGGGATTGAGTGCGGAAATTATTTAGGATGATTTTTTCCCCCTTTGCTTGTGGTTAATGACACTGATTTCCTATATTTGCACCCCATTAATGGGAAATGGCGAGCAAAGTTATTTTAAAGCTCGTTTTGTAAACTGGGAAGTTTCAAAATATCCACGAATGGCCTTGTGGCGCAACTGAATAGCGCACCTGATTACGGCTCAGGAGGTTCCAGGTTTGAATCCTGGCAAGGTCACCAGCAAAACCAGTACTTTACAACGTTTTTGTAAGTACTGGTTTTTTATTTGAACTCCTTGCGCACTTTTTAGAAAAGTCCAAAACCGTTCGAACGGTTTCGGATATCACTTTCAATTACTCGGGAAATCTGATTTTACGCCTTTAGACTTATAGATCCTTGATGAAACAATTTTCTGGATACATTTTTGAATGCGGTAATGATTAAACGCAGAGTTACGAATAAACCCAAAAGCATTAATTTAGTCATAAGCTTTACAAGCAACACTTAATTTTTGTATTCTTGTCTGCGATAATTTGATACCTTTTTTTGTTTATGGTACAATTGGAACGATACATCAGAAATGTTGCAGATTTCCCCAAAAACGGAATCCAGTTCAAGGATATAACTCCCCTCCTAGGCAACAGTAAAGCCATGGAAATGTGTTTGCAAGAGCTCATAGGCATGTTGGAAGGTGAAAAAATCGACAAGGTGGTGGCCATTGAGTCGCGCGGTTTTTTCTTCGGAATTTTATTGGCACAGGCGTTGAATGTTGGTTTTGTGCCTATCCGCAAGTCCGGAAAATTGCCGTACCGCACCTTGACCGAACCTTACAGTCTAGAATACGGAATGGACTCCCTGGAAATTCATGAAGACGCCATATGTAAAGGAGATCGAGTGCTGGTGCACGACGATGTTCTGGCCACAGGGGGAACCGCCAGGGCAGCGTGCAATCTGATCGAGAGGCTGGGAGGTGAAATAGTGCAATGCAACTTTCTGATTGAACTGAAATCCTTAAAGGGAATTCAAAAAATACAACATCAGAAAGTGTGTTCGTTGCTCCAATATTAATCCAGGGCATTTTTAACCACCCATAATTTATATGCGAAGATTGCCAGCTGTAGTTTGGAAGCTCTTGCCAAATCCACTTTTCTTTTTGTAAAGCTCGGAAGAATTTTCTTGTTGACCTTTGCCAGCAATTTGAAAAACTTCTTTTCCATGATTTGAAAATTTGCTATTGCCTTGATTTCCAAAGATAGGCATTCAGAAAAATCCAGGGGAGCACTTGGGAGGTATTTCTAAATTGTACAAAGTCAAGAAAGAAAAAAGAAAATCATAAAATGCCAAGAGGCCGGAAAGGCTAATTTTTACATTTGGATAAAACATCGTAATTTAACTGATTGAAAAGAGCCCATGACAAATAAACAGCCAAACAATCCTCTGCACGGAATCAAACTTGCGGATATACTTGAATCCCTGGTAGATTTTTATGGTTGGGAGGGGTTAGGGCAGAGGATCAGAATTAAGTGCTTTAACGATAATCCTTCCATAAAATCCAGTCTGGTTTTTCTGAGAAAAACGCCTTGGGCCCGCAAAAAAGTGGAAAACTTATATCTAAAGACCTTTAAATAACGGGACCTTTGGCTCTTTCCCATAATTATCCAGATTCCTTCGTTTTATACCTTTAAAAGTGTGTATTTTTGCAACCCCAAAAAATAGGAGGAGGCATGATAGATACGACACAGGCAATTCAGGATAAAAAGACAGACAAGGAATTATATAGTTACCAAAAAGGAGCGATTGACCGGATTTTTGAAAAGTTTGAAACAGCACCCGAAGACTACCACTTGCTCTACCAACTGCCCACAGGTGGGGGCAAAACAGTTATTTTCTCCGAAATAGTAAGACAATACCTGAAAAATCACAAGAAAAAAGTACTTGTAATGACCCATCGCCTGGAGTTGTGCAAGCAGACTTCCGAAATGCTTACAGGTTTTGGGGTAGTAAACAAGGTGGTAAACAGCACGGCAGATCTGTCAGATCAGGATAATTACAGCTGTTTCGTTGCTATGGTGGAAACGCTGAACAACCGGCTCAACGATAACAAGTTGGATATCTCGGGGGTAGGTTTGGTGATTATCGATGAAGCCCATTACAACTCCTTTACCAAGTTGTTCAAGTTTTTTGAAAACTCGTTTATTCTGGGCGTTACGGCTACTCCCTTGAGCTCTAACAGAAATCTCCCCATGAAGGACAACTATGATGAACTTATAGTGGGAGAAAGTATCCAATCCCTCATTGATAATGAATTCCTGGCAGAGGTTGAGGTTTTCCAATACAATATGGGACTTACTTCGCTGGAGATAGGTCCGAATGGTGATTATACGGTCAAATCCTCCGACGATCTGTATTCGGCGGTCGGCATGCTGGATCAACTTTTGCAGGCTTATCTCGCCCATTCAAAGGGTAAAAAAACCTTGATCTTCAACAATGGGATCAATACATCCATTCAGGTTTACTATCACCTAAAAGCCGAGGGATTACCAATTATGCACCTGGACAATACCGCAACAAAAAAACAGCGCAGAAAAATATTAAAATGGTTCCAGGAAACTCCAGATGCCATTTTAACCTCCGTAAGTATTTTGACCACAGGGTTTGACGAACCCACCATTGATACGATTATACTCAATAGGGCTACCCGTTCGCTTACCCTTTATTTTCAGATGATTGGGAGGGGATCCCGTATCCTGAACAACAAATCGAAATTCAATGTTATAGATCTGGGGAACAATCATCAGCGGTTTGGCCCATGGGAAGCTCCATTGGATTGGCAGGCTATTTTCAACAATCCCAATTATTATATCGATAGTCTTTATAGCGACGAGGAACTGGAAAGCAATTTCAAATACGAAATGCCCGAAGAACTGCGAGATGAATTCGCAAGGAGCAAAGAGGTGTATTTTGATGTTAAGGCCACCTATGAAGAGGCAACTTATAAGGGAGGGTCTTCCAAGGTGGTCCTGGAACGCTCCATTGCCCAACATGCATATATATGTGTTGAAAACAGCGAGGATGTTTATGATGCCCTGGCCTTGGCAAAGCTGTTGGGAGAGGATATTGATTACCGGATCGATAAATATGCCAAGTGTATCAGTAAAAGTACCAAAAACTTCATCACCTGGCTGAAGGAAGATTACAGGTTAAAGTTACGGGCCCACCTAAGGGATAACTTTGATGAGATTTTTGAGGAAATAAATGGATATCCGCCATCCGAATAGTAAATTTCCGGAATTTTTATAAATCCAAAAAGGGATGGAATGCCTAATGCTAACAACTAAAACCCAAATACCATGGAGTCATTTAATGAATTGGCAATCAATCAACAGATAAAGAACGCCATTGCCGATCTTGGTTTTGCAAAACCAACTCCAATCCAAGCACGCGCCTTTCCGGTTATACTTTCGGGGGCAGACATGCTCGGAATAGCCCAAACGGGAACAGGGAAAACCTTGGGATATATGTTGCCCATCCTACAGGAACTGAAATTCTCTAGGGAGATCCATCCTCGGATCCTGGTACTTGTTCCCACCCGGGAGTTGGTTCTTCAGGGTGTTGAGGATATCGAAAAATTCGGAAAATATTCCTCCGTTCGGGTTGAGGGAATATTTGGAGGAGCAAATATCAATCGCCAGAAACAAGCTGTAGCCCAAGGTGTGGATATTCTTGTGGCAACGCCGGGAAGATTATACGATCTTGTCATCAGCAGGGCCATCCAGCTTAAGGGGATCAAGAAAGTGGTAATCGATGAGGTAGATGTGATGCTGGATCTTGGGTTCAGGTTCCAATTGACCAATATTTTGGAACTGTTGCCCAAAAAACGGCAGAATATTATGTTTTCGGCAACCATGACCGATGAGGTCCATACGTTTATCCACGATTTTTTTATAGCGCCCAAAACGGTTTCTGTGGCCGTAAGCGGGACGCCTTTGGACAACATATCCCAAATCTCTTATGCGGTCCCGAATTTCTATTCCAAGATCAATCTTGTGCAACATTTGTTGCAGGATCAGGGTACTTATAAGAAGGTCCTCATTTTTGTGCCCAACAAAAAGAGCGCAGATTTGATTTTTGGAATCTTGGATGATTTTTTTGGATCTGAAGTAGGGGTCATCCATTCCAATAAAACCCAAAATTACAGGATCAGATCCATAGAGGATTTTAATGCCGTGCGCACGCGTATTCTTGTCAGTACCGATATTATGGCTAGAGGTATTGATCTTGATTCCATATCGCATGTAATAAGTTTTGACACTCCTTCCTTCCCGGAAAATTATTTGCACCGTATTGGGAGGACCGGAAGAGCAGAGCAGCACGGCACTTCAATACTGTTATATACCCCAACGGAAGAACCGGCAAAGGAAGCTATTGAAAATTTGATGGGCCTATCTATTGATAATCTGGAAATTCCTGCTGAAGTAGTTATTTCAAAAAAGCTTTCTCCCGAAGAGCAGCCGGAAGTTGTTGAAATCAACAATCCCACCAAGGAGGAAATTGTCGGACCTGCCTTTCACGAAAAAAAACCAAAAAACCAAAAGGAAAACCAGGGAGGTTCATATAAAAGGATCCTCAAGCAGAAATATAAAAAGCCCAAGACCCGGGGGGACAAAAATTTCAACCGGAGAAAAAAATGAGTTTCACTTTCAATCTGGCCATTCAAAATAAAATTTCAAGTATATAATTTTTAACTTGGTTTCGATTAAGCAAATTTAATCTACGACAACATCTTGAAAACCGAACAAAAAAATCCATTGTTGATAGTTTTGGCATTTTTCTCCATCTATGTTATTTGGGGCTCCACCTATATGCTCAACAAAATGGCGGTAGGGGAATTGGAGCCATTCTTTATAGCGTCCATAAGGTTTACCTGTGCCGGGTTGCTGATTTTTTTAATTTCCAAAATAATGGGAAAGAGTTTGGCAATTTCCTGGAAACAATTTGTAAACACATTTATTGTTGGGGTTCTGTTCCTTTCCTTTGGCAATGGTGTAATTGTCTGGGCCTTAAAATATGTGGACAGCGGTTTTGCGGCCTTGGAAATTTCCGCTCAGCCTTTGGTGATATTGTTGCTGATGCGCATGCTTCAGGGGAAACGTGTAAAGTTCATGTCCATTGTTGGGGTGTCCCTGGGAATTTTGGGCATTCTGCTGTTGGTCAGCCAAAAACAAATGGCGACACAGGAAGGTTCCATAATAGGGATGATAATGATCTTCTGCTGTATGCTCAGTTGGGCCTACGGCAGCCTGTTTGTAGCAAAAGCCGATCTTCCAAAAAATTTCTTTGTCAACACCGGATATCAAATGATTACCGCTGGCATCACCCTTGCGGTTATGAGTTTGGCTTTTGGCGAAAAATGGATCGCCCCAGCCGAATGGGGAAAATCGGTACAGTGGAGCATGGCTTTGTTGATAACCTTCGGAAGCATTGTGGCCTTTACCTCTTTCAACTATCTCTTAAAATCTGTTTCCCCAGATAAGGTTGCTACTTCTACCTACGTGAATCCTATTATTGCCCTCTTTCTGGGCTGGTATTTTTTGGACGAAATAATTACCGTCCAATCCCTTATTGCCGCAGCAATTTTGTTGACGGGCGTTTACTTTATAAACACAAACCGCCTAACACTTGGCCTTCCCCGGTTTCCTGGCCGGATCCGCAAATTAAATGGAGAGGACAAAAATTGAAAAAAAAAGGAAAAAACCATGTCTTCAAAAGGGAAACAAGTTCCCCAAGGATTATAGTCCTTTAAAAAATGCTTGTACTTCTTCCTTAAAAACGTCAATGTTGATTTGATGTTTCAGGTTCTGCCTCACCCGAATATCGTAATCGGTATATGGGTGAAGATTTTTGGAGAGAAAATTCAATGTTCCCCTCGGATCTACCACATCATCCTGAGTACCAAGAACAATCATTTTATAACCGAGGTATGGGTTCGGATAGGTAGGAATCCGCAGGCTCACTGAGCGGGAAGCAAGGGCGGGATTAAAGAGCAGGGACGGCACTTTGTACGCATCCGAAATATAATAGCCCACAAACCCTCCCAGACTACTGCCAATTACGGCCTGGATTTTTTCGTTCTTATATTGATCTACCAAAAGTTCGATGCTATTATACTCATTTCTGTAGTCAATTGCTGGGGAAAATACTTTCCCATATTTTTGAAGAATGGCTCTCTTTTCGGGGGCCAAATCTCCATCCAACCCATGTAAATAAAGAATATTCATAATATTTTGCATTTAAGTTGTTAATAAAGTTACATCAAACATTTGATGGGGACAGGATTTGGAATATAGTTTAACATTTTTAAATAACAATGCTGCGACAGTCCCAGTTTCTTTCTTCCACAAACTAATGCTCCGGAGTTATAAATACTGTCCCGACGATATCGGTCTATGCAGTTATCCCAAAGGCATAGGATGCTATTTTTGCTTCAAATCCAAATAAAATGAGCACGCTACCAACTGGATTAGCATGCTCATATTTTCAGCGGAATTTTCAGGTCGAATTTTATACCATCTCTTCCGGACGGACCCATTTATCAAAATCCTCTGCCGATACATAGCCTAGGTTTATGGCCTCTTCTTTAAGGGTAGTACCGTTTTTATGGGCAGTATTGGCAATTTCGGCAGCTTTATAGTAGCCAATTTTGGTGTTCAAGGCTGTAACAAGCATAAGGCTATTGTTCAATTGCCTTTTTATCGCTTCATGGTTGGGTTCTATTCCCTGGGCGCAGTGGACATCAAAAGAAACGCAGGCATCGCCAAGCAATTCCGCAGATTGCAGAAAATTGGCAGCCATTATGGGCTTAAAAACATTGAGTTCAAAGTGGCCCTGCATACCGCCCACGGCAATGGCCATATCATTTCCTATCACCTGTGCACATACCATGGTCAGGGCCTCACACTGGGTTGGATTTACTTTTCCGGGCATTATGGAGGATCCGGGTTCATTGGCAGGAATGTTTATCTCACCGATCCCACTTCGGGGTCCACTGGCAAGCATCCGTATATCGTTTGCAATTTTATTGAGCGAAACGGCCAATTGCTTTAACGCTCCGTGGGATTCCACAAAAGCATCATGGGCTGCCAAAGCCTCAAACTTATTTGATGCGGTAACGAAAGGAAGATCGGTAAATTGGGCTATGTATTCAGCAACTTTAACGTCATATCCTTTGGGGGTATTCAATCCCGTTCCCACCGCCGTTCCTCCCAATGCAAGTTCGGCAAGGTGTGGCAGGGTATTTTTAAGGGCCTTTAGACCATGTTTGAGCTGTGCCGCATACCCACTGAATTCCTGCCCGAGGGTTAGGGGAGTGGCATCCATGAGGTGGGTCCTTCCAATCTTGACTACATCCTTAAAATCCTCAGCTTTTATTGATAGTGTTTTTTGGAGTTGTTCCACCCCCGGTATCGTGGTTTCTATCAGTTTTTTATAGGCAGCAATATGCATTCCCGTAGGAAAGGTGTCGTTGGAGGATTGCGATTTATTGACGTCATCATTGGGTTGAAGGGTTTTTTCTCCTTCGCCGATGGTCTTTCCGGCCAACTGATGGGCGCGGTTAGCGATTACCTCGTTCACGTTCATATTGCTCTGGGTACCGCTTCCAGTTTGCCAAATTACCAAGGGAAATTGGTCATCGTGTTTTCCCGCCAGTATCTCATCGCAGACCTTGGCTATATAATCCCTTTTCTCTTCGGAAAGAACTCCAAGGTCGCAGTTGGTATAAGCGGCCGCTTTTTTCAAGTAAGCAAATCCATGTATTATCTCCAAAGGCATGGAGGCCTTAGGACCGATTTTAAAATTTTCAAAGGATCGCTCGGTCTGGGCCCCCCATAGTTTGTCGGCGGGTACCTTTACCTCGCCCATGGTGTCTTTTTCTATTCGGTATTGCATGTTATTTTGTTTTTTGAAGTTGAAGGATCATCTTGGGCCCTGTTCCCGGAAACCTGACGAAGGTTAAGGAATCTGCAGGATTAGGGCACCAAAGTTATGAATTTTTGGGATTCCCGGGCAAAGATACTGAAAACCCAAAGGTTGTTCAAAACCTGTGGCGGTTAATTGTTTGTTGATAAAATGGCCGGTTTTGTTGTTTAATGCCAATAAAACATTTTATATTTGTAACATTATATTTAAACACTCTCTGATATGTTTACCTTCGATCAATTTTTGGGTTTTCTGGCAATTATGATTGTATTGACCATTGGTTTTTGGCTGATGATTTTTTTGGTAGGTATTTTGCCTTACTGGATCGGCGGTGCGCTAAAGGAAAGTTGGGATGAAAAAAGGGCAGCTAAGAGAAACAGGGAAATAGAATAGGATTTTAGTTAGAATATATAGTATAAAAGACCGTCCATTATCTTCTTTTGGGGCGGTTTTATTTTTTTGGCTATTGTTACAATAGTTGTAATTTCCATAGACCCCCTTACGGGCAGTCACGAAATATAATTCCAGATATTTCGATATTTCACCAGCTCTTCATAGGTCCTTTTAATGGGAATATTTTCTTCGGAAGTAAGGTTGGGGTCAGCTTTTAATATTTCCGAGGCCCAACTTCTGGCGATTTTTAAAATTTCCGAATCCTTTACAATATCGGCGATCCGAAGATTTAGGATTCCGCTCTGTTGGGTGCCCATTAGATCGCCTGGGCCACGGAGCTTTAAATCCACCTCCGCAATTTCAAAACCGTCGCTGCTGCGCACCATGGTCTGTAAACGGGTCTTGGCATCCGAGGAGAGTTTGTAGCCCGTCATCAAGATGCAATAACTCTGCTCTGCACCCCTGCCCACCCTACCACGGAGCTGGTGCAACTGCGACAATCCGAACCGTTCCGCACTTTCGATTATCATCACACTGGCATTGGGTACGTTTACCCCTACCTCAATGACCGTGGTGGCAACCATAATTTGGGTTTCACCTTTTACGAACCGGGCCATCTCATATTCCTTGTCGGCAGATTTCATTTTGCCATGCACGATTGATATCTGATAGTTTGGCAGCGGAAATTCGCGAACTATGCTCTCATAGCCATCCATCAGGTCCTTGTAGTCCAAGGTTTCACTTTCCTGGATCAATGGATATACAATATAAACTTGCCGGCCCTTTGCAATCTCATCCTTGATAAAACGAAAAACCTTCAATCTATTTGCATCGTAACGATGTACGGTTTTGATGTCCTTCCTCCCCGGCGGAAGTTCATCTATAATGCTAATGTCCAGGTCGCCGTAAATGCTCATGGCAAGGGTGCGCGGAATAGGGGTGGCGGTCATTACAAGTACGTGGGGGGGATAGACGTTTTTATGCCAAAGTTTGCTGCGTTGCTCCACTCCAAACCGATGCTGTTCATCCACAATGGCCAACCCCAAATTTTTGAATTTTACCTTTTCCTCCAATAGCGCATGGGTTCCGATTAATATGTCCAACTCCCCGTTTTCCAATTTCCTATGGATTTCTTTTCTCTTTGAAGTTTTAGTCGAACCCGTGAGCAATTCTATACTGGTATTCAGACTTTTAGCTAATTCCTTCAATCCGTGAAAATGTTGAACTGACAAAATTTCAGTGGGAGCCATTAAACAAGCCTGAAAACCGTTGTCAAGTGCTATCAACATTGACATTAGCGCCACTATTGTTTTCCCCGAGCCTACGTCGCCCTGCAAAAGCCGGTTCATCTGGGCGTTGCTTCCCAAATCGTTTCGGATTTCCTTGATGACACGCTTCTGCGCCTCGGTCAATTCAAAGGGTAAATGTTCCGAAAAAAAGGTATTGAAAGTATGTCCTATTTTATCAAAAGTATAGCCCTTTATTTTCGATTTATGGAGGAGGTTTTTCCGAATTAATTGCAGTTGGATGTAAAAAAGTTCCTCAAATTTTAATCGGTATTGTGCCCGTGCCAAATGCCCTTGGCTTTGTGGAAAATGTATGTTGAATAGTGCCTCACTTTTTGAGGCCAATTTCAGTTGTTCCAAAAGTGGTTTTGGCAAAGTTTCATAGAAGTTGTTTTTACTTTCTACG
>CAYXDM010000016.1:0-22267 GCA_964463595.1 uncultured Aequorivita sp. | reverse complement strand
CACACCTATTTTAAAAAATCTATTGTTTTATCCACCGTTTTTTTGAGTAGTGCAGGTAGTTCGGGTTGCATCCAAGGATGGCTGGCCCCAAAAACATGATCCCCACCAGGGATAATAATCAATTCGCTACCGGGATTCCACTTATGGAGGTTCTTGGCTTCGGCTTCCTTTACGGTAGAATCCTCACTTCCTTGTACTATCAAATAGGGAACATTAATATTCTGAACGGCACGACTGATCGTGAATCGTTTCTCATTTGCTTTAAAGTCCTCATAAAACTGGAAATTATGTGGGAGTAACTGTTTGGTCCGGCTATTTTCAACATAGGTAATCCCTGTTTTTTTCCACCGTTCAAATTCCGGGGTATTTTCCTGAAACCTCGATTTCAGATCGCTGACACCAGCCCATGTAACTACTTTTTCAATTCTTGGATCCTCGGCCGTTTTTATTAATACGACTCCGCCTCCGCGACTATGGCCAATTAAGGCGAGTCTTGAAATTTCTGGGACGAGGTTTATATTGCCATGCTCAACGCTGTTCAACATCCTCTCGAGATCCTCCAGTTCCAAACTGAAATTATTTTCCGCAAATGCATCCAGATCTGGAAAATCCATGGGTTGGGACACCGTGCCGCCATTATGCGAAAAATTGAATTTCAGAAAGCAAAAGCCCGAATTCGCAAAAGCTTGGGCTACTAAATCCCAAGGGCCCCAATCCTTAAATCCCTTGTATCCATGGCAAAATATAACCATTGGGATGGGATGTTCAACCTCTCGATAATACAGATCATATAAGATTGGTTTTTTATGTTGGTCATTCAACACCAAATTTTTCTTTACTATCATCATTTTGAGTTTATTTTTTCCGAGGAAAATAGTGGGTTCAGCTTTTAGAGTTGAAGGCTTCTATGGGATATACCTGATTGTAATAATAAGAAACGCCTCCAAAATGGGAGGCGTTTCCGAATTGGTTTTAAAACCCTAGATTAAAATCTACTTTTTCAAGGAGATTTCAACACGACGGTTTTGTTGTCTTCCAGCCGCAGTATTGTTTGATGCGATTGGTTTGGAAGGACCGTACCCTACAGATGTCAATCTGCTTGCGTCCATTCCAATGGTTACTAAGTAATCTTTTACGGACGCAGCCCTTTCGTTGGAAAGTCTTTCGTTCAGTTGCAGGCTACCTGAGCTATCAGTATGACCTTCAATTTCAAATTTAGCATTTGGATATTCCTTCATAATATCGACGATATTCTGAAGTACGCCATAGGATTCTTTACGGATGGTAGCTTTTCCAAGGTCAAACAAGATAGTTTTTGAGAACTCGTTCAATTGCTTGATAACTTCCACAGAAACCTCTGGACAACCGTTGTTTGCAACCGTTCCAGGAACATCTGGACACTGATCGTCTTTATCCAGTACACCGTCGCCATCTCTATCTGGCCAAGGACAACCGTTGTTTTCAGCTGGACCTGCTTCGTTTGGACATTGATCCAAATGATCTGGAACACCATCACCATCTGTATCGGGACAACCGTTGAATTCAGCTAGACCGGCCACAGTTGGGCATTCGTCTAGGTGATCTGGGATACCATCGCCGTCAGTATCAGGACATCCGTTGAACTCGGCCAGGCCAGGGGTATCAGGACATTCGTCAAGGTGATCTGGAATTCCGTCGCCGTCAGTATCAGGGCATCCGTTAAATTCAGCTAGACCAGGAGTTTCTGGACATTCGTCGTCTTTGTCATAAATACCATCCCCGTCAGTATCTTTACCTCCAAATTGGAAAACGAGACCTGCGGAATGCTGGAAGTGGGTAGCACCATAATCATCCTCAAAAGCATGTTTGTAAGTTGATTGAAGGTTTAAGGCGAAGTTGTCATTAAACCAGAATTTAAACCCAACGAGGGCGTTTCCTGTTCCAAATCCGATATCATCAACCCAGGTGTAACCCCCACCAATACCGATTGAAGGATCAAACCAGGAGGATCCGAAAACTTCTTTAAAGCTATACTTAATCTCACCATCTGCCGAATAGTAACTCAAATTATCAGCTGAGGAATCACCGATTTTGTCAATTCTGTTAATAGCCCCAGCAGCTGTAAATACAAACCCGTTTGAGATATATCGGCTAATGGCCAAACGTGAAACGGAGGGAAGAATGCTCCAGTGGTCGTTGGCATTAAAGAATTCGTCAAACATTTCACCTCTAAGGTTAGGGTCAATTCGTCCTTTATCATTCGTGCCTACCGGAAAAAAATCAACAGCGTTGACTCCAATCTCGAAGGCCCAAGGATGATTCTCGTCTTGCGCGTTCGCTACGCCAATGCCCATAAACAGGATGGCAGCAACCAATAATTTGAATAGATGTTTCATATTCGATTGTTTAATTTTTTAAGTGTTAATTAAAAACAAAAGTAAGATGTTAAAATGTATATACAAAAGCAAATCTAATAAAGTTTTCCTAAATACAGTGTCTTTCGTGCTAAAACAAAGGTATTACAGGTTAATAATTCCCAACTTTTTACCAACGGTCTTAAAAGCTTGCACAGCCGTTTCGAGGTGCTCTCTGGTATGGGCAGCAGATAGTTGCACCCGGATTCGAGCCTTTCCTTTGGGAACAACGGGAAAGAAAAATCCAATCACATAAATACCCTCTTCAAGAAGCATATCTGCCATTTGTTGCGAAAGTTTGGCATCATAGAGCATAACAGGGACGATGGCAGAACCTCCTTCAATAATATCAAAACCTGCACTTTTCATTTCCTTTTTGAAATAGGCAGTATTTTCCGCCAGCTTGTCACTCAGGGTTGTGTCTGTTTCAAGCATATCAAAGACCTTTAATGCCCCTCCAACAATTGCAGGAGCAAGCGAGTTTGAGAACAAATAAGGTCGAGACCGCTGTCGCAATATATCGATAATTTCCTTTTTGCCGGTAGTATAGCCACCCATGGCTCCCCCCAATGCTTTACCAAGGGTGCCGGTTACGATATCAACTCTGTCCATTACACCTTTTTCCTCCACGGTTCCCCGGCCGGTTTTTCCCATAAAACCCGTAGCATGGCAGTCGTCCACCATGACCAATGCATCATATTTTTCGGCCAGATCACAGATTTTGTCCAACGGGGCAACTAGACCGTCCATTGAAAATACTCCGTCCGTAACTATTAATTTAAACCTATCTCCATTTTCCTGGGAAGCGCGAAGTTGTTTTTCCAAATCCTCCATATTGTTATTTTCATATCGATAGCGAGAGGCTTTGCAGAGCCTGACCCCGTCAATAATGGAAGCGTGGTTTAAGGAATCGGAAATTATCGCATCCTCTTCTCCCAACAAGGGTTCAAAAACTCCACCGTTGGCATCGAAACAGGCAGCATACAGGATAGTGTCCTCCGTGCCATAGAAACCGGCAATCCGCTTCTCCAATTCTTTATGTATATCCTGGGTTCCGCAAATAAAACGTACGGAAGCCATCCCAAAACCGTGGGTATCCATAGCATCCTTTGCTGCCTGGACAACCTCTGGATGATTGGCAAGCCCAAGGTAATTGTTTGCACAAAAATTTATTACTTCCTGACCCGTCGAAATGCGTATAACCGCATCTTGAGACGACGTGATGATACGTTCCTTTTTGTAAAGGCCATTATCCTGTATTTCCTGAAGTTCTTTCTGTAGGTGTTCCTTGATTTTTCCGTACATTTTTGTGTTTTTAAAATGTGTTTATATGAATACAAATCTAATCTTTATTTCCCGAAGTTAGACAGGATAGGGCCATAGAAACCATATAGGGATCAAAACCAGTGTGCATCTACCGGATATTCCAATTTGATGTCAGTGTATGGAAATGCAATATTTATTTTTGAAATTTTCGGTGTAAATCATAGGTAGGGTCAAGAAAGCGTCAATCTGTTTGGGGGAGGATTGTTCCCCCCCCCTCTTGGTTTAAGCCTTTATAGTTGACATCGAAACGTCATACCAAATGGACTTATACCTTTCTTTTTGGAAATTTCGGTTTCGGCTTTGGATAACACCAAGTAAGAGAAATGGCCTTCAAAAATTGAAAAATGGTCGAACTTTTCTATAGCTGTTTCAAGTCGGAAGCAGGGATCCATCCGTCCTTACCATCAGCGATTTCGATGCGGTACCAATTTCCATCCTTGGCAGTGATCTGAACTTTCGTGCCTTCGTGAAGAACGAAAGCCGAATTGCTGCCCATGGACGGTTCCGATTTCACTTCAATCTGACTGGAAAATATGATTGCCGGTTGATTGTTTTTAAAGTCGCCATAAGTCAAAAAGGCCAGGCCAACCGTGCCGATCAAAAAGAGAAGGGCAACAAGGGAGAAAGCGAATAACCATCGTTTTCTCTTTTCGGAAATTGAAAAATAGTATAACAGAAAAAGTCCGACAAAAATGATAGAAAACATAACGGCCACAAATGCCCAACCATCAAAAGTAAACGTGTCGGCAACATTCCTGTACCATTTGGTGAAAATCGATTCCGGCAAGGGTTCTATCGCATCGATGCGCGCATTTTCAGCGAAGGCAAGATTTGTTTTTATGTCAGTATCGTTCGGTGAAAGCTGTAAGGCCTTTTCATAATAATAGATACTGGGGCCAATTTGGTTGAGCTTAAACTGTGCATTTCCTAAGTTGAAATAAAGTTCTGCGGAAGCCTCCCCACTTTCGAGGATCTGTTTCCAGGAATTGATAGCCTCTTGGTATTTCCCATTCTTGTATAACTCTTTCCCCTGGTCAAAATGTTTTTGGTTTTGACCCAGGCATACGAGTGAAAAAAGATAAATTGATAGAAACAACAGCTTTTTCATCATCTTCATTATTTACTGGATTTGCTTATCAATATTTGAAATTACCTCAACCGCTCTGGCGTAGTCATTATCTACGGATCTTTTGGAGGTGGAAGCGTACCTGGCAAATTCACAACTTTTCAATAACCCGATAAAATCCTCTACCTTTTCCTGTTCCACTTTTCTATCCATCAACATTTGGGATATCAGACCTTTTTCCATTTCAGAGGTCTCAATATTCAATTTGGCTTTCAGATAATTATGTAAGGCCCGTTCCAAGGATTCGTAAAATACCACAGGATTTGAAATATTTCTCTTGGCCTCGGACAAATATTTTTTGGCCAACTTATTTGCTTTCCTCAGTCTATTGCCTTTCACGTCGCCCAACCGCTGTTTACGTTTTTTCCCTGCAACTATAAACACCGGGATTAAAAGAAATGGTCCACCTAGGAGTGTCCAAAACAAGGGCGATCCAAAAAACGGTTCTTTTGTAATAGGCCCAAGATTGGCATCGAGTTTAATATACTTGAAGTTGTCCTGGGAGAACACCACGGCCTTTCTGTGGTCATTGGAATTATTTCCACCGGTAAGGGCGGTCAACGGTCCATTCTCCACTTCGATTGTAATTTCTTGGGAAGTAATGGTTCTATATTTTTCCGTTTTCGGATCGAAAAAAGAAAATGTCAATGGCTGGATGGGATATGTTCCTTTAAATTGCGGAACAATAGTGTAGGAGTCAGAAATGGATCCTTGCATTCCATTGATATTGGCAGTTACATTCTCTTTGTGTTCCGGCTCATATACCTCGAGGGAGCTTGGTAATTTCAATTCTGGAGTGGTAAATAATTTTAAATTTCCTTTTCCAGAAACCTTTACGTCTATTTGAAAGGACTCATTAGCATTCAGACTGGTTTTGTTTGTATTTACATCAAATTGAAAATCGCCAACAGCGCCGTTAAATCCGTCCGGTCTTCCCGTCAAGGGCAGAGGTTTAACGTGGATGGTCCGCCTTCCCGCAGAAATCGTTTTGTTGACCCGTTCCATTACCCGACGGCCAAAAATATCCCTCCGGCTACCTTGTACATCAATGGGGATATCCAGTGTGAGAGGCTCGATTTCAAGTTCCCCGGTTTTTTGGGGATAAAGGACTGTGGTCCTCAAAACCACATATCGGTAATCTTCTCCGTTGTATTTTCCTTCATATACCTGGTAGTTATTTCGATTGTCGATATTCTGGCTCCAGAAATCTGCATATTTGGGGGTGTCTATTTCACGCCATTGACTTGTAATACTCACGTCGTGGGAGACATATAATTTATAGGTAACCGTTATGGCTTCATTCAAATAAGGATTTGTTTTGGATACTTCGGCAACCAAATGCACGTTTTCACTGGCAACATATTCGGCATTGTTTCCGTCTTTTGGGACATCTACGGCAGCGGTTACCATTACCTCCACAGGCGAAGTTTTATACGTTTCACCATTCACCTCTATAGTGGCCTGGCCTATCAGTATTTTTCCCGTTTTTTGGGGCGCAAGAAAATAGGAATAGGTCTTGGAAAAACTGCGTTTGCCATTGATCCAGGAATTGCTGATAGACTGGTTGGGGCCGCCTACTACTCTAAAATCCTCAAAACTTGGGGGTCTAAAATTGTCTCCGTCTTGGTTCATTTCAAAATCCACCCGCAATCGTTCATTTATACCAAGACGATTTTTACTCACCTTTGCATCAAATTGAACTTGCGCCGTTACGGCAAAGCCGCTAAGCAAAAATCCCAATAGGAATATTAACTTCTTCATCTGCATACTCTACCAATCTTTGTCGGATTTAACTTTTGCGCCTTTTTCTTTTTCGGCATTTATTTTCTCCTGTACTTTTTTCTCTTCGTTGTTCATTGCCTCCAATAGGCTTTTCACCTGTTGGGGAGAAAGCTGTCCGGGAACTTGTTGCTGTTGTTGGGGTTTATCACCTTCTTCCTCTTTGGGTTCACCCTGCTCTCCCTCATCCTTGTCGGCTTCCTGTTTATCTTCATCCCCTTTACTTTCATCTTCGTTTGTGTCTCCACTATCGCCGTCGTTTTCATCTTCATTGTTCTGGTCCTGATTCTCCTGATCTTGATTGTCCTGATCCTGATTTTGATTGTCTTGATCGTTTTGGTCATCAGGAGGGGGCGGATTCTTCTCCAACATATCTTTGGCCAAGGCTAAATTGTACCGTGTCTGGTCGTCATTGGGATTGTTTCTTAAGGCATCCTTGTAGGCGGCAACCGCAGCCTGATAATTTTTTTCATTCATCAGGGTATTTCCCAAGTTGTGAAATGCACGGTGCTTTTCTGCCTTGGTAGTAGCGGTTGTTGCTGCCTGTTTGAACCGTAAGAGGGCTTCGGCATTTTTCTCTTTTCCATAATAAGCGGTACCCAGATTGTATTTGGCCACTTCACTTTTAGGATTTAAGGCTATGGCCTTCCGATAATCTGCTTCCGCCTCGGCGAATTTTTCCTTTTGGAGGGATTGCTGGGCTTCGCTAAGATATTTGGAGGAAGCTCTTAATTCCCTGGTTTGTTCCTCGGTTTGTTGGGCATTGAGAGAATATGGAAACATAATCAAAAGCAAAATCCCAATTTTGAAACAAATAGTTGTTGATATTTTATTTTTTACCATTTTCATATTCAATTTCTTTCCACAATACCTATGATTTCCTGCTGGGTAGAATTAATTCTCTTCCATCTTTTCATTGAACAAATTCAGTCTCTGCAACCATTGGGTTTTGCGTTCCAAGAGAAAAACATCCAATACCAGCAAAAACAATGCCCCTGCTAAAAACCATTGAAATTGATCCTTAAAATCAGTGAATTGTTTTGCTTCAAATTCCTTTTTGTCCATAGCGTTAAGGATGGCTTTTACCCTGTCCACAACGGCTTTTGTATTGGAACCGTCAAGATACTCTCCATTGGTTATTTTCGCAATCTCTTTAAGAGTTTCTTCACCCAAACGGCTAATAACCTGTTCATTATTCCCGTCGCGAAGGTAGTATTGGAGAACTCCATTTCTCTTGATGGGGATAGGCCCGCCCTCCCTTGTTCCTACACCGATGGTGAAAATGCGAATTCCTTTTTCCGCAGCTTCCTCCGCTATTCCTGATATATTGCCACCGTGGTCCTCACCATCGGATAGTAAAAAAAGAACCCGGTTTGTCTGCCCTTCATCATCATAAAAATTCTGGGCCAGTTCAATGGCTTCCGTTATCGCGGTTCCTTGCGAAGAAACCATATCGGTGTTCATACTGCCCAAAAACAATTTAGCCGCTGAAAAATCTGTCGTAATAGGTACTTGTGGAAATGCACTACCGGCATAACCAATAATTCCCACCCTGTCGCCGGCAAGATTATTAATGATCTGGGTAATCAATTGTTTGGATTTATCCAGTCGATTTGGGGCTATATCCTCAACCAACATACTTTTGGAGACATCCAGGGCGAAAACAATATCCACACCTTCGCGTTTTATGGTTTCCAGTTTGGTGCCGACTTTTGGATTCACCAGTGCAAAAACCATGCAGGCAATGGCCAAACATAGAACCAGAATTTTAAGGATTGATTTGAATGTAGAACGATCCGGGCTCAGTTTTTTTAGAAGTTTCTTATCAACAAACCGTCTCTGTACGGTTTTTTTCCAGAACGTAACCGCCAAATACAGTACCACTACCACTGGAATGGCGAGGAGAATGTAGAAATATATGGGCTGCTCTAGTTGATACACGGTTATTATTTTTTCTATTTTATAAAAAACCTTCGAATATTGTGATCCGCAACAAAAACTCAATGCCGATAAGAATCAATCCCAAAATGGCCCATTGCCGGAACATTTCGTGGTAATTGGTATATTTAAATTCCTCAATATCCGTTTTTTCCAATTTGTTTATTTCCTCATAAATCTTTTCAAGTTTTTCATTATCGGTGGCCCGAAAATATTGGCCACCCGTTCTGGCAGCAATATCTTTCATCAATTGCTCATCAATTTCCACCTGCACGTTTCCATATTGGAATCCACCGTCGGGGCGAATTGCAATGGGGGACATGGCCAAACCATTACTGCCAATACCGATTGTGTACACTTTTATCCCAAATTCCACGGCCAATTCACTGGCGATTTTCGGATCGATAAAGCCAGAGTTGTTTACTCCATCCGTTAAGAGGATAATCACCTTGCTCTTGGCACGACTATCCTTCAAACGATTTACAGCCGTGGCCAATCCAGAACCAATTGCCGTTCCTCCTTCTATTGTGGTATTATACTCCATACTTTTCAATGATGAAAGCAGGAGACTTTTATCGCTTGTTAAAGGAGTTCTGGTATAACTTTCTCCGGCATACTCTACCAAACCTATTCGGTCGTTCGGCCTGCCTTTTATAAAATGTGCCACCGTGGTTTTTAGGGCTTCCAAACGGTTTGGTTTTAAATCGCGGGCCAACATACTTGCCGAAAGATCCATGGCCATCACAATATCAATACCCCGGGTAGTTTTTGTTTTCGTCGTTTCATCTACAGTTCGCGGACGGGCCATGGCAATTATCAGTGCGGAAAGCGCCAGAAGGCGAAGTACAAATAACAATGGCCTTAGCCGGGCCAGCCAGTTTTTTCCCGTTTTAAAGCCTTGAATGGTAGATACTTTCAAGGTAGCTGTGTGCTTCTTTCGTTTCCATAAATACCAGAGTACCAACACTGGAAGCAAAAGGAACAGCCAAAAAAACTGTGGATCTACAAATTCAAAATTACCTCCCATCTCCCTGCGATATTTCAAGCTCTATGGAAGCTTCTATTCGTTTTATTATTTCCTCGGCGTATTTCCCGTCATCCTGATACACGACCAAAACTTCCTGCAAGCCATTTTCCTGTGCGAACAGTAACAATTCATAGGAGCTTTTTTGTTCTTGCACTTTATTGTCGGCTAGCTGAACGTTGAAATCGCCATACGCCTTCAATCCCTTAATACCTTTGTCGGTTTCAAAATCATCGCGCTTGACCACCATGTTTTTTGCGCCTCTTCGCTCCAGATCATCCAGGACCGAGTTCAATGCAGAATCGAGGACAACATCCTGTTGTTGACTGAACTGACTAGTGGAAACCATCACGAAAAATTCGGATTTCATTTCGCCATAGGTGAAAATATCCCTATTGCTCACGAGGCTGTTCTCGGCATTTGTAACTGGAACTTCCGCTCTTATCAAAACCTCGGGAGTTTCTATGATTACGGCGGGATGACCATATTCGCTTTTTATCCAACGCCCCTCGGCGAGTTCCCGAAGATCGTTTCCGAAGATCTTGTCCTTCAAGTTGTCAAATCCAGTAACAGTGCCATACACTGCCCCTGCAAGCACTATTAGCGCTAGGACACCTGATATCCCCAATAGCCATTTTCTCCGCAGCCGTCTTTTTTCTAGGTTTTCGAGATACTCCTGATTTTTTTGAAGCTCCTCCTCGGTGGGCTCCGGGATGGCTTCGTGGGTTTCATGGATTATTTCCTCGATTGTTTTTCGGTCCACTTCTGCCTGTCCAGCCTGTTGGTACATTTTTGCAAATTTCACTAAATCCGCGCGTTTAAAGATCATGTCCAACCTCCGGATGGTTTCGGAGTCCAAATCGAAATTTCCGGAATCCCTGTGCATCATCAGGCGTGTAATCAATTCGTCGCTGGTACTTTCCATTGCGGCATCATCCACCTCCCTGTCCAGATAACGCTTTACGATTTCCGTGAGACTGCTGTAGTATTCCTTGCTTTTATTTTCCTTCAGAAGCTGGGTATTATCCAATTTTTTTAGTGCCACTATAGCTTCTTCATAAGGGGGCAATTGTTTTTCGGCGGCATCCCGGCGTTTTTTCCTACGGAAGAGAAGCCCCGCCACCAGAATGACCAAAAGTGCGGGAAGGACCCACCACAGTACTCGCTGCCAATTAAACGGAGGGGCATCCACTTCCAACGCGGGTTTAATATCGAACATTTTTTGTTTGGTCGTATCCACCACCACATCTTGGACTTCAACCTTTATGGAATCTGTCAAAAAGGGTTTGTTGTTGATCATAATCCGTTGGGGTGGAATTGTGTAGTGGCCGCTGTCAAACTGCGTCAACCCGTATTTTTTGATGAGCCGATATTTTGCACCTTCAAAAGTAGTGTCTGTTTTGTAGGATTCAATCATTTCCAACGGGGCAAAGGTTTGCTCTTCAGAAAAAACAACAACATCGGTAGTGTCTGCGGCCACGTTGATGATGTACAGAATTTCCTCGCCTATTTTTATTTTTGTGGAGTCCACGGTGGCACTAACTTGCGCCAGAAGCGGCGAAGAAAAAAGAAAAAGGAGAATGGAACAAAGAAAATAGCATTTGTGCGGAAAATTTGAATTCCGATTTTCGCGAGCACCATTTTGTCTAACATCTAACATCCAATCACTAATTTCTACAATCCAATATCTCACATTCAACAGCTAAATCCTTTACTTATTTCAAGAGGTCCCTTTGGGTATGGTCCCTTTCATCTTCTCTTGAAATATCCCAATAATTTCTTCACATAACTTTCGTCCACGCGGCAACTCAATGCCCCGGCCCCACTTTTGGCAAAAGCTTCCACGAAATAATCTGCTCTTTCGCGATGGTAACTGTAATATAGGTTGCGGACGCTTTTGGAGCCCGTATTCACCAAAAGAACTTCCCCACTTTCCTGATCTTCCATTTGTACCATTCCTAAGTTTGGAATGGATTCTTCGGCTTTATCATAAATTCGAATTCCTGTTAGATCGTGTTTTTTGGCAGCAATTCTCAGAGTGTGTCGGTAATCGTCATCTATAAAATCAGACAGCACGAAAACAATGGCTTTCTTCTTCATCACATTGCTCAGAAACTTAAGGGCATTTGCAATATCAGTTTTATTGCTTTTGGGCTCAAATTCAATTAACTCGCGAATAATTCGCAATACGTGCGATTTTCCTTTTTTGGGCGGAATGTAGAGCTCAATCTCATCCGAAAAAAGTATCAGCCCTGTTTTATCGTTGTTCTGCATTGCGGAAAATGCTAGTGTGGCGGCAATTTCGGTAATTATCTCATTTTTAAACTGTTCCTGTGTGCCGAAAAATTCTGAACCACTTATATCTACCACCAACATCAAGGTCAGTTCCCGTTCTTCCTCAAAAACTTTTACAAAGGGTTCGTTGTACCGGGCGGTAACGTTCCAATCAATATTCCGGACATCATCGCCAAATTGGTAACCGCGCACTTCACTGAAGGTCATACCACGACCTTTAAAAGTGCTGTGATACTCGCCACCAAACACGTGGTCGCTCAGGCGACGTGTCTTTATCTCAATCTTCCGTACTTTTTTGAGAAGCTCTTTTGTATCCATTGTTTCAGTGATCAGTGGGCAGTGGTCGGCGTTCAGTTCAGAATTGTTAAAACTGCTTACCGAATACTGAGGACTGCCTACTTTTTAAGGTACTTCAATTACATTCACGATCTTGTTGATAAGTTCTTCGGAAGTAATATTCTCGGCTTCTGCTTCATAGGTTATACCAATTCTGTGACGCAGGACATCGTGGACCACGGCGCGAACGTCTTCGGGAACCACATAGCCGCGGCGGCGGATGAAAGCGTAGCATTTTGAGGCAATGGCAAGGTTTATACTTCCCCGAGGGGAAGCGCCAAAATTGATAAGAGGTTTTAAATCGGCAAGGCCGAAATTCTCGGGAAACCTGGTTGCGAAAATTATGTCGAGAATATACTTCTCTATCTTTTCATCCATATAAACCTCACGAACCGCAGCTTGGGCTCGGTTAATTTGCTCCAAGGTTGCCACGGGATTCACTTGTTCATATGCACCCTTAAGGTTTTGGCGAATAATGAGTTGCTCTTCGGCTAATTGTGGATATTTGATTACGGTTTTCAGCATAAACCTGTCAACCTGTGCTTCCGGTAGCGGGTAAGTTCCTTCCTGCTCAATGGGGTTTTGGGTGGCCATTACCAAGAAGGGTTTATCGAGTTTAAAGGTAGTTTCGCCAATGGTTACCTGTTTTTCCTGCATGGCCTCCAAAAGGGCGGACTGTACCTTGGCGGGCGCACGGTTAATTTCGTCTGCAAGCACGAAATTTGCGAAAATGGGTCCTTTTTTTATACTGAAATCATTCAGTTTCATATTATAGATAAGAGTTCCGATAACATCTGCGGGAAGCAGATCGGGAGTAAACTGGATTCTGCTGAAACTTCCGTGAACGGCCCTCGCCAGGGTATTAATGGCAAGTGTTTTTGCAAGGCCCGGCACCCCTTCCAGTAAAATATGTCCCTGACCCAAAAGACCGATCATCAATCGCTCTACCATCTGTTTCTGGCCAACGATTACCTTGTTCATTTCCATTGAAAGAATATCTACAAAAGCACTTTCTCTTTCAATTTTTTCATTTAATGCCCCGATGTCAAAGGTCGAATTTATATTTTCCATATTGTATTTAGATTCTATTACTGGCCTTTTTCACAAAGACCGTGCAAATTGAATATTAATTGCTAAAAATCCTGTTAACAATTGGTTAAATAAAAAATGAGAAAATCCCTTCTTTCTTTTTTCAAAAAATATGGTAAACCGCTAGTTTTAAAAATTTTTTGCTTGATGATTCCTTTACTGCGTTAACCAGGGTCAGCACAATCACCATTATGATCTATCCAGAATTTTATGCATTGAGGATTTCATATTTATTTGTTTTAGAAGTAGTTTTACAAAGATATTGTCGCTCAGAAAGAGAATACATTCGATTAGGACTTAGTATTTTCACTTTAACATCGACTAACCCTTGGCTTTTATCGTATCAATTTAAAATCTAACAACGCATGCAGGGAAAAAGAGCTTTAATTACCGGTGCCACTTCAGGAATTGGAATGGCAACTGCAAAACTTTTTGCCAAAAATGGGGTGAAATTAATTCTTTGCGGAAGAAGGGAAGATAGATTGAAAACCCTTTCGGAAGAACTTTCTGGGTTAACCGAAGTGCACACTCTAAGCTTCGATGTTCGCAACAAAGATGAAGTTTTCCCGGCGGTGGAATCACTTCCGAATCATCTTTCAGAAATCGATATTTTAATAAATAACGCCGGAAACGCCCACGGCCTGGACACAATTGATGCAGGGAAAACGAATGACTGGGATGCAATGATAGATATAAATATAAAAGGCCTGCTGTATGTTTCAAAGGCTATCCTTCCTGGTATGATCGAGAGAAAAAGCGGACATGTGATTAATATTGGCAGCACGGCCGGAAAAGAAGTTTACCCGAAGGGCAATGTGTACTGCGCAACCAAACATGCGGTGGATGCCATAAACCAGGGAATGAGGATCGATCTCAACGGTAAGGGCATAAAAGTGGGTGCGATAAATCCGGGATTGGTCGCAACCGAATTTAGCCAAGTGCGCTTTAAAGGTGATTCCGAACGTGCGGAAAAGGTTTATCAGGGCTATACACCCTTAAAACCGGAAGATATTGCCGACATTATTTGGTTTGCCATAACCCGTCCGCCACACGTAAACATTGCAGATTTGACCGTGATGTGTTTGGATCAGGCGTCGTCCACTATAGTGAATAAAAATTATTGAGCCAAAATGAAAACAGTAGTAATAGGGGATATCCACGGGGGTTTCAGGGCCCTTGAGCAGCTAATGGAAAGAGCCAGGTTGCCATCAAGTACAAAATATATTTTTATTGGCGATTATGTGGATGGTTGGAGCCAGAGTGCCGAGGTAATTTCATTTCTAATAGATTTTTCCCAGAGCCATTCCTGTGTTTTCATTCGCGGAAACCACGACGACCTGCTGTATAGATATTTATATAGTGGTGAAAGCAATTCTACATGGTTGGCGCAAGGTGGAAAAAGCAGTATTGAAAGTTACTCGACTATTTCCGAAATGGAGGAAGAAGCACATTTGGAATTCCTCAAAAACCTTAGCGCATATCATATAGATTCAGAGAATCGTCTCTTTCTACATGCGGGATTCACCCATCAGAATGGTCCGGGATATGAATATTATCCCAATTTGGTGTATTGGGACAGAACCTTGTGGGAAATGGTTTGTGCAATGGATTCCTCCATCAGCCTTAATGACGATAGGTATCCAAAAAGACTAAAACTTTTTAAGGAGATTTATATCGGTCACACGCCGGTAACCCGCATAGGATCTGACACCCCTAAAAATTTTGCGAATGTCTGGAATGTTGATACTGGCGCAGCTTTTAAAGGAAAAATTTCAATGATGGATGTAGATTCCAAGGAAATATGGCAGAGTGATCCGCTTCCTATACTCTATCCGAATGAAAAAGGACGGAATTAAGACTTCATTATTATAAAATACCCGTCCGCATTCCTATATTTGTAAACGTTAAAAGAACAATATGGTCCTTAAGAATATACGATTGGAAGTGATGCAAACGGTGGAAAAGGAAGTTGATAGTTATATCGACAAATACCTTCTGCCGGTAGAGGAAATCTGGCAACCTACAGATATGTTGCCCAATTTCCAGAATGAAAATTATATGGACGAGGTTACCCAACTACGGGAGGAAGCCAAGGAACTGGGCTATGATTTTTGGATAGTTCTGGTGGGAGATATGGTTACGGAAGAGGCGTTGCCTACTTACGAAAGCTGGCTGATGGATATGGAGGGTGTGGACCAACACGGCAGAAACGGATGGAGCAAATGGATTCGCCAGTGGACAGGTGAAGAGAACCGCCACGGCGACACCCTTAATAAATATTTATATTTGTCGGGAAGGGTAAATATGAGGGAAGTGGAAATTACCACCCACCACCTCATTAACGATGGGTTTGAGGTTGGCACGGGGCGCGATCCGTACCGAAATTTCGTTTACACCAGTTTTCAGGAATTGGCCACCAATATCTCGCACAAGCGAGTGGCCAAGATCGCAAAGGACAAAGGAAACAAAATGCTTTCCAAAATGTGCAGTATCATTGCTGGCGATGAGATGCGGCACCATTTGGCATACCGCCATTTTGTGAAGACCATTTTCGAATACGACCCCAGTGAAATGATGCTCGCCTTTGCAGATATGATGAGGAAAAAAATCGTTATGCCCGCACAGAACCTTCGCCAGAGTGGCGGTAAAATGGCATCGGCTTTTGATGATTTCAGTAATGCCGCACAAAGGCTCGGGGTTTATACAACCCACGATTATATCGATATTTTGGAAAAGCTCAACGCACATTGGGAAATTTCCAAGATGAACAATCTAACCGATGAAGCTGAAAAGGCCCGGGATTATCTGGTAAAACTTCCGTCCAGGATGCTACGGATTGCAGATCGGGTCAAAATTCCGCAGGATACAAATTTTTTCAAATGGGTTGAACCCAATGGAATGGTTTAAAGGAAATCTTTGCGGCCAGAAAATAAATATTAAGAATGCAACCGATGATACATGCCCTAAAAACCTCGTTTCTTTTTTTGGCCGTTCTCTCTATTTCCGTGGGTCTAAAAGGTTGTGGAAGTATCCATAATTCCAACAATAAAGTTATGTTTGAACAAAATCCGCCCTTCAATATTGGCGATGCCTATTTTCAAAAATGGGCGGCGGGAATAGAGGACGGTGGACAAGGGATCAATGTCCATCTTATTTTTGAGAACATGGAACCGGGAATAAAATTCCAAGAACTATATTTCCGAAACCAGGTTCAGGAACTGGAAAAATCTCTAAAGAATCCCGATGAATATGTTGCCAACTTTTCAAATCACCCCAGAAAGGGAATGTTGATGGACATTGATCCGGTAAAGGAAGCAGAAAACACCCCTCCAGATAACTTTCCTTTCGATTTGGCCGGGCATGAGACCGTGATCAGCTACATTTTTCGTGGGAAGAACCACTTTTATAAGATACCCCATCTTTCGGAAAAGGAAAATATAGCCTATCCAGGAGCAAATCCGAATGGAAATTAATCTCTTCCGCAATGAAGATCCTCCATATTGATAGTAACCATCCTTTGCTAATCGAAATGTTGGTTGATGCGGGCTTTCAAAATGATGAAAATTACAAGGCTTCAAAATTGGAAATTGAACGAATAATTTCCGAATATGATGGAATTGTAATCCGCAGTCGTTTAGATATTGACCGACAATTCCTGGAGGCGGCAAAAAATCTCAAGTTTATAGCACGGGTGGGAGCTGGTTTGGAAAGCATCGACACCGAATATGCCGAAGTACTCGGAATCAAACTGATTGCGGCCCCCGAAGGCAACCGAAATGCCGTGGGGGAACATACCTTGGGTCTGTTGCTTGCTCTTATGAATAATATTACCAGAGCGAACCGGGAGGTGAAAAGCGGTCAATGGAATCGGGAAGCCAATCGTGGTTCCGAAATTGATGGGAAAACCGTCGGGATTATCGGCTATGGGAATATGGGCAAATCCTTTGCAAAAATATTGCGCGGTTTCGACTGTCACGTGCTGTGCTATGACATAAAGGAAACCGTGGGAGACGAAAATGCCCAACAAGTTTCCTTGGAAGAACTTCAAAAACGGAGCGATGTGCTGAGCCTTCACACTCCCTGGACCCCCTTGACGGACAAAATGGTGGATTCTGATTTTATCAATTCCTTTTCAAAACCATTTTGGCTGATAAATACAGCACGAGGAAAGAGCGTTTCAACTGCCGATCTTGTAGAGGCCTTAAATTCAGGGAAGATTCTTGGTGCCGGTCTCGATGTTTTGGAATATGAAAAATCTTCATTCGAAACCTTGTTCGATTCAGATAATTTTCCCTCCGCACTAAAGGATCTCTTTGAAATGGATAATGTTATTCTATCTCCACACATCGCAGGATGGACCGTGGAAAGTAAAATAGGATTGGCCCGCACCATCGCCCAAAAGATCATTTTGAATTTTGCATAGACACTATTAGTTTAGTATTAATTTATTTGCTAAATCAAATTGGATATCTACGTCTTTTTCCTAATTTAGTCAAAAAGTAGCAACCAACTAAATAAATATTATGGAAAATCAAGAAAATACCGGGTACGACAGTACCAAAAGACGAGACAATGCCAGCAATGAGTTTAAGGAAGGCTGGAACCAGGTACAACATACCCAAGAGAACAAAAAAGTTTTAGCGGGGATCCTGGGAATTGTTCTGGGAGGTTTTGGCATTCATAAATTCATTTTGGGCTATACTCAGGAAGGAATCATTCAGATAGTGATCACCCTTGTTACTTGTGGAGTCGGTAGCATAATTGGCTTGATTGAAGGAATTATCTACTTGACAAAGAGTGATGAGGAATTCTACCAAACGTATCAGGTGGGTAAAAAAGGATGGTTTTAACTTATTGGCTCTTCAATCATTGAAAATGTTGTAGAGCCTATATTTTATTGATGGAAAAAGTAATATTGCAATATTACGATGACCCCTTGTATTGATTATCTTTTTCCGATTTTCAATCTTCCCAAAAGCTGCGGATGACATTTCGATTCGAGGTAATTATGAACCCTAAAATCACTTGAAAATGGGAGTTTCAAAATATCATATCCATTCCACCCGGGAGAATGAATATGCCGCGATCGCCAAGGTATTGGCACATCCCGCGCGAATAGCCATATTAGCTTTTGTGGCGAGATCACCCGGCTGTTTGTGCAAGGATATCGCCGAGCGTATCAAATTATCACAACCTACTACATCGCAACATCTTCAGGCAATTCAGCGATTAAGAGTATTGGAAACCAAATTTTATGGAGGGCAAATGTGCTACTTTTTGGACTATTCTGCCATTTCCAACTTTAAGGCAAAGTTGTGGGAGTATTTTACGGGTGTTGAAAACAAATCCTGAAATTTCTATGGATATAGAACAGGATGAGTAGCCTATTCAGATTTTGCCATCTGTCCATTACCGGTGGCAGAAAAATTTTCATGCTCATTGGATTTATCTGAATATTTCTTCTCCAGTTCTGCCTGGAACTCTTCCATTACAGGTTTTACCGTGCTTTCAGGAAGGTCTGCGATCCGAATATACATAAGCCCATCTATGGCATTATTGAAAAGGGGATCCACATTGAATGCGATCACTTTGGCATTTTGTTTTATATATTTTTTTATGAGAACGGGAATGCGAAGGCTCCCCGGTTCTACCTCATCGATTATCTTATCAAATTTATTGAGGTCCGCTGCGCTTTCATCAAAAATAAAATCCTTGTCGGCATCTTTCAGTTTTACTTTGTACTCTTTTTTTGGTTTGACATATTGGGCCACATACGGATCGTAGTAATTGGATTTCATAAATTCGATCATCAAGCTTTTTGAAAATTCCGAAAACTTGTTACTTATGCTTACCCCGCCAATCAGAAATCGATGTTCGGGGAATCTGAGTGTGGTATGAACAATTCCTTTCCACAGCAAAAACAATGGCATGGGTCTCTGCTGGTACTCCTTGATGATGAAGGCCCTTCCCATTTCTATGGAATTACTCATCATATCGTAGAGCTCGGGCTCAAAACGGAAAAGATCCTGTAAATAAAAACCGTTTATTCCATAGCGGGGAAAGATTTCAGAGCCTAGACCCATTCTATACGCGCCCGCCATTTTTTGGGCCTCGTTATCCCACAAGAACATATGGTGGTAATAGGAGTCAAATTTATCCAGATCGGTACTGTTGTTTGTTCCCTCCCCCACTTCTCGAAAAGTAATCTCCCGTAGCCTTCCTATTTCTTGGAGTAGATAAGGAATGGCATCGGCCTTGGCCAAGAACACTTCGTAATTTTTACTTATCAAAAGGCGTTTATCTGCCAGTCTCAACTTTTCAATTTCCGTCAGCATTTCCTTTAAGGGGATGGGCCCGGCTATTTTTTTTGGAGGCTTCGGAAATTTTAGCGTTTTTGGAATGTTGTCCAGTAGTTTTTTCCTTTGAAATGGATTGGCAAGCATGTAGGTTTTCCGACGTATAAACTGTGTGAAGGTCGGGAGTGAGGTATGTTCCTTCTGATCTTCAACAGAAATGGCGTTCCCTATTCGAATTTTTATCACCCGGTCCTTCTGTGTTAAGAGCTCAGAAGGCAATTTGGCCGTTCGGAGAGTATCGCTAATTTTCGCCATCCGATAGAACATTTTACTGTTTTTGGCGTGAAAATATATCGGCACCACGGGGACCTCTGCTTTTTTAACCAACTTCATTGCCGCCTCTTCCCACGGTTTATCTACCAATAATCTCCCTTCCTTATGTGTGGATACTTCGCCTGCGGGAAAAATTCCCAAGGGATGCCCTTCACGAAGATGAAAAATTGCGGACTTAAACCCTGAAATACTTGATTTTACATCCTTCCGCTCCTCAAAGGGATTTACCGGCATCACATACGGCTTGAGAGGCTCTATGCGGTGCAGTAAGAAATTGGCGATTATCTTGAAATCAGGTCTGTGCTCAAGCAATATCTTCAATAGAAGAATGCCATCAATTCCCCCTAGGGGGTGGTTGGAAACGGTGATGAACGCACCGGTTTTTGGAATTCTCCGCAAATCTTCCTCCGGAATCTCGAACTTTATTTCAAACTCTTCCAGGAGAGCGTTGATAAACTCCAACTCGGAAAGATGCTTTTGTCTGTCGTAAATTTTGTTGAGGGCGCTAATATTTAAAATCTGCATCAAGGACCAGCCGACAAACGTTCCCATAAAGCCCAATTTATCAAAATTGATAGCTTTTGCAACTTCTTTAGCGTTGACTAATCCCATGAACCCGAGGTTGTTTAAGCGAACAAATATAAGGAAAGCAATCGACTCTATTCTTTAATAACGAGTTGCACCGTTTCCTGGGTTTCTTGTTTTAGTAGGATTTGTTTGTTTTCCCGAAGTGCCTTAATTTCAGTTGGATCGAAATGGCGTACGGTGTACAGGGTGACGTTCTCATTCCATTTCACGCTAAATTTCTCTCGAAGCTTTGTCAGCAAAGTGTCCAAATTGCCGAATTTATCACTAACACAGACCGAGAAACTGATAGCCGAATTTTGGATAAGCTCCACCTTCATTTTATATTCATACAACCATTTGAAAACATCGCCAATATGATCCTCCATCATAAAACTGAAATCCAGGGAGGAAAGGGAGATCAACACCAGACCTTTCTTTAGGATAAAACAGGAAACATGGGGTTCCAGGGTCACGCCTTCACCTATACATGTGCCGCTTTCCAAGGGAGAGTGAAAAGACTTAACATATAAAGGAATCCCTTTTCTTTGAAGAGGCTGTAAGGTCTTTGGATGGATAACGGAAGCGCCATAGAATGCCAACTCGATGGCCTCGCGGTACGGGATCTTGGACAGCAGTTGTGTTTTGGAAAAATATCGTGGATCCGCGTTTAACACCCCGGGAACATCCTTCCAGATCGTAACACTTTCGGCGTTTAGGCAATAGGCGAAAATTGCGGCCGTATAATCGCTTCCTTCCCGGCCAAGGGTAGTACTAAAATTATTGACGTTTTCTGCGCCTAGAAAACCCTGGGTAACAGTAATTCCTTTGAGCGGTACCTTTGCCGGAATTTTCCGCCCGGTCAGTTCCCAATCTACGCTCGCCTCACGGAAATTGTCATCCGTTTTTATACATTGGCGTACATCGAGCCAAGTATTTTCAATTCCATTTTCCTGGAAATAGCTAGAAACAATTTTGGAGGAAATAATTTCTCCATACCCTACCACTTGATCATAAACAAAAGCATGGTTTTTGGATTTATTGTTTTTTAGAAACAGATTTATTTCCGAGAATTGACGGTTCAGTTCTGAATAGATAGGCTGTGATTTATGGGGAAAAAGTTCGGAGATGATTTCAAAATGAAAATTATAGACAAAATCCAGGGCTTCCTGAAAATATTCGGAAAGAAAATAGTCATCAACAACCCGTTCCAGAGCATTGGTGATTTTCCCCATTGCCGAAAGAACTACCACTAAATCCCTTTCTCCCGATTGTTGGACCACCGAAAGTACGTTTCTAACGTTGTCCGCATCTTTTGTCGAGGAACCCCCAAATTTGAAAATTTTCATTAAATTTTTTAGGCTTAAATCCGGAATTAAGATAAATCCCGATTTATATAATTGCGCAATCCATATTCATCCATGTGGACCACGCACCAATCTTTCATAACTTTTGCACCACTTCGTTCATAAAAACCAATGGCTTCTTGGTTCCATTCCAATACTTCCCAGGAAATGCGTTTGGAACCATTTTCAAAGGCAAAGTGCATCACTTCCTTATAAAGGGCCCCGCCAATCCCCAGTCTGCGATATGGTTCCTTCACTATAAGATCCTCGAGGTGTAAAATTTTTCCTTTCCAAGTAGAGAATCGAAAGAAAACCAGGGCCATTCCTACTATTTCGTTGTCCATTTCAGCCACAAAACAGGTGAATAGGTGTGTGCCCAATCCCTCATTTTCCAGCGTTCCAACATCAATTTCAACCGCATC
>CAYXDM010000015.1:0-23119 GCA_964463595.1 uncultured Aequorivita sp. | reverse complement strand
ATGAGTTTTAAAGATAAATTACTTACATCATATATAGCCCTTGAGGATTATTTGGAATTTGATTCGCCCATTCACGAGGTGCGCAATAATGCCATAAAAATATTCGAGGAAAAGGGGTTTCCGACCAAAAAAGAGGAAGCCTGGAAATACACGTCCCTTAATCCTGTATTAAAGCAAGATTATAGCATTATTTCCAACAAGGAAAACAATGTGGAGTGGAAAAAGGTACGTCCGTACTTTCTCCATGAAATAGACACCTATAAAATTGTTTTTGTGGATGGAGTTTACAGTTCCTTCCTTTCGGAAACGACCCACGACGATGTGGACGTATGCCTGATGTCATCGGCACTTAACAAAAGCCAATACCAACCGGTTATTGAGGCTTATTTCAACAAAATAGCCAATAGCGATGGTCTGACCTCGCTCAATACCGCCTTTACCCGAGATGGGGCATATATAAATATCCCAGCGCATAAGGAAGTGAAGAAACCTATTGAAATAATAAATTTTTCAACCGGGAATGAGGCGGCCATGTTTCTACAGCCAAGAAACTTAATAGTGGTTGGGGAGAATGCCCACGTTCAGATTATTGAGCGCCACCAAAGTCTTTCGGAAAATAAGGTGCTCACAAATTCCGTTACCGAGATATTTGCCGAAAAGCGGGCTTATGTAGATTTCTACAAGATCCAGAACGATACCGTTAGCGCCTCATTGATTGACAACACCTATATCTCGCAGGAAAGCCAGAGTATTTGTCATGTGCACACCTTCTCCTTTGGAGGAGAACTCGTGCGCAACAATCTGAACTTTTATCAAAAGGGAGAGCATTGTGATTCCACATTGAAGGGTGTCACCATTATTGAAGGAAAACAACACGTAGATCACAATACCTTGGTGCACCATACTGCTCCAAACTGTGAAAGTCATCAGGATTATAAGGGATTATTTGCCGAAAATTCCACGGGAATCTTCAACGGAAAAATCCTGGTCGATAAAATCGCCCAAAAAATCGATGCCTTTCAGCAGAACAACAATATTTTGATTGACGATAAGGCAACCGTGAATGCAAAACCCCAGTTGGAAATTTTTGCCGATGATGTAAAATGCTCCCATGGGTGCACCGTGGGCCAGTTGGATGAGGATGCCCTATTCTATCTTCGCAGCCGTGGCATCGGGGTCAAGGAAGGACAGGCCCTGTTAATGTATGCCTTTGCCAACACGGTTTTGGAGAGTGTAAAAATCCCGGAGGTAAAAATGCGGATCAATAAACTTATCGCCAATAAAATCGGGGTTAGTTTGGGATTTGAGCTGTAAATTGAATTATTTAGAATTCGTTTTTCATCAATGGGTAGAAACTAAAAAATGAAATATTCAAAATTCTTATTAATCATTTTAGTTGGATTATTATTCTTTTCATGCTCTAAAGACGATGATTGCAATATTGGTACTGCCGAAAAATTAGTAGCCATTAATATAGAATTCTATCGAGATGGCTTTTTTCAGGCATCAGAGAAACTGACCTACTACGACAATAAGCTGATTTACGTTCAAAATTCTGATGGTAGTTATGCCGACTACTATTACGAAGGAAACTTGGTTTCAAGAATATTAGAATTTGATGTAAATAATCAATGGAAATGGACTACTGAATATCAGTATGATGGTTCTGAAAGATTAGTTAGTAAAGAAGTAATTCCGGGATATAATAATCCTATCAATACAAGTCGTTATAAAGAAATTTCGTATAATGGAAACACGATAAACGCTACTTTAACTTGGAGTGATGGCGGTGTAATGAAAAACGTATATTCTCTCAATACAGAGGGATTAATTACGAAAAATCAATTTCTTGAGTTTTCTGAACAGACGATTTTTTATGAATATGAGAACGGAGAGTTAAATAAATCGATTGGTAAATCAGCGACTGATGAAATTTGGAGTGAAATCACTTTTTCATATAGAGAAGAAGTACCTAACGAGGCTTATTTTTACAACTCCTATGTATTTGGCAAACACTGGAGGAATAATAGCCACATTCAGTTTCAGTTCACCCCCTCCTATACAGAACTTTCTAAAATTGGCGGTCGTTATATAAAAGGCTATCAAAGGAATGCTTTTCTTGAGGGGTATATTGATGATGCAAACTATGATTATGTTTTTGATGAAAAGGACAGAATTAAAACCCAAACTGAAAACATTGTTCGTTCAACGGGAACAACATTTAAAAGAGTCTATAATTTTGAATATAGGTAGTTTATTATGAATACCTGAATTGTAATAAATCTCAAGTTACAACTGTTAATTCGAAAGTCTAAATCTTCAAAAAATGTCATTCAACATCCAAAAAATACGTGCTGATTTTCCCATTCTCTCCAGAAAGGTGAATGGGCATCCGTTGGTATATTTGGATAATGCAGCTACCTCCCAAACCCCGAGCCAGGTTGTAAATATTATTGTTGAGTATTACAACCATTATAACGCCAACATCCACCGAGGCGTCCATACACTTTCACAGGAGGCCACCGAGGCGTATGAAAATGCCAGGGGGAAGATCCAAAAACATTTTAATGCCAAGGAGCCGTATGAAATTATTTTTACGCCCGGAACGACCCATGGAATAAATCTTGTTGCACATGTCTTTTCAGGCGAACTTCGAGAAGGAGATGAAATCATTGTATCCGCCCTGGAGCACCATTCAAATATAGTTCCCTGGCAAATGCTCTGCGAGCGGTCCGGCGCTGTTCTTAAAGTGATTCCCATGAATCCGGAAGGGGAGTTGATCTTTTCCGAGTATGAAAAATTGCTTTCCGAAAAAACAAAAATGGTATTCATAAACCATGTTTCCAATGCGCTTGGCACCATTAACCCGATAGGAAAAATAATAAAGACTGCCCATAAATTTGGAGCGGTGGTCCTCGTGGACGGAGCGCAGGCCTGTTCGCACATCAAGCCTGATCTTCAGAAACTGGACGTAGATTTTTATGTTACTTCCGCCCATAAAATGTGTGGCCCCACGGGCATCGGGATTTTATATATGAAGGAAAAATGGGGCAACCGATTGCCTCCATACCAAGGAGGGGGCGATATGATAGACCAGGTTACCTTTGAGAAAACCACTTATGCGGGACTTCCATTTAAGTTTGAAGCGGGAACTCCAAATATTTGTGGTGGAATCGCCTTTGGAGCGGCCATAGATTATTTAAATGGGATCGGTTTTGACGCCATTAGAAAATATGAGGATGACCTCCTAGAATATGCCACCCAAGAATTATTGGAGATTGAAGGGCTAAAAATATACGGCACAGGTAAGGACAAAACCTCAGTGGTGTCCTTTAATATTGAAGGATTACATCCGTATGATATAGGAAGCATTGTCGATAAGCTAGGAATAGCCGTAAGAACAGGTCATCATTGTGCCCAGCCAATTATGGAATTCTATCAAATCCCCGGCACCGTAAGGGCGTCTTTCGCTTTTTATAATACTATGGAAGAGGTAGATGCTTTGGTGGCGGCTGTAAAAAAAGCCCAAATCATGTTAGGTTAGGTCCTGACCGCCTACAAATTCTGTACACCCTTTTTGAAAGGTTCAAAATGGGATTTTTCGGGAATGAATAAACTTAAATACACTTATGACCATAGCGGAAATACAAGAGGAATTAGTAGATGAGTTTTCAATGTTTGATGATTGGATGCAACGTTACGATTATATGATTGAGCTTGGCAAATCCCTTGATTTATTGGATGAAAAGTTCAAGACCGACGATAGGCTGATAAGCGGCTGCCAGAGTAAGGTGTGGCTGCATTCCGAATTAAGGGACGGCAAGATTATTTATACTGCCGATAGCGACGCCATCATCACCAAGGGAATTGTCGCCATATTGGTCAGGGTTTTTTCGGGACAGGATCCACAGGACATTCTAAATGCCAGCACAGATTTTATAGACGAAATTGGGTTAAAGGAACATCTATCCCCCACTCGGGCCAACGGATTGCTTTCTATGGTAAAACAAATGAAATTGGATGCTATGGCATTTCAAATAAAACTTAATTCTTAATCAAAATGGAACCGGAAATAAATATGGCCGAACTCGGCGAAAAAATTGTTGAAATCCTAAAAACCATCTATGATCCTGAAATCCCGGTAGATATTTACGAACTGGGGCTGATCTACGATGTGTTTATCAATGAAGATAGAGAGGTGAAAATCCTGATGACCCTTACCTCCCCAAACTGTCCGGTGGCCGAAAGCCTGCCATTGGAAGTTGAGGAAAAGGTCAAGACATTTTCCATGATCAAGGATGCCGAAGTGGAAATCACCTTTGATCCACCATGGACACAGGAATTGATGAGCGACGTAGCTAAATTAGAACTGGGGATGCTTTAAGTAGCAGGGAATGATAAATTGTATGATCGGCCCACAGATTGAATTGGCCGACTGGATAATTAATCTATGTGTTGAATTATGTCTGAAGAAATAGTCAATCGCGTAGCGAACAGTAAATTGGTCGTTTTTGATCTAGAGGATTTTTATCCAAGAGGAGAGCGGGTGCTTTTTGATATTTCACAATGGATGTTGGACGGAATAGTGGTTCGTGAAAAGGATTTTAGGGAAAGGGCAAACGCCCATGATTGGTCCCGATATTCCAACTGTTATGTGGCCCTGCATTGTAAGACCGATGCCATTGTACCCGGATGGGCTTATATGCTCATATCTCTACATCTCGCCCCTTTTGCGACGAAGGTAACCCTGGGAACCATGGAGGATTTGGAGAATGTTCTGTTTACGGAAATAATCCAGCAAATGGATTTTTCGGAATACCAGGACAAACCGATTATTATAAAGGGCTGTGCCAATAAACCCATACCGGAAAATGCTTATGTGTTGTTGGCACAAAAACTACAGCCTTTTGCACGAAGTATTATGTATGGCGAAGCTTGTTCTTCAGTGCCGCTGTTCAAGAGGAAATAGAAACAACTTTATTCAACAGATCCCACAGATCCATTGAGGTGGTGGGCTGTTCCTTTTTTAGATTTATAAAAAAGGTCATTATCTTTGCAAAAATTAAAATCTCGCCAAATGACCCGCAGACTTCTACTGTTTACTCTATCCGTTATTTCAAGTTTTGCAATATCGGCCCAGGAAGAAAAACCCACAGATTCTGTTCCCAAAGGATGGAATATGGCCGGAGAGGTTTCCTTATTGGTCAACCAATCTGCATTCAATCACGAATGGACAGGCGGTGGAACCTCCAATTATGCAGGCAACCTGACCATTAATTATGAATTGAATTACCGGTTGGAAAAAATAAGCTGGAACAATAGGCTCTTGGTTGATTATGGACTTTCCCGAAATAAGGACGACAGGTATGCCCGAAAAACGAATGATAGGCTGGAGTTGAATTCCATCCTGGGAAGTGAAATCCAGGAAAGCGAGTGGTTTTATTCTTTCTTCCTAAACTTTAAGACCCAGCTTTCCAAAGGATATGATTTCAATAAGGATCTCGATCAAACAGATCCGGCCTACCGCACCGAGAAAACCCACTTTATGTCTCCTGGGTATCTGAAATTCGGACCTGGTATTTTGTGGAAAAAGAGCGATAATCTATATGTGAACATCGCACCGGCCACTGCAAAATTCGTATTTGTGGATAAGCGGTTTACGGAAGTTGATGAGACTGTTCCGGGCGCAATCGAAGAATATAATAAAAAGAAATACTTCGGGGTGGATGCAAATGAATCCAGCCGATTTGAATTGGGTACTGCCATTTCGGGTTATGCGAAATTTGAACTAATGCCAAATATCACGGCCGAAAATCTACTGAGCCTTTATTCCAATTATCTGGAGGAATTTAAAAATGTGGATATAGACTATACTTTAAATCTGGTTATGACTGTGAACCAGTTCATTACCACAAACTTTACCTTCCAGGCCATATATGATGATAATGCCGCAAGGGGTTTTCAGATCCGCGAAGCTCTGGGCGTAGGGTTGACCTATAAATTTTAAATCCTGGATTGTAGGGTCACCAATTCGCTATAATATCCTTTTGCCCTCATGAGCTCCTGGTGGTTTCCGTGTTCCACAATGGCTCCACTGTCGATCACTAAAATCTGATCGGCTTTTTGAATTGTGGTCAGCCTATGTGCGATAATAAAGGAAGTCCTCCCCGAGGTTAAGGTAGCCAGGGATTTCTGGATCATCTGCTCGCTTTTTATATCAAGATCAGACGTGGCTTCATCAAGGATCAAGATCTTCGGATTTGCCAAAAGTGCCCTTGCAATGGAGATCCGTTGCTTTTGGCCGCCGGATAATTTTACACCGCGTTCGCCGATAACCGTTTCCAATCCATTTTCAAACCGATCGGAAAACTCATTTACGTAAGCCAATTCTACCGCTTTCCCCAATTCCAAATCTGTTGCTTGTGGCCTTGAAAAAAGAATGTTTTCCCGAATGGTGCCTTCAAATAAAAAATCATCCTGAAGCACCATCCCCAATTGGCTCCTATAACTGTCCAGACTTACCTTGGACAAATCGATGCCGTCTATGGTAATCATTCCCTTGTCCGGTGAAATCAGGGTGGCGATAAGTGCGGCTATGGTACTTTTTCCGGCACCCGAACTGCCCACAATGGCCGTTACCTTCCCCGGGATAGATTCAAAACTGATATCGGAAAGCACTGGGCCGCCGCCGGGATAACTGAAGGAAACATTCTTAAAGCTTATTTTTCCTTCAACATTCTCAATATTGATCGTTCTATTACTATCCATTTCCGTTTGTGTCGTCAACAGCTCTTCAGTTCTATCCAATCCTGCAAATGCTTCGGTCAATAGACTTCCCACATTGCCTATCTGGACAATGGGAGCAACCATAAAGGCCAGGTACAAGGCAAAACTTAAAAATGCTCCGATGGTCAGTTCATTATCGATTATCATCGAATTCCCAATCCATAAAATCGTTAGGGCCGATATACCGAAGACCAGAGTAGCTCCGCTGAGCACCAATGCCTTTGCGGTCAGGGATTTGTTGTAATAGCGATAGATTTTAAGTACGCCCGCCTCAAAAATATCTAGTTCATGTTTTTCAGCATTATAGGCCTTTATGATATGGATTCCACTTAGGGATTCGATCAATCTGCCGTGTACCTCGGCCTCGATCTGCCGTCGCTTTCTGAAAATCGGTCGGATATATTTGTAGGCCTTCAAGGTTGCAAAACCCAACACAAATAAGGGGACGACAACATAAATGGTGAGTTTCACATTCATATAAAGGAGAATGGAAAAGGCAAAAAGAAAGGTGATGATGCCACCCATAAAAAGTACCATGCCATTGCCGATTATTACTGTGAGCCCATCCACATCGTCCATAACGCGTTTTGCGATTTCCCCGGATTTCCTCCTTTCAAAATAACCAATGGGAAATTGGAATATTTTCTTCTGGACCTCCACCCTTAATTTCGCAATGGCTTTATAGGCCTGGACGCTCATGATCTTTGTCAATAAAAATGCAGTTATGGCCTGAACGATTACCGCAAGCCCCGCTATCAGCAATATTTTATTTAGGATTCCAGGTTCCTTCTCAATTATTACATCATCGATAAAGTATTTGAAGATTCCCGGGAGGACGAGGGTTGCCGCCTTATTCAGAATAATCAGCATTACACCCAAGAAAAGGATTTTCCTTTGGGGCCAAATTATCGATCTTATGACTTTAGACAACGATACCAAAGCTTACCAACTTTTTACAATTCTATTTATTTGGTCTGTAATGAAGACTTGATCTTCCCTGCTGATTCCATAATACAACGGAATTCGGACCAAAACATTCCCCCAGTTTTCCGCTTCCTTTAGCTTGGGGATGTTTGTCGTCCTTGCATACGGACTTAAATGCAGCGGTAAGTAATGAAAGGTTGCCATTATTCCATTACTTTTGAGTTCCTGGATAAGCAAGATCCGTTTTTCTTTGCTTGGGGTTTTAAGGCAAAATATGTGGGCGTTGTGTTTGGCGTAATCTTTTACCTTTAAAAGATCGATCTGCCCAGTACCCATTAAAGTTTCACGATAGAAATTCCAGGTCTCAAGACGGTTGGCGTTTACTTGAAAAAGATGCTCCAGTTGTGCCCATAAAAATGCGGCAGTAATCTCGGAAGGGTAAAACGAGAGGCCCACGTCAAACCATTCATACTTATTGACTTCGCCTTCCAGAAACATTTTTCTATTGGTCCCTTTTTCCCAAATAATGTCGGCTCTTTCCTCAAATTGCTCGTCATTGATGACCAGGAGACCGCCGTGGCCTGAGGTTACATTCTTTGTGGCGTGAAAAGAGAACGCCCCGAAATGCCCCATACTTCCCAAATATTTCCCTTTATAGGATGCCCCTAGGCTATGGGCGGCATCTTCAATTACAAAAATGTTATTTCGATTTGCAATCTCCATAATTTCATCCATCTCGCAGGCAATCCCGCCGTAGTGCATCACCACGATCGCCTTTGTTCTTTTGGTAATTAATTTTGAAAGTTGGGAGGGATCGATGTTGGGATTCTCTGAAAGCGAATCGGCATAAATTATTTTGGCACCTTTTAATACGAAGGGATTTGCGGAGGTTATATAGGTGAAGGACGGAACGATAACCTCATCTCCCGGAGAGATGTTCAACAGTATGGAAACCATATCCAGAGCCGCAGTGCAGCTATCCGTGAGCTTTGAATATGCAAAACCAAATTCTTCCCCAAAATATTGATGGCACAGCTCGGTAAATTTCCCGTTGCCCGCCAACTTTCCGGTTTGTAAAACCTCTTCGATATATTTTATTTCATTTCCTGAAATAAAGGACTGGTGCAAGGGAATCATATTTACTGGAAGGTGGATAGGTTATTCTTCAAATGTAAGCTATTTTGGAAAATACGCCATAAAAAGTATCTCTGCAAGAATGATGGAAAATACTATATTTGGTATGAAGTTGTGGGAATATATTTACCCATAAAGTGAAAAATCAATGGTATTCCAGCCGTGAAAGAATTTACTCCCACCCAAGTTCCCATCGTATTTTTGGTAGCCAAGGATCGGTCGGGCACTACCTTGTTGCAGACCATGTTGGATTCCCATCCCAAAATCCGTGCTCCGTTGGAATCGCGATTCCTATTACACTTAAAGAGCAAGTACCAACACATCACGCTTTGGACAAAAAAACTGAAATCGCAGTTCATAAAAGATTTATTTAAGGAAGATAAAATGACCCTTCTTTGGGAGTTGGACATGGAAGCCCTCCATGGAAGGATACAAGGTTTACCCGAAATTACCACCTATGGCGAAATGTGCAGACAAGTATATGTGTCGGCGAAATCGTTCCATCCCAAGGAAAGTGCTGCCCTTATCGTTGATAAAAATCCGGTATATGCCCTGATGATTCCTCTGGTCCTAGAAATCTATCCCGAGGCAAAATTTATCCATCTAGTGAGGGATTACCGTGGAAATGCCAATTCCATCCGCAATTTTTTAAAAAATGCAAATCTAAAGGAGTTGGGAATGAACTGGGTGATGACCAATATGGAAATTGAAAAAATCAAACAAAAAATGCCGGAAAAATTCATAACCTTGCGCTATGAGGATTTATTGGATAGACCACAACAGGAATTGCAACGGCTTTTACATTTTGTTGATCTTGATTTCCATTCGGGTATGCTCTCTTACCACAATCGAATTTCCGGCGCTATTTCCGATTATGTGGAACGTTCCCCAAATGAAAGGGTTAGAAAAGTAAGGGAAATTGGCATGGCTACTGTACATAAAAATCTTTCCAAACCTTTAAACACTACCCTTAAGGTTAAGTGGAAAGAGAGTTTTTCGCAGAAGGAAATCGCTATTCTGGAAGAATATTGCAGTAGATTCGGGGAAAAATACGGATACCGTTTAACCACTGGCATATCCGGAAAAGAGTATTCCGTACCTTTTAATTTGAAGTGGGAGCGGGATAAATTGCGGCTGTACTATCGACTTCCCATTTGGCTCCGGGAACTGAAAAGCAAACCGAGCATGCCCTTTATCAATCAATGATGAACAGGAATTTTTATGTAATGGCAATTGGCCGGTCCGGTACTACGTTACTCGCCAATATTCTGGATGCCCACCCCCAGATCGTCGTGCCGCCGGAATCGTTTTTTGTGCTGCATTTGGAGCGGAAATACGGAGCTGTAACCGAGTGGAACGAAAAAATCATCAAAAATTTTATTGACGATGTCTATGTGGACCGGCCGTTTCGGCTAATGTGGAAAGTTCCACGTAGGGTGGTGGAGGAATCATTTTTACTCCAGCCCAAAGTGACAAGCTTTAAGGAGGCTTGCAATAGGATACGGGCGAGTTATAGAGGGTCTTTTAAAACCAAGAACCTGGAATTGTACGGGGATAAACATCCCATTTATTCCAATTTCTGTCACCGGATGATGCGGATTGATCCTCAAGCAAAATTGATTCACATGGTGCGGGATCCCAGAGGAACGGGCAGTGGACAAATAAATACCTTTAAAAGAAAGGACGCACTGTTAGTGGGATATTTATGGGCGCGATACAACCAGAATTTACTAAACCTCAAAGCGGGTTATCCGAACAACTATTACCTGCTCAAGTATGAGGATTTGGTTTTATATCCGGAGCAAACCGTTAAATCATTATGTGGATTCCTGGAAATCGAATTCGACGAACAGATGATGGAGTATCGGAAAACCATGGTAAAACGATTTGGCGACTATACCGAGGCAATCACCAAAAAGCACGAAAGTTTGATGAGACCCATCGACGTGAAAATGGTTGAGGGATGGAAATCAAAACTGACAAAAAAACAAATTGCGCAGCTTGAATTTGCAACCTATGATGTCGCTAAATTATTTGGGTACGACTTCCACAAGCCCGAAGTAAGTTTGTTTACCAAACTAAAATATCCGTATTCAAAATTGAAGGTTAAAACTATTTTGGGAATAATTACCCTGTACTTTAATTTTCCTTTTGCCTTTCGGAAAGTGATATTGGCCCTTAAAAGTTCGGTCCTGGATCACAAATATAGAAATTGAGGAAGGCAGCAATGGTTTGAAAATATACTATCCAAATACAATGTGCTCCGCTAAATGGAGAGGTAGATTTTCATAAAGTCCGTTCGGCCTTATCTTCGGCAGCTCAACATCCGCCCAGGAAAGCCCAGAAAAATCATTGCTCATTTTTTTTACCATTTCCCGAATTGTCTTGGCGCTTTCCAGGTAATTTTCAGGAGTGAGTTCCATTACATATTTATTGTCATCCGTAAGTTCCCGTACTATTTTGTATCCAAATTTTTGATTGTACTCCAAGGCAATTTTATTATCGGTCCTTACTTCGGCCATGCTCTTTTTTATTTTCACCAAAAAGAAAATGAGGTCCGTAGCGCAAACCGACGCTATTATCGGCAGGTGCGATTGTAAGGCCGTCGGTTCCCAGATAAAAATCCCTCCGTATGAAATCCCTTCTGCATATGAATGGATTTGGCAATGGGTAAGTCCAATCTTTTTACCTTTATGAAGGATCAAAAAGTAATAATTGAAATCGTTGTTGATGCTTTGGAACCATTTTTTTTGCTCTTCCTCCGTAATCAATTTTTGATAGAACATCCGCTTGCGAATAAGTTCACTGTTGCGGTGATGCCGTACTAATTCAATATCTGCCTCTGTCAATCGCTCCAGCGAAATTCCGTACTTTCTGATGATCATAGTTCTTCCTTAATAAAAAACGCCGGCGGATTGTTAAGGCGGGAAAGAATGTTTTTCAGATAATATCCCAATATTCCAAAGCATAAGAGCATAAGGCTTGCTGAAAACGATACCGAGACGATTAAAGCGGTAAATCCGGGAACGGAAACGTCGAAAATTATTTTCTTAATTATAAAATAGCTGCCTATTATAAGGAAAATGAAGGAGAAAACCCCGCCAAAATACATCATGAGTTTTAGGGGCCAATTGCTGTAGGTCAAGGTATTGTTATTGGCAAGAGTCCATAATTTTAAAGGGGAATAAGTAGATGTTCCATATTTCCTGGGGGCATGCGAAACAGGAACACATTCGATAAAATTGGTATGCCAATGGAGGATTTCATCAATAAAATTGAATTGCTGCTTGTGGTCCTTTATTTTGTCGATTAAAGTGCCATCAATAAGCCGAAAAGAGGAACCGTTCCCAAAGGAGCCGTGCACAAATTTTGCGGACATTTTATATGCCTTGCTGCCCACTTTTCTGTATAGGGGATGATGGGCATTGGAAATTCCATATACCACATTTGCTCCGGTCTGCTTTTGTCTTTCGATCAAGAGGGGAATATCTTCGGGCGATTGCTGTAAATCGTCGTCCATTGTCAGAACCCTCTTTCCGCGAGCCTGGTGGAATCCGCAGATGGTGGCGTTATGCTGGCCAAAATTTTTTCCCAACCGGAAAAGTCTGATCTTCGTGGGGAATTCATTCTTGATATCAACCAACACTTTCCAGCTATTATCCCCAGAAAAATCATCGACAAAAATGATTTCAAATTCCTCGGATATATCCTTAAGGACAGCCATGATCCGCTTTCCCAATTCAGGTAGGGAACGTTCGCTATTATAGACCGGTATGACGATTGAATATTCCATTTACATGCCCACGGTAAGCCCGCCATCCATTACAATATCAGTTCCTGTGATCCATTTTGAGGCCGGCGACAACAAAAATGCAATAGCTTGGGCCACATCTTCAGGAGTCCCAAAACCGAGGGGATATTGCGCCCCGTGCCGGTCCATCATTTCCTTGCCCACTGTTTTTTCCGCCTCATCAAATAAAGGGGTACGTACCATCGCCGCCAAAATCACATTGCTTCGAATACGTTGTGGCGCGTGCTCAATGGCCAAGGTTTTGCTGAAACTGTTAATTGCCGCTTTTGTGCCCGAATACAAAGCACCGCCCTTATTTGGAAAATTACTTGCCACAGACGACATAAAAACGATGGAAGCTTCCCTGTTCACCTTTTTGGATTTTAGCAAGGAACTGGTGAGAACAACGGGAGCTTCATAATTGATGGCATACATCTCCTTAATTTGCTTTTGGGTAATGAATTTTACGGGGAAATGTTTTACAATGCCACTACTGTGTACCAGGCCATCAATGTTCGGAGCTTGGTGCACGAGGTCAACCATCGCATTGTCATCCGTCAGGTCTGCCAAAATGATCTGGTGGTTTCCCTTTGGAAGATTCTCCCGGACTTCCTTTAGGCGCACCTGGTTTCTTGCGGTCAATATCACGGTGGCTCCGAGATTTGCTATCACTTCGGCCGTTTTGGCCCCAATCCCAGATGAAGCCCCTGTCACCAGGATTGTTTTATTTTCAAGGGAAAAAGGATTCATAGCTCTAGAATTTCAGGCAAGACCACGTTAGTTAAATTCAATGATACCGAGCCCCAGGACAGGCCTACTCCAAATCCCGCCAGTAGTAGTTTCTTCTTCGAATTCTCCAAATCCTTGGAGAGTTCGCTTACAATGGTAAGTGGAATGGAGGCCGAACTTGTGTTTCCAAAGCGTGAAAGGGAATACGGCACTTTTTCAGGCGGAAAACCCATTTTCTTTCTGATGGTCTCATTCATCAATTTATTCGCCTGGTGCATCACGAAATAATCGTATGATTCTGGAGTGGTTGCTGTTCTGTCAAGAAATTCATGAAGGGATCTGGGCACTTCATTAATCGAAAAATTGAATACCTCAAGGCCGTTCAATGCCAATGCCATTTTGGACCGGACAATGCCAGGAGCTATTTCTTCCTTTACAAAGGATTCCGAAGACGCGAGGTTTCGGCTGCCGCCGTGTGGAATGATAATTGAATCCTTTCCGGAACCATCGCTGTTGAGATCAAATTTGATAGCTTCCGTACTTTCATCAAATTGCAACGCGGTAACGGTCCCCGCGTCGCCAAATAGGGGATAGGTGCTTTTATCATCCTTGGAACAAGTTATGGTAGAAACATCACCCACCATCAATAGGCCTTTTTTAAGTCCCGTTGCCATCATCATTCCCATAATTACGGAAAGCCCATACACATATCCAGAACACCCCAAACCTATGTCAAAAGCCATACACGACTTTGAAAGCCCCAGCCGATCCTGAAGGATAATGGAAGTGGCCGGCAAATAATAGTCGGTGGATTGGGACACAAAGATCAGGATTTCAATTTCCGTTTTCTTCCAATCGAGTTTTTTCAGGAGTCTTTCGGCTGCGGCAAAACATAAATCGGAAGTTGCCATTCCCGGCAAGACCATTCTCCGTTCCTCAACCCCTGTGGTTTTTATCAATAATTTTTTTTCGCTTTCAGTCAATAGATCATAATCCCAATTGGAAATCCGATTGGCTGGCACTGCGGCCGCAATTCCCTTTATGGCTATATGCTGTATGGAGAAAAACGCCATTTAATGTGCTTGTCTGGATGCTATAATGTGATAAAGTTCCTCCACATTGCTTACGTTCATCAAATCCTCGCCGGTGATGGTAACTTGATATTCGGTATCGATAAGGGCAATGATGATTAAGGCATGCATTGAGCTCCATTCATCCAGATCGGTGAATTTGGTATCTGGTTTTAGGGCCCCTGGAGGGAGTTCATCAAACTCGGTTTCCAAGGTTTTTATAAAATTTTCCATGCTGTTCATTGGTTAAGTTGTTTGGTTAATATGGTGCCTCCCCAGGAAAATCCGATTCCAAAGCCCAGGACCATTATCCTGTTTCCGGGTTTAATTTTGTTGTTGTCCACACTTTGTTTCATTGCAATGGGAATGGTAGATCCAATGGTATTGCCAATATTTTCTACATTATTTATGAATTTATCTTCCGGGATCTTTATCCTTTTTCGAAGGAATTCCAACATGGCGCCATTTGCCTGATGGAATATAAATAAATCTATATCGTCCATTTGCATTTTGTGCTTTTCCAACAATTCTGTAATCAACTTAGGCACGCATCTAAAGGCAAATAGGAAAATTTTTGCGCTATCCATCCTCAATCTACCAGCTTCAAGTTTGGATGGTAAATGTTCGTACTTTTTCAAATAAGCTATATCGGCAGGATGTCTTACCGAGGATCTTTCAGTGTAAAGCACTTTTTCGCCGGCGCCATCGGTCCCGAAAATAAAATCACCAATGGCCGAGTTGATGCCATTTTCCAGGATTTCCCCGCTTATTAAGGATGCTGCCGCCCCGTCAGAGAAAATGGATCGTATGTCAATATCCTCCGGGTGGATAATGCGTGTGGGCACATCGGCGGTAATAAGCAACACTCTTTTTGCCATTCCCGCAGTGATCAGCGCTTTTGAGATGCTCAGCCCATAAACCCAACCAGAGCATCCGTGCTGGATGTCTATGGCCGCAACAGTTTGGGGAAGACCGAGATTGTGTTGCATAATGCAGGAAGTATTCGGTCCCTTATAATCTGAGGCGTCGCGAACAAATATTAAATAATCTATCGTGGATTTCGCAATGTCCCATTCTTCGAATAATTTCTCGGCAGCCTTATTTCCAAGATCCTTACTGGTTTCCTCAAGGTCCGCGACAAATCTATTGTTTATGCCACATTTCGAATAAAGGGATTCTGAGGTGATTTCCCCTTCCCTGCTACCACCATAATGGAAAAAATCCTTAATAATTGTTTCATTATCAAGAGTTTTTTTGGGAAGATAATATGATATCGCGTTCAGGTAAATCACTAGGGAACCCAATTTGGCATTTTCTTAAGATATCCAAATATAAGAAACCAAACCAATTTATTCATACTATCCCTTAGCTAAAATCGGACCTGTTCTCCGTTTTCTATTTCTGTGTATATTTACCGCCATCAACATATTTTTAGGCATGCCAACAACCCCGACCAAATTAAGTCTATATATAATCATAGCTTTATGTTTTCTTCTTTATGGCAATACCCTTACCAATAACTATAGCTTTGACGATGAGTACGTAATCGTTAACAACAAAAAGGTGTCGAAAGGGTTTTCCGGCATCCCCGAATTGTTCAAATCAAGATATATAGAATCCAGTACGCAGAACTACGGATATAGGCCCATTACCCTGACCTCTTTTGCGATTGAGTACCAATTTTTTGGTGCGAACCCTGCCGTTAGCCATTTTATCAATCTCTTTCTCTACATTCTTTCCTGTCTTCTTATTTTTAAGATATTGCATTCGCTTTTTAAAAACTCGCATTGGATATTACCCCTTACCATCACCATACTTTTTGTCGTGCATCCCATCCATACCGAGGTGGTAAACAATGTGAAGTCAAGGGATGAGATCCTGTGTTTTCTATTTGCCCTCCTAGCCTTGTGGAGCGCCATAAAATACGCAAGAAATGAAAAAGGAATCTGGCTATTCGCCGTTTTCGGGTTTATGGTGCTTTCGTTTTTGTCCAAACTATCCACCCTGACTTTTCTGGCCATCATCCCCCTGTCCCTTTACTTCTTTGAAAATGCTGGCAAAAAAGTTATACTGAGGCTCATAGGGGTTCTGGTTTTGCCGTTGGTTATCTATAGGTTGATCAATACACAGCTCATTGAAACCTCCGGGAGCAGACAACTTCTTTTTATTGAAAACCCGTTATTCGTGAACGATATTGGATTTGTAGATAGAATCCCAATGGCATTTTATACCGTATTCTATTATATCAAATTGCTTTTTGTTCCGAATCCTTTGATTAGTTATTATGGTTATAATCACATAAACATAGTAGGTTGGGATGATCCCTTTGTGTGGCTTGGAGTGGTCATTGTGCTCCCATTGGCAATTTTTGCAATTTGGAAATTCAGGACCAAATCAATATTGGTCTATGGATTGGTTTTCTTTTTTGTGGCTATTTCGATGTATTCAAACTTGATCAAACCGGCCGTTGGGATTATTGCAGAGCGGTTTGCATATATCCCATCCCTGGGTTTCTGTATTGTATTAGGTTGGCTATTGCTAAGACTAACGGGTGTTGATTTTTCTGTGAAGAACTCCGCTTTCTTTCCCCGGTCAAATATTGCCTGCATTAGTGTTGTTGTCATATTATTAATAGGAAGTACGGTTGTGGTACTTAACAGAAATAGGGATTGGCAAGATTTGGTAACACTCCTGGAACACGATCTTAAGAAGGCTCCCCAATCGGTAAAGTTGAATATGCTTTTGGCAGATGATTTATTTAAGTCCATTACATTCAAAAATTTATCGGAAACCGAAAAGGATTCCATAATGGCGAAAAGTATTTATCATTATAACCAAGCGCTCAGAGTGTATCCGGAACACACCCCTGCCCATAATAATCTAGGCGTACTTTATAGTTTAAAGGGAGAAGTTGATGAGGCGCACCAACATTTTTTGAAGGCCAGCCAGTACGACACGCCGGATGCGAGAACCTATTTCAACCTCGGACTGTCCTATCGCGCAAATGGAGACCGTACAAAAGCTATTGCCAATCTAAAGAAATCCTTGGAATTGAACAGGCAGGATCATAATGTCTATATGAACCTATTCAACATTCAATATGAGAATGGGGATTTCGAGGATGCCATGCGTACCAATCTGGAAATGTTCAATATATTTCCGCAAAGGAGAAATGAGATTTTTACATTGGGCCAGAAAATGGCCGTTGCGACCCATGGTCCCAAAACCACATTTTATATTGATCTTCTTTTGGAAAAAAAGCTTATTTCCGCGAAAATATATGACAATTTTAAAAAGCAGCTCAATCCCTCCGTTATGGGGAATTGATTAATCCAAACAATTAGCCCCTCCAGCGTTTTAATGCTGAAGGGGCTATTCAATTTCTATAACATCCTAGCTAACTGGGTTGCCGCCAACCAAGCACCCGACAAAAATATAACTAACTGACGGTCATCTCGAACAGGGTGAGGGATCTTGTGACTGTTATTCTATGTGTTTTTTATCGGACAATAATGAAATGGAATATATTATTTAGTGAAAAAATAAATTAACATAACGACCGTTGCGGCCCAGAGAAAATAAAAGGCGTTATTTTTTTGTTGTATGGAAAGCGGAATAGCCGAGAGACCCTCAAGTAAAGCAGTATTTTTATTGCATCCTATATATATGAAGCTGCCATCATTCAGTTGGACTTTTAACACTACATATTTTACAGGCATGAAATTGGCAATGAACTCATAAGAAAATATCTCAGCAATCGATTCTCTTGGGATTTCTTTCTTTCCAACGTAAAGTTTATCTGAGGAAACCAGGAAATTAACCCGTTTGGAAATAAACCAATTTAAGGATTTCACATCGTCAGTATCTTTTTCCGAAAAAATGACTTTCGACGGCTCTGCGTAAAGAACTTCTTCACGGCAATTATTAATGGCCTGATCTGTTCGATATATAAAAGATACTACTCCCATTAGTCCATTACGAGTCAAAGGTTAAATTAGGCCTTCAATTGGAAAATTGAAAATGCCTGATCGAATATAAAAATACTATTGGTAAAACCCTAGGTTATTTAAAGAAAGAACCTCTTCAAGATCGAATTGAAGAGGTTCTTAAACATTTTAAAATTATATATCGCTATCCGGCCAAGGCTTCCGCACCGCCAACAATCTCGAGGATTTCGTTTGTAATGGCGGCCTGACGTGCTTTGTTATACTGTAGTTTCAATGCATCTCTCAGTTCAGTCGCATTATCGGTTGCCTTGTGCATTGCGGTCATCCGCGCCCCGTGCTCACTGGCCACACTGTCCCGCACAGCTTTAAACAATTGGGTTTTTAAACTCTTGGGAATTAATGCTTCTACAATTTCCTCCTTTGAAGGTTCGAAAATATAGAATGTTTCTGAGGAATTCGATTCTTCCTGAGCACTTTGCGCGGGCATAATAGGCAAAAACTGCTCTGCCATCACAACCTGTGTCGCCGCGTTTTTAAAGCTGTTATATACCAGCACTATTTTGTCATATTTCCCTTCTGCGTAAAGGTCCATCAACCTTTCTGCGATTTCGGAAATTGTATCAAAAGTTAGATTCTCGAAAATGTCGTTGTTGTTTTCAAAAATCGGATGGTTCTTTTTAAGGATGTCATTTCCTTTTTTTCCCAAGGTCATAAAATCCACGTGTTTTCCTGCGTAGGTATTGGCTACCAGGTTTCTGGCTTCCTTGATAACATTGGTGTTAAACGCCCCTGTCAAACCTCGGTTGCTGGTAATGGCGACAACGAGGACCTTGGTCACCTCGCGTTGCTCCGAATATTTACCACCAGCATCGGCATCCAGGGTTGCGCTCAGGTTCTGGAGCAACTCTGTAAGTTTTTCCGAATAGGGGCGCATAGCGGTAATGGCATCCTGTGCCCTTTTCAACTTTGCAGCAGAGACCATTTTCATGGCGCTGGTAATCTGCATCGTGGATCCTACGGAGGATATTCTGTTTCTAATTTCCTTAAGATTGGCCATTTTTTTAAATTATGAATTATGAATTCAGAATTATGAATTCAGAATTATGAATTCAGAATTATGAATTCAGAATTATGACTATAAATAGTTATGATTTTTTAATTATAGTTACCAAAATTTTCATCAACTCTTCACAGTCATTTCGAAGTCCAATTGGAACCTCATAAATTTTTGTCTCTTCAATTATGTCCAGCCAATAAGAAGTTTCATCGGCTTCCTTCAGGGCTATTCCTAATTTGTATTTGAAATCTTTTGTGCTGACTCCTCTCTGCGACTCGCGAACATTGGCGCCGATACTGGTTCCAGATTTCAGCAATTGATTCGCTATTTCGTAATAACGTTTTGATTTTAATTCCTCAGCGTAAAGGACTACTTTACAAGCAAAATAAAATGACTTGTCAACAACTGCATTATTTCGAGGCACGTAATTCATAATTCATAATTCTGAATTATAAATTACCTCTTATATTTCGCCGAAAGATCCTTAGCTACTGAAGCCATAACATCTATAGCTTCATCTGTCAATTTACCTGCTTTAAGTGAATCTAGAGTATCTCTGTGCTTTACATTTAGCATTTCAAGATAATCCCTTTCAAACTCTCTTACTTTTTCAATAGGAACGTTTCGCAAAAGGTTTTTCGACCCTGCGTAAATGATCGCGATCTGGTCTTCTACCGTATAGGGATCGTTTTGTGCCTGTTTGAGGATTTCAACGTTGCGCTGTCCTTTTGAAATCACGTTCATGGTGGCAGCATCCAGATCGGAACCGAACTTGGCAAATGCTTCCAATTCGCGGAACTGTGCTTGGTCAAGCTTCAGTGTACCTGCCACTTTCTTCATGGACTTGATCTGCGCATTACCACCCACACGCGATACCGAAATACCTACGTTGATCGCCGGACGGACCCCCGCGTTAAACAGGTCGGATTCCAAGAAAATCTGTCCGTCGGTAATGGAAATTACGTTGGTAGGGATATATGCTGAAACGTCACCCGCTTGGGTTTCGATAATCGGCAAGGCTGTTAGGGATCCACCTCCTTTAACGATCCCCTTTAGATTCGCAGGCAGATCGTTCATGTTTTTTGCGATATTGTCGTCGTCAATAATTTTTGCCGAACGCTCCAACAAACGGGAGTGAAGGTAGAAAACGTCGCCAGGATAAGCCTCCCGCCCCGGTGGACGACGAAGCAAAAGTGAAACCTCGCGATAGGCTACAGCTTGTTTTGAAAGGTCGTCGTAAACTATCAACGCCGGACGGCCAGTATCGCGGAAATACTCCCCGATTGCGGCACCGGCAAATGGGGCATACACCTGCATGGGAGCAGGGTCGGACGCATTTGCAGCAACAATTATTGTGTATGCCATAGCTCCTTTTTCCTCCAGGACCTGGGCAATATTTGCAACAGTGGAAGCCTTTTGACCTATGGCTACATAAATACAGAACACAGGTTCACCGGCATCGTAAAATTCTTTTTGGTTTAGGATGGTATCTATACAGACGGTGGATTTTCCAGTTTGGCGGTCACCGATAACAAGTTCACGTTGACCACGCCCCACAGGAATCATGGCATCAATGGATTTAATTCCGGTTTGAAGTGGCTCCGTTACGGGCTGGCGGTAAATTACCCCTGGTGCTTTTCGTTCCAATGGCATTTCATAAGATTCTCCGGTAATTGGGCCTTTACCATCGATTGGCTCACCCAGTGTATTTACCACACGGCCCACAATGCCTTCTCCAACCTTTAGGGAAGCAATACGTTGGGTGCGCTTTACCGTGGAGCCTTCTTTAATTTCCTTTGATGGTCCCAAAAGAACGATCCCGACGTTGTCTTCCTCCAGGTTCAATACAATTCCTTCGAGGCCACTCTCAAATGTCACCAATTCACCGTACTGAACGTTTGAAAGTCCGTAAGCACGAACAATACCGTCGCCCACTGTCAATACAGTTCCTACTTCATCCAGGGAAGCCGAGGCCTCAAATCCTGAAAGCTGTTGTTTTAATATTGCTGATACTTCAGCTGGTTTTACTTCTGCCATTTCTTTTAAATATTAGAGGTTAGATTATAGACGTTTAGACTAAACCTAATTTCTTTTTTATATTGATTTACTGAATTCGCTCTTTAACGTTCGGAATTGATTAACGATGCTCGCATCATACTGAATATCCCCTACCCGAAGAATAAAACCTCCAATGATTTCAGGATCGATTTCGGTTTTCAAACTTACTTTTTCACTGCCGGTCAATTCCTTTACCTTGGCCATTACTTTTTTCTCCAATTCCTGGGAAAGGGGAACAGCGGTAATAACATGTGCCACTTTCACTCCCTGTTCTTCATTGTACAGGTCAATAAAGCTTTTCGCAACCTTGGCCAACAGCGGAGTACGTTTATTCTCAACCAAAACATGGATCAATTCATGGGTGGCTTTAGACTGACCGCTAAATATTTTCAATAAGGCTTCCTTTTTGTCATTGCCCTTAATAACCGGACTGTGAAGTACGTTCTGCAATTCCCTGCTGCCCTCGATGGTTCCTAAGATGGAATTCATGTCGCCAAATAAAACAGCTGCCGTCTTGGTTTCGTTTGCGCTGTTCAAAACTGCCTTCGCGTATCGTATTGCTGCCCTGTTGCTCATGGATTATAATTTTGGTTTGAACTTGCCTGGCTTTAATTAAGTTTTGCTTCGCCCAACATTTGATCTACAAGTTCCAATTGTTTGTTCTTATCGGAAAGTTCCTGTTTTACGACCTTTTCGGCAATTCCGATGGATAGGTCCGCCACTTGTTGTTTCAATTCTGCTATGGCCGATTGCTTTTCACTTTCAATAGCAGCTTGAGCCTGGGCTATTATTTTGTTGGCTTCAGACTTGGCTTCCTGCTGTGCATCGGAAATCATTTTTGTCTTGATCTCTCGGGCTTCCTTCATCATAGCCTCTCTCTCGGCCCTGGCCTGTTGGAGCAATTTTTCATTGTCGGCGTGCATGTTCTGCATTTCGAGCTTTGCTTTCTCGGCTGCGGCTAGAGCGTCATTGATTGAGGTCTCACGTCCTCTCACGGCGCCTAAAATCGGGTTCCAGGCGAATTTCCTCAATAAAACCAAAAGCAAAATAAAGATGAGGGTCGTCCAAAATATTAAACTCTCTGGGGCTACTATATTCATTTGATATCTTTCTTAAAATTTCTTTTTGGTTAAAAAACAACATCCCGTAGCCAACCGCTACGGAATGTTGATGCTTTAAAAATTAGGCAATCAATGCCACAACCACTGCGAAAAGAGCAACACCCTCAATAAGGGCGGCTGCAATAATCATTGCGGTCTGAATTTTTGCGGCGGCTTCTGGTTGTCTTGCCATGGCATCCATTGCTGAACCACCAATTCTACCAATTCCGATACCGGCGCCTATTACGGCCAATCCGGCTCCTACTGCTGCTAATGTTCCTGTCATAACTGAAACTTTTTAAAAAATTAAACAAAAATTAATGATGTTCCTCCACAGCCTGCCCTATAAACAGTGCCGCCAGCAAAGTGAAGACATAAGCCTGAAGTGCTGCAACCAAGAGTTCCAACACGCTCATGAAAAGCACGAATACTATTGACACCGGCGAAATGGCGGCGGTTTCGAAAATAAAAATCAAACCAACAAGGCTCAAAATTATAATATGCCCCGCAGTAATGTTCGCAAA
>CAYXDM010000014.1:0-23296 GCA_964463595.1 uncultured Aequorivita sp. | reverse complement strand
GGTACAACAAAGGTACAAATTTGTACCTAATAAACGCATAACATCACAAAATAAACATTAACTTTGTTTCATTTAAAAAGCCGTTGTTACAGGGCTTTAAGTGGGTTTTATGTCTGTTTTGTATTTGGTTGTTTTGTGGTGGTTACTTTCCGATACAAAAATTGGCAAAAATATTCCCAAGAAGTTCATCATTAGAAACTTGCCCTGTAATTTCCCCAAAATGATAGAGCGCCTGCCGGATGTCTATGGCCAAAAGATCGCCGCTTAAGTTGGCATCGATTCCTTCCTGGACTTTTATGATTTCTTCCAGCGCCTTTAGCAGGGCGTCGTAATGGCGCGAATTGGTTATTATGGTTTCGTTATTTCGCAGGGCTCCCGAATTTACAAACTCCAAAAGACGTTTCTCGAGTTCCTTAAGTCCAATTTCTTTTTTTGCTGAAAGTACGTGGAAGGAACCTTCGACCGCGCTCAGGGCGGCATTGAGTTTTTCGGCTTCTTCCTCTGAAAGTTTATCTACTTTATTGGCAACAATCACTAAATTCTTTAACGGATATTTATTTTTGATGGTTTCAATTTCCACCTGAAACTTTGAACTGGAAACCTGAAACTTTTCAGCATCAAAAAGATAAATAATAACCTGGGCCGCGTCAATCTTCTCAAAGGTTTTCTTGATTCCCAGGCCTTCAATGGTATCTGTAGTCTCCCGGATTCCGGCGGTATCAATAAACCGAAATGAAATTCCCCCGATAACAATTTCGTCCTCAATCGTATCTCGGGTGGTTCCGGCAATATCACTTACGATGGCGCGCTCCTCATTCAAAAGAGCGTTCAACAAGGTGGATTTCCCCACATTTGGCTCTCCTACTATGGCCACCGGGATTCCGTTTTTCAGCACATTTCCGGTGGCGAAGGAATCTATCAGTCGTTTTAAAACGGTGGTGATCCGGGAAATGAGGTTTTGGAATTCTCCGCGATTTGCAAATTCCACATCTTCTTCGGCAAAATCCAGTTCCAGTTCGATGAGAGAAGCGAAGTTTAGTAGTTCCTCGCGCAATCTCTTTATTTCCGAAGAAAAACCCCCGCGCATTTGCTGCATCGCCAATTGATGGCTGGCGGCGCTGTCGCTACTAATAAGATCGGCCACGGCCTCGGCCTGGCTGAGATCCATTTTTCCGTTCAGAAATGCGCGTAAGGTAAATTCCCCCGCTTGTGCCATCCTGCAGCCTTTCCGAAGGCATAATTGGATGATTTCCTGTTGGATGTACTGACTCCCGTGGCATGAAATTTCCACAACATCCTCTCCCGTATAACTGTTCGGATTTTTGAAAATGGTAGCTAGCACTTCATCAATAATCTTTTCGCCGTCCATAATAAATCCCAAATGGACGGTATGGGTTTTTTGATCGGGAAGTTCTTTTCCGGAAACGGAACTAAAAATTGAATTAGCAATGGAAATGGCCTCGGACCCCGAAAGCCGTAAGACGGCTATCGCCCCCGCACCTGCGGGCGTGGCCGTGGCAACTATTGTATCTGTATGCAGCATAGGGTACAAAGGTAAGATTAAATTGATATTGAAAGGTTATTCCATGGGCCCCGGCTTAAGCTAACATCCTTGCAACATTGACCAAAACCTTATCATGTTTTTCTAAAAATGCAACGGCATTAGGGAAATTGTGGATCGTTTATCCCACAGGTTGATATGGGAATAGTCTGTATTAAAAATTGTAACTTGTAAATGCCAAAACACAAAATCATGGATATAGTCAAAACAATAGTGGAGTTTTTTAAGAAACCCGAGGAAAATACTCTGGATGAATCGCCAAAAGGAGTTTGTTCCCTCTGCTGGGGGTATCAGGCATACGACGGTAAAATACGGAAACTTTACAAGGACAAGCAAGTGGATGTGAACAATTACCAAGACTCATATATGCTCATCCAAGGATTCGTCAAGGAAAATATAGATGGGTATAATATAAAGGATGGTACCGTACACGTGTGCCCGGACTGTAGCGAATTGGAAGAGGGAAAAGAGAGGATTGAAAAATTCGAATTGTCGGAATAGGGGAGTAGATAAATTTATTTTTCTGAAAACGACGTCTCCGACCAGGATCAATACTGATACAAACTCCAAAATCTCCACCCAACGACGGACTCTGAAAGCGAATTCTATATCTCAAAATCTCACGTCCAGAAATACGGCAATCCAACTCTAATAATTGAGCATCACGGGCATCACGAGCATGGTTACGGTTTCCCCAACGTCCAGCCCGTCAACGGGGGTAAGAATACCAGCACGGTTTGGGAGGCTCATTTCCAGGGAAACCTCATCACTGGAAAGGTTGTTCAGCATTTCGGTAAGGAAACGGCTGTTGAACCCGATCTGCATATCATCTCCTTGGTAATCACACGTTAAACGCTCTTCAGCTTTGTTGCTGAAATCCACATCTTCAGCGGAAATGTTCAATTCGGCGCCGGCAATTTTCAAACGGATCTGGTGGGTGGTCTTGCTGGAGAAAATTGAAACTCTCCGCACGGAATTTAGAAGTAAATTCCTGTCCATAATCAATTTGTTTGGATTCTCTTTGGGAATAACAGCTTCGTAGTTGGGATATTTCCCGTCTATTAACCTACAGACCATTTCAGAATTATCAAAAATGAATTTTGCGTTGCTTTCATTGTATTCAATGGTTACATCCTCTTCATTGCCGGCCAGGATATTCTTGAGCAGATTCAAAGGTTTTTTCGGCATAATGAATTCTGCAGTCTGCGATGCACTGAGGTCGTCCCTGGTATATTTCACCAATTTATGGGCGTCGGTAGCAACAAAAATCAAATTCTCTGTTGAGAACTGAAAAAACACCCCGCTCATTACCGGTCTTAAATCGTCATTTCCGGAGGCAAAAATGGTTTTGCTGATGGCGGTGGCCAAAACATCGCCTTGAATAACGGTGGAGGAAGGATCCTGCAATTCTACCACGTTTGGAAATTCCTCGGCATTGGCATAGGCCAAGGCATATTTACCGTGATTGGAGCTGATCTCTACGGTATTATTGTCCTCTACAACAAAGGTCAAGGGCTGCTCGGGAAAGGTTTTTAGGGTTTCGAGCAATAATCTTGCCGGGATGCAGACCATTCCTGTTTCCGTACTTTCAACTTCCAGTTTTGAGGTGATGGTGGTTTCAAGATCCGAGGCAGAAACGCTCAGGGTGTTGCCATCCAGTTTAAAAAGAAAATTGTCCAGGATCGGAAGGGTATTGGTGTTGTTCAGAATTCCCCCTAAAACTTGTAGATTTTTTAATAGATATGAACTTGATACGATGAATTTCATTAGATATTTTTTTTAGGAAATAATTCTCAATGTATGGCGGAGGAAACTTTTAGGCCAACGAGAAACCCAGAATTTCTGCGCATTTCGAATTGTTTCAATTTACGAATTTTAATCTCTTTAAAAAATTAGTGGTAAGCTTGTCGAACCCATTGCTTATTAAACGATCCAAAGGATATTGGGCTTTACACCTGGCCATTATATAAACTTCGCCGAAGTACAAATATATTTCAAATGATGTTTTGGTTAAAACAAACTTATTAACATTTACCGATTATATTTTCGTCGGCGATAAAAAACAAACCCGAGGCCGAATAATGTCAGCAAGCCCAATGGAAGCAACAGGTTAAGCATTTGCCATTGGCTTCTTTCGGCCGTGGCTTTGGGGATATCCAGGAAAGGGATTGCAATTTGGCGGGTCCTAATGTTTATAAGTCCACTGTCGTCCAAAAGATAATTAACGGTGTTCAGCAGAAACTCCTTATTTCCATAAAACGCATTGGTAGCTTTGTCAAATCCCAGTTCCAAAGGACGATTGCCCTGCATCTGGTTTTTGATTACGTCGCCATCGCTGATAATGACCATTTTTGAAGGTTCGCCCTCATCGATATTCTTGATTCCATTCTGCAATTTTATCGGTTTTACCCGATTTTTATAGACAGAGGAAAAATTTCCTTCCAACAGGACCGCCAGCGGCACTTCGCCCGAGTTATATTCATCCGGCCGGGGGCCTTCATTAACCACCCGAAGGTTGTTTGGGATTTCCGTGTCGTAGTTTATTTCAAAGGGAAGACCCACAATTCTGGAAATGGGGGAAGTGGACAAAAGAACGGTTTTTTTGATGCTGTTGGGAAGGGTGTCTATAGAACTTGCATAATCGAATTTTACCGCCTCAATATTCGTGACGATCGGGTGATTGTTGGCACTACTGCTCAGGGGACTGAAAAACCATGGATACTTGTCATACTGCGATTCCCGCTCCTCTCCGCTGGCAAGCACAATGGGCGCGGAATATACATCTTTAACCAGATTTGGATTAATACGCACCCCATAGTTAAAGAAAAAATCATTGAGGTTCAAATCCATCCCAAAAACAAAGGCTTTTCCGGAAACCGGATCCACTTGGATTTGGGTAGCGTCCATCAGCCAAAGCGATTTGCCGCCCTTCATGGTAAACTGGTCGAGAATATATTTTTCCTCATCCGAGAACGGCTCGGTGGGTTGGGCAGCGATAAAAAGATCAAACCCCTCCAGGGCTTGCAAGGTTTGGACCGGGTTTGTGGCAACCGAGTCCAAGGTAAAGGGCGCAATAAAATAATGTTCTTTTAGGGTAGAGAAAAAATCGGCGATATATCTGTCGTCATACTCGCCGTTGCCCTTGAGGACAGCCACTTTCTTGGATCTTTCGGTCGCCAGTTTTTTAAAGCCGTCCGCAAAGGCATGCTGAAGATTCTGGATCGAACTGTTTACTCTTTCCTGGGAAGTGGCGCCCAATTGATTTTTTAACAAGGGGATTTTAACCGATTTGCCATTGTGGTGCGCAAGAGCCCAGGGATACACAATTTCCACGCTTTGTTTGCCGCTTTCAGAAACCGAGATCTGGACCGGAATCATCCCATGTTCATTGAGTTGTTGCCTGAAATGATCTGCATCCTGTTCCGTGGGGTCGATAAAATTGAATTTTATATTGGTGTTATAAGCACCAAATTCTTCCAGAAGTTGCTGGGTCTCTTTTTGTAGCCTACGGAATTCTGGGGGAAATTCTCCTTTCAGAAAAACGTCGACGATAAGGGGTGAATTTACCTGGTTCACAATCTGCTTCGCTTCTTTGGAAATGGTAAAGCGTTTATCCTGGGTGAGGTCAAATCGTTTATAGAGAAAACTTCCCAGTACATTCAAGAGAATCAATCCTACGATAAGGATTGCCAGCGGAAGGATATTCTTTTTTAATGAAGCCGTCATTATTGTTTCCTCAATTTAAAGACCGTTACAAACAAAAAGAACAAGGTTATGCTCAGGAAATACAATAAATCCCTTGTGTCCAAAATTCCCCGGGCCACGCTGTCAAAATGCGCTTTCATCCCAAGGTGGGATATATCGAACGAGGATGTGGCAAAACCCTCGAAGCCGTAATAAAGGGCAAAACAGAGCAGCACTGCCACAATAAAGGCAACTATTTGATTTTGGGACAGGGTAGAGGAAAATATTCCGATGGCGGTATAGGCAAAAACCAGAAACAACAACCCCAAATAGGAGCCCAGGGTAGATCCCACATCCAAATTTCCAGGGGGATTCCCCAATTCGTAAATTGTATAAACGTACAGACCCGTGGGCAAAAGGGCGATCAGGATCAAGATAACGGCTCCCAGATATTTGCCCAGTACAATTTCCTTCAAGGGAATGGGCTTGGTCAACAACAGTTCCAGGGTGCCCATTTTCATTTCGTCACTAAAAGTCCGCATACATACTGCCGGGATCAAAAACAGCAGCACCCAGGGCGCGAGTTCAAAGTATGGGGATAGATCGGCAAAACCCGAATCGAGGATGTTGAAATTCCCTCCAAACACCCAAAGAAACAGCCCATTGATCACCAAAAATACCGCAATCACCAAATACCCTATGGTACTGGAAAAGAAGGAATTGATTTCGCGTTTTATTAGGGTAAACATTCAATTTCAAGTTTCATATTTCATGTTTCAATTGGAATGGCGCAAACAAGCTAAGTCCCCCGGCCCCGGGAACCCAACCTGATAATTCTTAACTTCCAAAATCTGGCCATCTCCCATAAATCTGTATTCCATTTTCCAGCATCCATCATTCACTGCCCACTACCAAAAAGCGTATCCACGCTCCAAGCCTGGGCCTTTGTCTTGAACAGGGGCTTTGTCTGTCCCCATACCTGCTTGAACAGTTCACTCTTTCGGTAGTTTTCGAGATCGGCCACGTTTCTCCAACGGCTATAGGTGAAAAAGATTGTTCCATCATTCTTATCGCGGTAAAGTTCCAAAAAACAACATCCCGGAAAATTTGCTATTTTGTTCTTTACTTTGTCAAAGTTTTCCAGAAAGGTTTCTATTCCTTTTTCCTCGAATTCCATTTTTACGATTCTTGTGAACATATTCTATAAGATTGAACTGGGATTTCCTAAGCTAAATTGCGTCAAAATTAATAGTAACCGAATCGCGGAAACCCAATCCAAACAGACTGGAGGCTCCTCCCACGGTCAACGGATTGCTTTTATAGATGGCCAATTCCAAATACCCTGAGGAATTCCACAGCGCCAACTTTTTGCCGCCCTCCTCCCGTTTGTCCGGGGGGAGATCAAAATTGATGGCATCGCTATAATTATCATAGATCCTGTTAATGGTGGTTGTCCTTGCACCGATTACAAAAGCTCTTCCCTTGCCCACTTTTTCAAACAGTTTTTTGCTAATGTTGCTTATTGCGTTCCCATAATTGTCGATATAAATGATATTCCCAATAATCTGCGATTCGTTTTTATTGACTACGGGTCTTATCCCGGTCATTTCCTTCATCCCAGAGGTCGCCCTGCCAATAACTTCCAGGGTGCCCCCGCGTGCAATATGGCCTGCCACTTTCACAAAAACATCCAGCACCGGAAAATTGCTTATTATTCTGTCGTGAATATTGATTTCCACTATTTTCTCGGGTCTGATTTCTGCCGTAAGCAAGGACATTATTCCATTGTCGGCACAAATAAAATAGTGGTCGTCCATAAAAACGGCAATATGCTTGTTTTCAGGATTTAGTTCAGAATCCACACCAATTATATGTATGGTTCCCTTGGGGAAACTTTTGTAGGCATTTTGGATTATATACGCCGCCTCGTGAAGATGGAAAGGAGCTATGGAATGTGAGATATCAACAATTTTAACATCCTCCAGTTCTGAATAAATAGCCCCCTTCACCGCGCCCACAAAGTGGTCCTTTTCTCCAAAGTCGGTTGAAAGTGTGATGATGGCCATACGTAAATGTTGATATTTTATTTAATCAAGTACCGCAAAAATAGGTTACTTTTGTTAGGCACAAAACTATTTTTGGCGAATAAGGGATTATTGGTTTTGAAGGGTAGGGGATGTTATTTCCATCCGTTTTATAGGGGCATTCCATTCAGGTCTGTTCCCGATCCAATTAAACCTTTCCAAATAAAACCTTACCCATAACCAAAAACTAACTAAAGCAGGTCTTTTGAACGAACTTATCATTGAACTTACGGAAATTGGCCCACGGGAATTCTTCGGACTCGAAAATGCCAATATTGAATTGCTGAAAAAATATTTCCCAAAATTGAAAATCGTTGCCAGGGGAAATAAAATCAAGGCCTATGGTGATGAGGAAATTCTGGAGGAATTTGATCGGCGGATGGCCATGCTCCTTGAACAATATGCAAAATACAATAAGATAGATGAAAATGTTATCGAGCGGGTAGTGTTGAGCCGGAACCGTGAGGAATATGAAACCCCGGTAAGCAGTGGGGATGTAATCGTACACGGAGTGAGCGGGAAACCGGTAAAAGCCCAAACTGCCAACCAGAGAAAGCTCGTGGCACTGATGTCCAAGAACGATATGGTTTTTGCCGTGGGCCCCGCCGGCACCGGCAAAACCTATACAGGCGTGGCCCTGGCGGTAAAAGCCCTGAAGAACAAGGATGTAAAACGAATAATTCTTACCAGGCCGGCTGTGGAAGCTGGTGAGAACTTGGGTTTTCTCCCTGGGGATTTGAAGGAAAAGCTCGATCCCTATATGCAGCCTCTTTATGACGCCCTTCGCGATATGATTCCAGCCGAGAAACTGGCCTCCCATATCGAAACCGGCGTTATACAAATAGCACCCTTGGCCTTTATGCGCGGCCGTACCTTGGACAATGCTTTTGTGATTCTGGATGAAGCTCAAAACACCACCCATGCACAAATGAAGATGTTCTTGACCCGAATGGGAAAGAATGCCAAGTTTATGATCACCGGTGATCCCGGGCAAATCGATCTCCCGCGGCGGGTGATTTCGGGACTGAAGGAAGCACTTCTGGTATTGAAGGATGTAAAAGGCGTGGGGATGATCTATTTGGACGACAAGGATGTGATCCGCCACCGTCTTGTCAAGGAAGTAATTGCAGCCTATAAGCGGATTGAGAATGTGGATTGATGCCCTCAATAATTATAAAGGATTTTTAATGTAAGATGAACAATACAATAATTGCCACAAATTTTAAATTCCCGGGCCAGAAAAGCTTTTACCGCGGAAAGGTTCGCGAGGTCTATACCTTGGAAAACGATGTTCTTTTGATGATCGCCACCGACAGACTGAGCGCTTTCGATGTGGTAATGCCCAAGGGAATCCCATACAAGGGCCAGATTCTCAATCAGATCGCGACAAAAATGATGCGGGATACACAGGATATTGTCCCCAATTGGCTATTGGCCGTTCCCGATCCAAATGTCGCCATTGGTAAAGCATGCGAGCCCTTTAAGGTTGAAATGGTAATCCGAGGCTATATGAGCGGGCATGCGGCACGGCAATATAAGTCCGGAAACAGGATGCTCTGCGGCGTTTCCCTCCCCGAAGGAATGAAGGAGAACGACAAATTTCCGGAGCCTATAATAACCCCCGCAACCAAAGCCGAAATGGGCGACCATGACGAGGATATTTCAAGAGAGGAAATCCTAAAGAGGGGAATCGTTTCGGAGGAAGATTATCATCTGCTCGAAGAATATACCCGTAAACTCTTTCAGCGCGGAAGCGAGATGGCAGCCAAAAGGGGCCTGATTTTGGTCGATACGAAATACGAATTCGGAAAGACGAAAGAAGGCAAGATAGTGCTTATCGATGAAATCCATACGCCGGATTCTTCCCGCTATTTTTACGCTGAAGGCTATGAAGATCGCCAAAAAAAGCAGGAACCACAGAAACAACTTTCAAAGGAATTTGTACGGCAATGGCTGATTGAAAATGGTTTCCAGGGGTTGGAAGGGCAAATACTGCCCGAAATGAGCGATAAGTATATAGCGTCGGTCTCAGAAAGATATATCGAACTCTATGAGAATATAACAGGGGAGAAATTTGAAAAGGCCCCCACTGAAAATATTCAAGCGCGGATCGAGAAAAACGTGATGGCCTTTTTATCGAATGGGAGGAGTGAGGGGTAATTGAGAGTCCATACTCGATCGTCCATTTTTCCGGTATCCAACAATCCTGATTTCCCTTACTGATTAAAACTATAAACGTACCCCAAACTGAGCTCACTGAAATCCGCCTGTCCCAGGTTGGCATTTAAATGTGCGCCAATGTAGAAATTGTTTTTTGGCGCTTTTTCCATCCCAATCAAATAATATTTCAACCCAAGACGGGAAGAGATCCTGTATTTTAGTTTGTACTTCGTGTCCAGTGTTCCCAAAAGCCAGTCCTCAGGAATTTCCCGGGGCGTATTTTCCCAACCCTCGTTCATCCGATAATCCATTTTGTAGGCCGGCTTGTGAAAATTAAAACCCAGCTGGAGATCGATGCCTATGTGGTTCAGAAAAAATTCCCCGTGCAGGCTAATTCCAAAATTGGACGCATAATACAGAGGTTTCTCTGAAAAATAATCGTAATCCCTGCCAGGTTGTACCAAAGACCCATTATCCTTGATATAGTTGTAGTAATGTCGGTAGATGCGGGAGTAAAATCCTACCCCAAGCTTGAAGGTATTGTTGAAAACCCTTCCGTATTCTCCCGCGAACGTGTACACAGCTTGTGGGTCGTTAATGGCAACGGATAGCACATTTTGTCCAAGTCCACCCCTCAGTGCTATGTATTCATAAGTGGTTCTATCGTATTTTTGCATTGCCGTGTTTGCAACTTCTGGCGCTTTCAACGGATTCTTGATTTCAGCCGAAAGACTGATGAGAAAGGAATTGTACCCTATGTTCAATAAGCGCGTATGGCCATTTGAATGGTGGGAATATCCTACCCCCAGTCGCCAGTCCACCTGTTCCCCCGAATGGAATTGATAATTGAGATATAGCCGATAGGCCCAGCTTAAATGGGTGGTTACGGCATTGTTTTCGGGATTGGTTTCAGGATCGAACTTCCTTGTGAAATAGGATGCGCCCATTGCCGTATGCACTGAAAATCTATTGCTGCCAAAAGCCCTAAACTCAATATAGGGCAAGGCGGTAAAAGCAATACCCAGGGGTTCGTAATTGCCAAACTCGGTTATCCCCAATGAAAATCCTGTTTTGGTCCCTTTTAATCGCTGTGCCCATTGTTGAGGATTGCGGGCATGGTTTCGGCCAAAATTTAAAATAAGTTGCTTTTGTAAACCTGTAGGGGGGAAACCTTCATTGGCTTCCATGGTTTTTCCCAATAAAATCTCAGGCGTAAATAAAAATGCGCTTTTTTTCCAATCCGTGTCCGTTTGCCCAAGGATAACCGTTGAAAACAATAAGAAAAAAAAAGTTGATACACTCCTCATTTGGCACCGCAGACAAAAAGGGGTGGAACATCAATCAAAATAACTGAAAGTTTCCCCATCTGTTATTTTGATGAGTGTTTCAAATATCAATTTGATCACATTCTCCACATCCTCCCGATGGACCATTTCCACAGTGGTGTGCATATAGCGAAGCGGCAAGGAAATTAGTGCACTCGCCACGCCACCATTGCTATACGCAAAGGCATCGGTATCTGTTCCAGTGGCTCTGGAAAGTGCCGCGCGCTGAAATGGGATCATATTTTTCTCTGCCGTATCCACAATCAAATCGCGCAATTTTTGCTGCACGGCAGGCGCATAGGCTATTACCGGACCCTTGCCTATTTCTATGAATCCTTCTTTCTTTTTGTCGATCATTGGGGTGGTGGTATCGTGGGTAACATCGGTGATGATGGCAACATTTGGCTTAATGCGGTCGGCAATCATTTCTGCGCCGCGCAAGCCAATTTCCTCTTGGACCGAATTGGTAATATACAGTCCAAATGGCAGGGCAATATTCCTTTCCTTCAAGAGGCGCGCTACCTCGGCGATCATAAAACCGCCCATGCGGTTGTCCAGGGCCCTGCAAACAAACTTGTCCCCGTTCAATATGTGGAATTGGTCGGGATAGGTGATTACGCAGCCCACATGGATTCCCATACGTTCCACTTCTTCTTTGTCCTTCGCGCCAACGTCAATAAATATATTTTCAGGTTTTGGCGATTCTTCCTTTGATTTGTCACGTGTATGGATGGCCGGCCAGCCAAAAACGCCTTTCAGTATCCCGTTTTTGGTATGGATGTCCACAATTTTGGAAGGAGCAATCTGATGGTCACTGCCCCCGTTTCTGATGACGTATAGCAACCCATTGTCGCTGATATAATTCACATACCATGAAATTTCGTCTGCATGCCCTTCAATAACGACCCGAAATTTGGCTTGAGGATTTATCACCCCTACGGCAGTACCATAAGTATCGGTGAAAAATTCATCCACATAAGGTTTCAGATAATCCATCCACAGTTTTTGCCCATCCCATTCATAACCGGTAGGAGAGGGGTTGTTCAAATATTTTTCTAAAAATTCAATTGATTTTTCCGTTAGGATAGTAGTCTTCATAATATCAGGATTCACAAAAAATTGGAGCTGGCAAAATTACAGATTTAATAGGCAAGGGCAAGACAATTTGATTATTTTTGGATGGGACACAAAGCATCGTAACTTTTATGGATTTTCATATAAATATATACCGTACACTATTGTTGGTATTTTTTGTGGTTCTCGGGATGGGTCCCGGTTATGGGCAGAATGGAAAGGAAGTAACGAAGGAGACCGATTCCTCAAATGTGACATATTATATTGTCGAGGGTGACACCCTGGCAAGGGATATAATAAATCTGGATGAGGTGATCCTTATGGAGAAGCTCTATTTCAAAACCGAAACTGACCGAAAGCGATATCTTTTGCTCAGGCGCCGGACCCGCAAAGTGTATCCGTACGCGAAACTTGCCGCGGAGCGACTTACGGTTATGAATGAACGGCTTAGCACTCTGGAAAAAAACAGCGAAAAAAGGAGATACACGAAAATTATCCAGAACTATTTGGAAGGGGAATTTACCGATACCCTAAAAAACTTGACCCGTTCCGAAGGCCAAATTTTGGTGAAATTGATCCATCGGCAGACTGGCCATTCGGTTTTCGATCTTATTAAGGAATTCCGCACCGGCTGGAAAGCGTTTTGGTCCAATGTAACGGCAAATATGTTTGATATTTCCCTGAAAGAGGAATACCGGCCTTTTGAGGTGAAGGAAGATTATCTGATCGAAGACATTCTTCTACGATCCTTCCAGGAGAATGCTCTCGAGCGCCAAAGTCCAGCGTTTCCCATTGATTATCTGGATCTTTCCGCACATTGGAACAAACAAGGGGAGGGCTAAGGGAAATTTCCCACCTCGGGTGGTCCCGGCCCAATCAGATTGGTGTTTGCTTGGAACGGACCGCGAGGATCATTGAATAAAAAACAAATGCCAGAGACAATAAACGACAGACAAATATTTTCGCTATTTGAAGTGACGAGAAGCATCCAGAAAACTATTGCCGAACGTTACAAAAGTTCCTATTGGATTAAGGCGGAACTCAACAAATTGAATTTCTATCGCCACTCAGGGCATTGCTACCCAGAATTGGTCGAAAAAAAGGACGGAAAGATAATTGCTCAAATTCGTTCCACTTTGTGGAAGGGCGATTATTTCAATATAAACAATAATTTTAAACGGGTATTAAACGAACCCCTCAAAGACGGGATCAAGATCTTATTTTTGGCATCGATAAATTTTCATCCGGAATACGGGATGAACCTGCGCATTGTTGACATTGATCCAAGTTTTACACTCGGTGATCTGGAAAGGGAGAAACAGGATACCATCAGAAAATTGAGGGAAGAAGGTATCTTCAATAAAAACAAGCTCCGAAAACTGCCCATTCTTCCGCAAAGAATAGCGATCATATCCGTAGAAACCAGCAAAGGCTATGCAGACTTTTTGCAAGTAATTGACCTGGCAAACCAATCCTGGAGATATAAATTTTTCTATTTCCTATTTCCTTCTCTCCTTCAGGGTGATAAGGCCGTGCCATCCATTATAAGGCAACTCAATGAAATTAAGAGGGTAATCCACCATTTTGACGCTGTTGCCATTATCCGTGGCGGCGGTGGAGATATAGGACTTTCGTGTTACAATAATTACGAACTGGCCAGGGAAATTGCATTGTTCCCAATCCCAGTCCTAACAGGCATAGGGCACGCCACAAACGAAACAGTTACGGAAATGGTTTCATTTACAAACGCCATAACCCCAACCAAGCTCGCTGAGTTCCTGGTTCAAAAATTCCATGATTTTTCTGTTCCTTTACAAAAAGCGCAGGAAAGATTAACCGACCGATCCATACGGCTGATAACCGACGAACGGAATAAATTCTCTTTGGAAGTAAAGCTATTTCGCTCGGCGACCACGGGTCTGGCTTTAAGAAACAAAACTTCCTTAAACGAAAATGTAAAATCGCTTGTGACCCAATCCCTGTTTATCTTCAGAAATCAGCACCAAGCCCATAAGGGGGCTGTTGAGAAAATTAGTGCTGCGGCACAAAAGTTTTGCGGGTCATTACACCAAAACTTGCAGCAACATGAAAAAAACATCAACAAAGATGTCCAATTGCTTTTTAAAAACTGGAACAGCGACGTGCAAAACATGGAAAAGAACATAAACAATATGAAGCCTGAAAACGTTTTAAAAAGAGGTTACAGCATTACCTACCTGAACGGCAAATCGGTTTCCTCTTCCGAAGGCATAAAACAAGGAGACACCTTAACCACAATCTTAAAGGAAGGTTCAGTGATGAGTACCGTAAAAACAATATCAAAATAATGAGTGATAAACCAAACTATACAGAAGCATTTGAGGAACTGCAAACTATTGTAACGGAAATTGAACAAGGAGAAATTACGGTTGACGAACTTTCCGAAAAGGTAAAACGTGCCGCGGCATTGATCAAGATATGTAAAACCAAGCTTTCCACCACCGAAGAGGACGTCAATAAAATATTGCTTGAACTTAAGGGTGATACCGAATGACCGAAGATATATCGCGGAAAATTAACCTATACGGGTCGTTGCCAGCCCGTTCAGCAAACTAGCGGATTCGCGATTTAAAATAAATTCGACATTTGGATGGGACCGTAAAAAAGAAGCTGGGATTTCAGGCGTGATTTCACTTTCCAAAACCTGTTGGATGATTTGAGATTTCCGCTGGCCCCATGCCATAAGAATTATTTCCTTAGCCTTTAAAATTGTTTCAATCCCCATAGTTACGGCCTGTAAGGGCACATTATCCAAACCGCCAAAATCGGAAATTGCATCTTTCCTGGTTATATCGTTTAAGTTTGTCAATCTTGTTTTTGAAGTGGACAAGGAGCCGGGTTCGTTAAATCCGATATGGCCCGAACGGCCTATTCCCAATAATTGTATGTCAAGGCCACCCAGCTCATCGATTCTTTGTTCATAAGCGGCGCAATAACCTTCAATTTGGTCCATGGATAATGTGCCATCGGGAATATGGATATTTTCGTCCAAAATATCGATATGGTCGAAAAGCTGCTCTTTCATAAATGTCACATAACTCTTTTCATCTGTAGGAGCAATCGGGTAATACTCGTCCAGGTTAAAGGTTTTAACATTTTTAAAGCTCAAACCTTCGTTTTTATGAAGGTTAATCAGCTCTCGATATACTCCTTTGGGGGTAAGGCCCGTGGCCAACCCTATTATGGCGGGAGCCCCTATTTTCTGTTTGCTCAGGATTAAATCGGCCAAGCGCTGTGCCACATAAGCAGACCCTTTGTCTATTTCGTTATATACTTTTACCGTCGAATTCATAGAGGGGGTAGTTTCATTCAAATTTACCTTCATCCGCTTATTCTTTAGGGCAATAAATCCCCTGGAGCGGGGAAAATTAAACTTTATATTGAAGAGTATCAAATTTCATGGGCATTAAAAGGATAGCCCATATATATTCTTGTTGTTTTCCCAGGTACATCAATCTCTTTCGTCTGGGCTCAAAAGTAGGCGAGAGGAAAAAATAACAGGAAGAGTGAAAATGCAGATTCGGCTGAATTTCGCCATCCAAGAAAGCCTATCACGAATTATTCAAAATTCTGTTTTTCAGTCTTATTTTGGCATCCCCATCGTCGCCGCAGAGCCATTGGATCACGTTGTCCTCCCACATGGCATCCACTTCATCCTGATTGATGACCTTTCGCTCCAGGGCGAGATCGAGAATTTTTCCGGGATAGGAAGATTGGGGTGCGCTTTCCATTTCCCCCAAGGGGTACGGATCGTCCAGGCCTACCAATACTTGTTTTGATCCCTGATTTTTTATCAGCAGATCCAAGGATCCGGTATCGTGCACCAACGTATCGAAAAAGATATTTCTATGGCCCACGGATTTTCGGGGATGGGTTTTACCTTTAAACAAATCGGGCCGTCCATCGAACCCCTGGATCCTTCTGCCCAAGTTTATTTGCGCCAGTTGGCCACCGTGGGCAAAACAGGTTCGCATATTCGGAAATTTATCCGCGTATCCGTTCAGGGTGAGGAAGTGGTAGGCATCGGCACATTGGGCCAGCATCCAGATAAGGTGGAAACGCCAGGCGGTATTTTCGAGCTTGATAAATTTCTCACCGTCGTACGGATGGATTTCCACGGCAAGATTATATTTGGAAGCCAATTCAAAGATAGGTTCATTCTCTTCGTCAAAAATGCAGCGCCACGTGCCAATGGTATCCATATAATGGGTTGGCAGGCACAATAATTGAAGGCCCAGTTCTTCCACACAGCGCTCCATTTCCCATAGGGCTCCACGTACAAAGCCGGGATGTACCACAAAACCGCAAGTGAATTTGGACGGATGGTCGTGCTGTACCTTGGCATTGAAGTCATTTTGAAAACGCAGCGCCTGTTTCATCTCCTCCACCCTAAGTCCATTGCCATAGAGCTGGGAAAGATTGAGAACAACGGCATGGTCAATTTTGTTCCGGTCCATCCAGTCCAGCTTTTCGTTTAAAAAGAAACTCGAATCCGTAACAGGGCGGCTCCAATCCTTTTGAAGCATAAATTTTCTCTCCTGATCTACCCAGAATATCTCCTTTTCTCTCATAAATTTTGGAATCTCCTCCGGATAGGGCAACAGATGCGAATGCCCGTTGATTCTTAGTTTTCGTTTCATGTCAATTGGATGGATTTAAGGTTTTTATTTATAAAAACGTGTGGTGTTATACCTTTTTGTGGCAATGGGTGGTTGCATCAAATTTGGTCTGGACTTTATTTATAGGCTTTTAGTGCGTCCTCCATCAACCGGAAGATTTACACCGTTGATATAACTTGCGGCCTCGCTGGCCAGAAAGGCTACGGCATTGGCAATTTCACCCGGTTGTGCAAAACGTCTTGCTGGGACCAGGGTTTTCATGAAATCCCCGGCTTCCTTTTCCGTTTTTTTCATTCGTTCCGCGGCATTTAACACTATATCGTCCAATCTATCGGTGGCCGTAAATCCTGGAAGCACATTGTTGACCGTTATCCCGTATTGCCCAAGCTCGTTGGCCAGGGTTTTGCTCCAGCTCGAAACCGCACCCCGAATGGTATTGCTTACGCCCAGATTATCGATGGGTTGTTTTACCGAAGTGGAAATAATATTGATAATCCGGCCATAATCAGATTCCTTCATTCGCGGAACCAAAGCCTGGGCCAGGATCTGGTTGCAGATTAGATGCATCCTGAACGCCTTTTCAAATTCCTCTATTTCCGCCGAAAAAATTGGTCCGCCTTTTGGTCCACCAGTATTGTTCACGAGAATATGGATGGTTTTGTTGGAGGCAACTTTTAGGGCTTTTTCCTTGACCTGTGCGGGATCGTTGAAATCTGCCGCGTAATAATTGTGTTTTTGGCCTTGGTCATGGGGCAATTCAATAAGGGTTTCACGTAATTTCTCCTCGTCTCTTGCAAATAAGGTTACCGTAGCGCCGAGTTTCGCCAGTTGTATGGCGGTAGCTTTTCCAATTCCAGAAGTGCTCCCGCATACCAGGGCATTTTTATGGGTTAAATCCAAGTTCATAGTGAATAGCAGTATTTTTATGGGAGACCGATCAAATCAGAAAAATCATTTTCCCTGAAAAAATCAATCCATAAATACAAAGTAAGGAAAAATTAATAAAGAAAATGGATTGTGGAAGGGCCTTTATTTTCCGAACCTATTTTATATGAAGGAAAGTCAGTTGAAATTGCCGGGATGTTTTTTTGGGTTATCCCTATTTCCAAAACTTTACATAAAACCATTCCAAACGTAGGATTATTTAATAAATTTGATAGCTTCTAAAACACAATCACATTGGGGTTTCCCCATTTCAGATGTATTAAAATTCGAAAAATGAAAACATTGTATTTGGTTAGGCACGCAAAATCATCTTGGAAGGAAGATGTTGAGGACCACAAGCGGCCGTTAAAGGAAAGAGGAAGAAATGACGGATTATTGGTCTCTAAAAAAGTGGGAGCGGAAATCCAGGCGCCGCAAATGATAATTAGTAGCGATGCCACCCGAGCCTTAAGTACCGCCCAATATTTCAAGGATGCCTGGAATATTGACGAGGCTCATTTTGAAACCAATCACGATCTTTATGATTTCAGCGGACAAAATGTTATACAGGTCGTAAAATCGCTGGGCGATGACTTGGATCGCGTAATGATTGTAGGCCATAACCATGCCTTTACCTCCATCGTCAATATGTTTGGAAACCGTTATATTGACAATGTCCCTACCTGTGGCTTTGTGATGTTGGAATTTGATGAAAACCATTGGAAGGATATTACTACCGGGAGGACCATAAAAACAATTTTCCCAAGGGATTTAAAATAATGACTGAGAAAACGGCTACACATCCACCTGTGGTTCGCAATGAATATTACAACCGCGAGTTGAGCTGGTTGCAGTTCAATGCGCGGGTCCTACAGGAGGCGAATGATAAAAAGATCCCATTGCTGGAGCGACTGCGATTTTTGGGGATTTTCTCCAATAATCTGGACGAATTTTTTAAGGTGCGATACGCTACCATCCGGCGCATAGAGGAAGCGGGAAAAACGGGGCGCAGTGTTCTGGGAGGATTCTCGGCAAAGGAACTTTTGGCAGAAATAACCCAAACCGTAATAGATCAACAGGCATATAGCCTAAAGATCCTTAGCGATATTCAACGGGAACTGAAAAAGGAAAACATCTTTATTATAAATGAGACCCAGGTTACCAGAAAACAAAGCAAGTTCATTTCCGATTATTTTGTGAGGTATGTAAACCCGGCAATGATGACCATAATGATTGGGGAGGTGGATCAATTTCCAAGTTTGAGGGACAACGGGGCGTATCTGGCCATTAGAATGGTGATGGCCAAGGAGGACGATACTTTTGGAACCAAATCTAACTATGCCCTTATTGAGATTCCCAGGACCATTGATCGCTTTGTAGTACTGCCTCAGGAAGGGGAAAAGCAGTATGTAATCATTCTCGATGACCTAATCCGCCACTGTCTGCACTACATTTTCAACATTTTCAATTACGAAAGTATTTCGGCCCACATGATAAAAATAACGCGTGATGCCGAATTGGATATAGATAGCGACCTTAGCCGAAGTTTTATTGAAAAGATTTCCAAAAGCGTAAAAAGACGAAGTATAGGCGATCCCGTTCGCTTTGTTTATGACAAGAATATCGATACCGAAACCCTCCAGTTTTTGTTGGCTAAAATGGGAATAGACGATACCGACAGTATCATCCCGGGAGGCCGCTATCACAACCGCAGGGATTATATGGACTTCCCCAGACTGGGGCGCCCCGATCTGCAATATGAGCCGACGGAGCCCTTGCCTATCCCTAGCTTGAATATGTCGGGAAGGTTGTTCGACAAGATCCGGGAAAGGGATTATCTGCTCCATGCACCCTATCAATCTTTTATGTATGTGGTAAAGTTTTTGAGGGAAGCCGCCCTCGATCCAAAAGTGAAATCCATCAAGATCACGATCTACCGGCTAGCGGAAGTGTCAAATATCGCCAGTTCGCTAATAAATGCGAAGAAGAATGGAAAGGATGTTACCGTTCAGATAGAACTTCAGGCCCGATTTGATGAGGAGGCCAATATTAAATATGCCGAATTGCTCCAAAGTGAAAACGTACGTCTCATTTTTGGGGTCAAGGGTCTAAAGGTACACTGTAAGATGATCCTTGTTGAACGCCTCGAAAACAAAAAACTTGTCCGTTATGGGGTGATAAGCACGGGCAACTTCAATGAAACCACGGCCCGTTTATATACAGATTACACGCTGTTTACCGCCGACAGTAGGATTTGCAAGGAAATGAACAAGGTGTTCGATTTTTTTGAGGTCAATTACCAGGTAAAAAAATACCGGCATCTGATTGTTTCGCCCCATTATACCCGTAATGCCATGTACCATCTCATAGATACTGAGATCAAAAATAAAAAGGCCGGCCTGCCCAGCGGAATAAAGTTGAAAATGAACAGTCTTTCGGATTATAAAATGATCGATAAACTATATGAAGCCAGTAGGGCAGGGGTGAAGATAAAAATGATAGTACGAGGGATCTGTAGTCTGATTCCAGGAATAAAGGGGATGAGCGAAAATATTCAGGCCATAAGTATTGTTGGCAAATTCTTGGAACATCCGCGCTTGTTTATTTTTGAAAATGGCGGAAACCCCAAGGTTTACATTTCCTCAGCCGATTTTATGGGCCGTAACCTGGACAACAGGGTGGAGATAACCTGCCCGATCTATGACGGGAATATTAAAAAGGAACTTCTTGAGAATTTTGAAATAGGGTGGAGAGACAATGTAAAGGCCCGTGTTTTCAGTGCGAAGAACGACAATGCCTACAGAAAAAACAATAAACCTCCGGTCAGATCCCAATTTATGATGTATGGTTATTATTTGAATAAACTAGAAGTAAACTGATTTGTTGAAAATTGAGAAATATGGCGCCGTAGATATTGGCAGTAATGCAATCCGCTTACTGATAGTTACCGTGGTCGAGCAAAAAGGAAAGGATACCTTGTTCAAAAAAACATCCTTGGTGCGGGTGCCCATTCGATTGGGGGCCGAAGTGTTTTTAAATGGAAGGATATCCGAGCATAATGCGGAACGGATGGTAGATGCCATGAACGCCTTTAGATTGTTGATGCGAACCCACGGAATAAAGCGATTTAGGGCCTGCGCAACCTCGGCCATGCGGGAGGCATCAAACGGAATGCAGATAGCTAGGAACATTGAGCAGAAAAGTGGCATAGCCATCAATATCATAGATGGGCGCGACGAAGCCGCCATTATTGCATCTACCGATTTAAAAACCCTGATCCAGGATGACAAGGTTTTCCTATATGTGGATGTGGGGGGTGGGAGCACTGAATTGACCGTGTTCGCACAGGGGAAAAACCTAGTTTCAAATAGTTTTAAAATCGGAACGGTCCGTCTTATGGAGGGCCTTGTGGATGAAGGTCTATGGGTTAAGATGGAAACCTGGATAAAAAATGAAACGCATAAATTTGACAAGGTCTCCTTGATCGGCAGTGGAGGAAACATAAATACCATCTTTAAGAAGAGCGGGAAGAAACTCGGAAAACCTCTTAGTTATGCATATCTGTCCACCTATTACAAACAGATAAAGAATCTGTCTTACGAAGAACGCATTACGGAAATGGACATGAATCCCGACCGGGCCGATGTGGTGGTTCCTGCCACCGGCATTTATCTTTCGGCCATGAAATGGAGCAGGGCAAAACACGTTTTCGTTCCCAAGATCGGGCTTAGTGATGGCATTATCAAAAGCCTTTACAATGAAAAAATTGCTGGGGGATTGGAGGTGAATTAATTTGATCTTCTGTTTTCCTCATACAGTGGGTTGGTTGTCATTTGCTGGTTTTGCCCAGATTAAAGGTAGAATAGGCTGAAAAGAAGAAGGTTTCATGGTTGAAATGTATTTGAATTTAATTATTTTTCAGAAAGGTTTACTCTTCATCAAAATGGTTTTTACCGAGTTTAAATTGTCTTTTTTCCTTTTGTAAACGCTTGACTTTATTGGTTTTTTCGTCTTTGTTTTCATCGCTTGCAAAGCAAATTCCATCTCTGGTCATCAATGAATTCTGTTTGACCATCAACCCATTGAGCGAACAATAAGGCAAACCGCATTCGTGCTTGGAATAAGTGCCGAAATTTCGATGACCGAAACGTTTTTCTTTTAGGATTTTCTCTTGGTTATTGCGGACGGTTTCCCAAAGGACTTGCTGTTCTTGTTCGGTTAACTCTTCACCCAAAGAAACTACGCCCATATAAGTTCTCGGATCTTTGAGCTGGAGAAAATCAAAGGTTTTTTGGAAAAAAGAATGGGCAAAATCACGGATTTCAATTAATTCATCTAAAGAAAGCTTTTCGTTTTCCAAGAGTGAACGGTACAATCCCAGTGTATTGAAATCGGAATACTGTTTGTGTTTTTCGATAAAATACAAGTATTCTTCTTTTTCTAACTGGTTGAATGGTTGGTCAATTTTCATAGTTCATATTTGAATGGCATCAATGATAGGTGTCATTTTCTAAATCGCGCTTAAATTCTGTAGTCTGATAGGAATCTATGGCTTTCAGTATCTTCTCTCTGTTTTTTGTACGGATGGGCATAATGAAAACTTCGTTTAGTTCTTCATTTTTGGTCTCCGTATTGTTGTGTTTTAATTTTGCGGTGGTGGTATGCTGGGTGGCTTCTCCAAATTCGATTTTCAGAAACAAGACTTCGGGAAACGCATCAAAATAAGCGGTATGATCGTAAATAATCTCGGCTGATTTCACCGAAGGACACCAAGGTAAATCAACTTTTGTCGTGACGAAAGCTTCTTTGTCGGATTCTGGATTGAAGCGGTGGGTATGATGCATTTCTGAAATAAAAACCGAATCATTCATAATCATTTTCTGGTATTTAAAATTGGTTACGGCGTTTCCCGCCAATCTGAAATAGCCGCTTTTGTCTGAAAAATAACTGGCTTCTTTGCTTAGTAGATCTATCACTTTAGACCATTCTTTCTGTTGAGCAAAACTGAAATGTATTACAAGCAGAAGAAATAATGTGATGATTGTTTTCATAAATTTATTCAAAAATCTGGTTAATTAGATTGGGCGCTTGTTTTTATAATTTCTTAAAGTTTGCGCTGCATCTGTCGGATTTCAATCGTTCCGTCATCGTTGTAACGCATTCCTTCAATGATTGCCAACTTTTTTCCGGCTGTTGGTTTATCTACAAATATGGTAACTCGTTATCAAATTCGATCATTAGGTGAACGATGAATCCGCCGCTTGGATAGTCCCATTTTCTGATTTTCCCAGCATAGTCGCTTACGATGCTCCATTGCATAGGCAAACCCAAGAATGTTCCGGTATGGTCTGCATTGAAAGTAGCTTTAAATTTCTGGTCATACATTCCGTTAAATGTGCCTACGATGTATTGATTCAGTTCCCCGGTTGGATTGCTGTGGATGAGGCAGCTTCCGCTTTTTGTTTCATTGGCATCAGTAACCAATATTCTCGCATTGGAATAGCCGCCGACGGTCTCGTCATAATACGTTTTAATGCCACTTGCCGGAGCAGTATTGTTGGGATGAATCAACATCAACTTTACGGGCATATTCATATTCATCGGATTGGGAAAGGACAGGATGTTAGCTTGACTTTCTGAATCTAATATAATTTGAGTACCGCCATTCCATCCGAATTTATCTGTATCAGCGAGTCTTTTGAATTCAAAGGTTTCCTTGTCCGTTGAAAGTTGGCTTTCGAATCTTTGGCAAGGTTTAATTAGGAAACTATTGTCATCGGTTTTTGAAAGCGTATAATGTGTCAGCGTAAACAGCGACATATAAGT
>CAYXDM010000013.1:20840-23550 GCA_964463595.1 uncultured Aequorivita sp. | reverse complement strand
CGGTAATCGGTTTTCTGGCGGCAATTTCAAATGCGGGGATCCCTCCTACTTTTGGATTTATTGGAAAGGACCTGATTTATGAATCGACGTTGAACATGGGCCCGTGGAGCATTGCGCTTACAGCAATGGCGATCATTACAAACATATTGTTGCTATATGCCGGTTTTTTGGTGGGGGTCAAACCTTTTGTTGGCCCTATGCCCGAAGAGTACAGTAAAATTAAACTCCCGAGCTATTTACTTTTGGTGCCACCCGCATTATTGGCTATTCTCGGGGTGCTTTTCGGGTTTTTCCCTACGGTTGTCCAAAATGGATTGATACAGCCCGCACTGTCGGCCATGAATCTGTCCGTTCCCGATCTGCACATCAAGTTGTGGCATGGCTTCAACCTCGTCCTTTTTTTGAGTACCGTTACCATTGCAGTGGGGATCTTGATCTTTTTCTGGATTAAACCTTCCGAAAAAAGAGTGGTGGCATCCACCAAATACGAAACGTTTTCGCCTAAAACCATCACTTTGAAAATGGCCGGGGCTTTTGAAAAATTTTCAAAGAAATGGACGGGATTTTTTCAGAATGGATATCTTCGGAATTATATCAACACAATTTTGCTCTTTTCCATTGTACTGCTGGGAATCCTTCTTTTTACGCATATCCGGCTAAACCTCGACTTTGCTGCCATGACCGAAGTCACTCTTCTCGAAATTGCAACATTGATTGTACTGGCGATCAGCATATTGTTTGCGGTAACCACCCAATCCCGTTTGGCGGCGGTGGCTGCCTTGGGAGTGGTGGGGCTCAGTATTTCCATGATATTCCTGTTTTACAGTGCCCCTGATCTAGCGATGACGCAATTTTCAATAGACACCCTAACGATGATACTTTTCGTGCTGGTCTTATACAGATTGCCCAAATATTTAAACCTGACCAACCGCAGAAACCGTATAAAAGATGTTATAATAGCGACAACTTTTGGTGCACTGATAGCTTTATTGTCCCTAGAAGTATGGCAGGAAACCCATAATGCTGAAATTTCAAGGTTTTACGCCGATAATGCCTATACCCTGGCCAAGGGGAAAAACGTAGTCAATGTAATCCTTGTCGATTTTAGGGGAACAGACACGCTTATGGAATCTGTGGTGCTTACCATTGCTGCCATTGGGGTATTTTCATTGTTAAAGTTGAGATTACATCAAAAAGATTAAGATATGAATGCAATCATTTTAAGAACCGCTTCCAATTATATATTGCCTTTGCTGCTGTTGTTTTCAATTTTTATTTTGCTCCGCGGCCACTATCTGCCAGGAGGAGGATTTGTGGGCGGCTTGATCGCGGCAATCGCTTTTGTCCTGCACGCTTTTGCCAATGGGCTGGAAAAGACCAAAAAACTGTTGAAAATCCACCCCGGGTTTATCATGCCTTTTGGCCTGTCCATCTCATTTTTGAGCGCGCTTTCACCAATAATAACGAACAAACCCTTTATGACCGGTATCTGGGCTTCGGAAGCTATTCCGGTAATTGGCTACATTGGGTCAGCGCTATTTTTTGATGTCGGGATTTATTTTACGGTACTCGGGGTAACCTTGACCATAATTTTCACTATATCTGAAGCAGCTTAAACTATGGAATTGATACTTGCAATCTTGGTTGGACTGTTATATGCTTCGGGCATTTATATGATGCTGCGCAGAAGCTTGGTAAAACTCATCATCGGGCTGATATTGCTGGGCAACGGTGCCAATCTACTGATCTTTTTATTGGGAGGAATTACCCGGGGTGCTCCGGCCATTATCTCGCCAGAGGAAAATACGCTCACCGAAATCTATGCCGATCCCATTCCCCAGGCTCTCATTCTCACAGCCATAGTTATCAGTTTTGGGCTGCAGGCCTTCGCCATTGTATTGATAAAAAGAGCTTACCAGGTCGCGAAGACAGACGACCTTTTCCAAATGAACTCAACAGATCTTTATTCATGACAGACAACATTATTTTATATCCCATTATAAATCAGTTGTTTTATGCAATTGTGATGCTGTTCTTTTGGAAAAAAAGCAATTGGCAAAAAACAATCAGCATCGTTGGAAATCTTATGGGATTCGTAATCGCCGTGATGGTATTGGATACCATCTGGACCGAAGGTATAATTGCCTACAATGCCGGGAACTGGCCAGCTCCCCTCGGAATAACTTTTGTGGGCGATATGCTGGCAGCCACTTTGGTACTGCTCACCTCTATTTGTGGGATGGCCGTATCTATGTATTCTGCGGGGAGTATGGACAAAGATCGGCTCAGCTTTGGATATTTTCCCATTTTCCACTTTTTGCTGCTGGGATTGAACGGGGCGTTTTTGACCGGGGATATTTTCAACCTCTACGTCTGGTTTGAAATGATAATACTGAGCTCGTTTGTAATGATAACTTTGGGGGGTGAAAAAAAACAACTCGAGGGTGCCATCAAGTATTTTACACTGAATATTTTCGCCTCCGTAATGTTTTTAACGGCCATTGCAGTTCTGTATGGCCTCACCGGAACTCTGAATATGGCGGATCTTTCCATAAAAGTAGGCGAGATCGGGAACAAGGGATTGGTGGAAATCACAGGGCTATTGTTCTTGATAGGATTTGGGATAAAGGCGGCGGTTTTCCCGATGTATTTTTGGTTGCCGGCATCTTACCATACTCCTCCTGCCGCTATATCGGCTATTTTCGGAGGA
>CAYXDM010000013.1:0-20740 GCA_964463595.1 uncultured Aequorivita sp. | reverse complement strand
ATTGCAGGGGTAGTCTTCTATTTGATCCACGACATTATCGTAAAATCCAATGTGTTTATGATCAGCGGGTTGATCTATAAGTTGAAGGGAACCTACAGTATGCGGGATCTCGGAGGTATGTATTCCAAGTATCCCATGCTTTCCTTGGTTATGGCAATATCTTTTTTCTCCCTCGTGGGGATTCCACCGTTGTCAGGGTTTTGGCCAAAGATTGCATTTATTACCGAAAGTTTACAGCTAAAAGGCGGGGCCTGGTTGGTGGCCGCAGTCCTTTTCGGAACATTTATGACCCTTTTTATCATCGCCCGGATGTGGGCAATGGTTTTTTGGAAATCCAAAGAGGTCAAGTTGCGGACGGATTCCTTTCTGTACTTTAAGGACATGAAACCGATCCAAAAAATAGAAATGGTGGTTCCAATTGTGGGGTTGACATTAGTATCTTTAACAATAGGTCTTGGTGCCGAAAAAATACAACAACTGGCGCTGGTGGTGGCCGATCAATTAATAAACAATGAGCATTATATAAAGGCCGTGCTGGGGCAATAAAATTTTGTGAAATGAAAAGTTCCTTATTTCTTACCAATGTTTTGCTGATGCTGATGTGGGTGATCCTTACCGGAGATACCTCTTTTTCAAATTTCACCTTCGGATTTTTGCTGAGCTTTATCATTCTTAGGATCATTACCGGCAATCGGGATGAAAGGAAATATTTCCGGTTGGTCCCTAGGGTAATCGGGTTCATTTTGTTTTTTATCTATGAACTGATCCTGGCAAATTTGCAGGCTGCCTACTTTATTATCGTTTCCCACAAAAATTTAAAACCTGGGATTGTCGGCGTGCCCTTGGATGCGAAATCGGATCTGGAAATAACCTTCCTGACAAACCTGGTCTCATTGACCCCTGGGACCTTGAGCATCGACGTTTCAAAAAACCGAAAAGTGCTCTATGTCTATTCCATGAACATTAAGGACAGGGATAAATTTGTGAACAATATAAAGAATGGATTTGAAAAACGCATACTGGAAATAACGCGATGACTTTAGACAACTATATAATGTATTTTCTGATTCCGATATTGACACTTTCAATATTGATCATTTTTGTTCGATTTTTAATCGGGCCGGATATAGCCGATCGAGTCATCGCCCTGGACCTGCTGGTAACTTGTTCCATCAGCCTGATCGCGTTTGTCAGCATCACCTCCGATCAGCCCACTTTTCTCGATATTGCGATGATCATTGCGCTAATCGGATTTTTGAGCACGGTAGCGTTTTCCTATTACTTAGAAAAAAGAAATAAAAAATGATTGATCTTGTAATTGCCGGTCTTGCCACCGTGGGGGTATTGTTCATATTTCTGGCCGCCATCGGATTCGTGAGAATGCCCGATGCCTATTTGAGGATGTGCGTAACCACCAAGGCCTCCACCTTGGGAACAGGCCTTATCCTGCTCTCGGCCGGTGTGTTTTTTCGCGACAGCGGCGTCATTCCCAGAGTGATCGCCATTATTCTCTTCTTGTTTCTCACCGTTCCCGTAGGTGCGCACCTCATTGCCCGAGTATCCTATTTTATCGGGGTCAAACTCTGGAAAGGCACCATAATGGACGAACTGAAGGGCAAATACGACAAACGCTCCCACGAACTGCATAGTGATGAAGAGGAAGAGAAATAAGAAGCAATCCACTTTCAAATTGGTGGCCCAAACCCCAAAGTGGTGAAGGGAAACCTCCTATCCTAATTATGGTCTTGGCAATATAAATAATAGGCGTCCATATTTTTTTCCTTACCACCATTAAAATACTTATTTTTGCACCCAAATTTAACACGCTCCCGGCCGATGCAGGAAGCCCTTAAAAAATTACAACTATGAGTTTTGATGACGTTTATGAAAAAGAACTGTCTTTCCAAACCGACCGCCGCAAAGCCACGGTAGAATTTATTAAGATCATCAGCGATCTTTGGTATGATAAGTCCATTGAATTGGTGCTCTTCCGCAACCAACTTATCGATCGGAATGTGAGCGAGATCCTCAGCCTTCACGAATATGCCGGCGAGTTTGCCCAGAAACCTATTTCCATCTTCGATTCTGTTGAGATTGCCCAGGCCATCAAAACTTTGGATTTGCCTCCCGCAAAGCTGGATATTGGCAAACTTACCTACGAATACCATTTGGAGGATGACAAATATTCCAATGCCTTGGCCTTTGTTTCGGAAAAATTAAAGAACACCAAGGAATTTAAGGGCATTGTACCAAAGGATGTAGTGTTATATGGTTTCGGTCGGATTGGCCGTCTATTGGCCCGCGAACTTATGTCGCGTACCGGCCAGGGCAATCAACTTCGCCTGAGAGCTATTGTGGTACGAGGAAAAACGGACCAGACCGTATTGGACAAAAGAGCTTCCCTGCTACAGCATGACTCGGTACACGGAGAATTTCTCGGGACCGTTCGCACCGATATGGAAAATAGCGGGTTGATCATAAACGGAACCACCGTTCATATTATTTCTGCCGATAGTCCGGAAGAAATCGATTATACCGAATATGGAATCGAGGACGCCCTGGTAATAGACAATACTGGCGCCTTCCGCGATGAGGAAGCGCTGGAACGCCATTTGAAGGCCAAAGGAGTGTCCAAGGTATTGCTTACGGCACCCGGAAAAGGAGTGCCAAATATTGTCCATGGCGTAAACCATAGAGATTATGATCCCAATGCCGTTGATATCTTTTCGGCGGCATCGTGTACCACCAACGCCATTACCCCCATTTTGAAGGTGGTAGAGGATACCTGGGGCGTAGTCCGTGGACATCTGGAAACTATCCACGCCTACACAAACGACCAAAATCTAGTGGATAATATGCATAAAAAATATCGCCGTGGAAGGGCAGCCGCATTGAATATGGTCATAACAGAAACGGGTGCCGGAAGTGCTGTGGCCAAGGCATTGCCAGAGCTTGCAGGAAAACTTACCTCCAATGCAATACGGGTACCTGTTCCCAATGGATCCCTGGTAATCCTGAACCTTGAGATCGCAAAACCTGCTACCCTAGATGAAATAAATAACACCATGAAAAGATATGCCCTAGAGGGCGATTTGGTGGAACAGATCAAATATTCCATCAGCAATGAGCTCGTATCCAGCGATATCGTTGGCACCGCACAACCTGCCATATATGACAGCAATGCAACCATTGTAACCGAGGACGGCAAGAATATGGTGTTGTATGTATGGTATGACAACGAGTATGGCTACAGCCATCAGGTTATGCGCCTGGCGAAATATATTGCCCAAGTAAGAAGATATACCTATTACTAGCTTGCGCCTTTAATCCATTTAAAATCCCGCTGCCTGTGTTGCGGGATTTTTCTTTTATGAATATTATCTTGCTGCGCAAGATGTAGTTGGTGGGGTGGAAACGGAAAACCGATGTTGTGCGATTGTCCTTTTCAACCTATCGTCCAATGGCTTTTATCTAACATAGAAAAGATAAATTGCAAATTCAATTATATTCAATAAATCTTCGTTATTTATTTCATCGTAATTTATTTTAAAATCAGTAAACATTTGATTAATTCTAAAATCAGCCAAATCAGCATATTCTATAGTTGACTTAGTGAAATACTCTGATCTATCCGACAAGGAAATTTCATTGTATAAATCATTTCTTAATGAACGAATGTAATCGATTCTTTGCGGATCATACCCCTGATTAATTGATCTCAGTCTTTTCCTAATTTTTGTCTCTGTATTTTTTTTAGCAGATGCATCCCATTCATAAGCAAGTTCTGAAAAACAAATAAAATCGTATGTTTCTTTTCTATTATTCATAACTTTTTTTAATAACCTTCAAGTTGTACAACATTATTGTATCTCCAATTTGTATAAATACTACTTTGTTCTACACTATAAAATGGGCTTCTGATAGGATTTCCCTTTTCTGGACCAATGTCAAATACCTTTGCACCTTTATTGGTCCAATACCTTAGCCATTCTTTGGTGTTTATATTTTTTGGATTTAGTTTACCTCCTTAGGCTAAAACAGGCCAAAAGGTGCATGCATCTCTCGGCATATATCTCAATTTTGATTAACGTCCACTTGGGTATATACGAAGTTCAAATAAGGTTGATGGCGTATATGTTTCACCTGTACGCCCCCATTCTTTATCACGTCCCTAAATGTAACCGTTTCATACAAAGTAGCAAAAAGACTTTTTAACGCCTGGTATTTCTACTATTCCGCCGTTTTCAAAAATTAATTTATGACTTCATTAACCCAACTTTTCCACAGTAACCTTCAAATTTGTTAAAACAATTTATTCGAAACAATGGCTGATAAAAAGAAACGAAGTAGATTTTTGGGAAAAAGATTTATGGTTCCGATGGTAATCTTGGTCCTGCTGATCGCTTTTCGCATTTACCTCCCAACTTTGGTAAAAAACCATGTGAACGAGGTGTTGGCGGAAATCCCGGGATATTATGGACAGGTGGACGACATAGATATCGCACTGATCCGCGGTGCCTATGTTGTACATGGATTATACCTGAAAAAAGGGACGGCCACAACCAATGTTCCCTTTCTCGATTTTCCGGAAACCGATATCTCCATTGAATGGAAATCCCTGTTTCGCGGCAAAATAGTAAGTGAGATAATAATGAATAGTCCTAAAGTGATCTATGTGTTTGAAGATCAAAAGGACGAAGAGCAGGAGGCTGATGTGGACGATTGGTCCAAGGCTCTCACCGACCTGGTGCCCATTGAAATAAATCATTTTGAAGTCCATAATGGGGCCTTGGCCTTTGTCCAGCTATCGGCGGATCCCAATGTGGATCTACAGATCAACAACCTTGAGCTTACTGCCGATAATCTTAGAAATGTAGTTGAAAGGGAACGGATCCTGCCCTCCCCTATTCAGGCCAGTGGGGTGTCTATCGGCAATGGGAAAATCCATCTGGAAGGCAACATGAACTTGGTCAAGGAAATTCCCGATATGGATATTTCCTTTTCCCTTGAAAATGCAGATATAACTGCCTTTAACGACTTCACAAACCACTATGCCAAATTGGATTTCGAGAAAGGCAACCTCAGCGTTTTTAGTGAAGTCGCCATTGCTGATGGACATTTGATAGGCTATATAAAACCCCTCTTGACAGACTCGAAGTTGGTAGGTGAAGACGATACATTTCTGGAAACCTTATGGGAAGGATTTGTCGGTTTCTTTAAGTTCATTTTAAAAAACCAAGGAACGGATACCTTGGCGACAAAGGTTCCCATTGAGGGAGACCTCAATAATCTGGATGCCGGGGTCTGGCCTACGGTGTTCAATATTTTCAAGAACGGATGGATCAAGGCCTTTAAGGGAGAAGTGGACCAGGAAATAAATTACGAGGATGCCTTAGGGAACCCGGATCTGAGCAAAAAGGAAAGAAGGGAGTTGGAGAGAAAGAAACGCAAGGCGGATAGGGAAAAACGCAAAAAGGACCAACAGGTCAAAAAGGGATAATTATATGTATTTTTGACGCGCCATATACAATCCATTTTCCCATGCGAATCGACATAATTACCGTGCTTCCTGAACTTCTTAAAAGCCCCTTCGAAGTTTCCATCCTTCAGCGTGCCGTGGAAAAAGGATTAGTGGAAGTGCATACCCACAACCTCCGCGATTATTCCACAAATGCCTATAAGCAGGTGGACGATTACCAATTTGGCGGTGGCGCAGGCATGGTAATGATGATTGAACCTATAGACAAATGCATTACCGAGCTTAGGTCGCAAAGGGAATATGAAGAGGTAATTTATATGACGCCCGATGGGAAAACCTTTAACCAGGGTACCGCAAATGAGCTTTCATTAAAAGAAAACCTCATTATCCTATGTGGTCATTATAAAGGTGTGGACCAGCGCGTTCGCGATCATTTTATAACCCGCGAGATCTCCATTGGCGATTTCGTTCTCAGTGGCGGCGAACTTGCGGCGGCCCTTGTCTGCGATGCTATTATCCGATTGATCCCCGGGGTTTTGGGCAACGAGACCAGTGCCCTGACGGATTCTTTTCAGGACAATTTGTTGGCCCCTCCCATTTATACCAGGCCAGCGGAGTACAAAGGCTGGGCCGTACCCGGGATCCTTACCAGTGGCAACACACCAAAAATTGAGGAATGGCGAGAGGAGGAGGCATATAAAAGGACCCAGGAACGCCGGCCCGATCTGTTGGAATAGCATGGACCCCATTCTTGAAAAGATTAAGAAGATAAAAAGTTGCCGTATAAACCTTTTTGTTTATTTTTGCACCCACTTAATCCAACCTCTGGCGAGAACCGTGAATGTTGTTTTAATTTAAAACCTTATCAACTCAATAAAATGGAAGAGTTAGTAAAATTTGTTGAAAACGAATTTGTCACCAAAAAAGATTTCCCGGAATTTGGTGCCGGGGACACCATCACCGTGTATTACGAAATCCGTGAAGGTGAAAAAACCCGTACACAGTTTTTTCGTGGCGTAGTTATCCAAGTGAAGGGAACAGGACTTACCAAGACCTTTACCATTAGAAAAATGAGCGGCACCATTGGAGTGGAACGTATATTCCCTTTGAATATGCCAGCTCTACAAAAAATTGAGATCAATAAAAAAGGAAGCGTTCGAAGGGCGCGAATTTATTACTTTAGAGGTCTTACCGGGAAAAAAGCCCGTATTAAGGAAAAGAGGAATTAGTTTACTTATTGTTGAAAACTTCGAAAAGCCCTGTGAACGCAGGGCTTTTTTTATTAACAATTGTTGATAAACCCTGTTGGTATTGGGTTGGTTTTTAAAGGCCAAAAAGTTTTGATACTGTGAATAATCCGTCTTATATTAGCAGTATCAAAATGGTTTTACGACCGTTTTGGTAAAAACAAAGGGAACGTTCTTTTAAATTATTTTTTAGAATTGCCTGAATGGCCAATATTCGAAAGAGTATCGGTTATGGAATTCGGAAGAATAAAAAGAAATTCACTTTCAAACTTTTTTGATCGTTTGAGGTATTTGCAATTATGATTGCGGTGTCGAGATCAAATGAGTTTTGGGTTAGTTCTTAAAGCGCATTGGCTTTTAGTTGATGCGAATTTTAAAGACAAGACCCGTGTACGTAGATCACGACCGCAAGAAGATAATTAACTTGCTTTAAATTTGTTTCGGCAGATTGGTCGGCAAAGATCTACATTACAAGGAGCCATATCACAATGTATTCTATACGGTGATATGGCTTTTCTTGTTTCAGCAGCCTGCATCCCAGTTAAAATTCCGTAATCGTAAAGTCTTTCCACAATCCATCCGAATCGCCCAGGCTCCTGAATTATGCCAAAACTTCACACTCAGGGTAGTTGTTCCGCTGAATCTTACCGTGCAATTGAGAGTACCTCATTCGCAAGCCCCCGCAATATATTTTCTTCCGGAATTTGGTTGTAATAAGAGATGTTCCCCGGTGATTGTGGCCTTCCCAAAAGTAGATGTGGTTTTAAAAAACCCTTTAAAAAGCGTATATTTGCATTCCCCGAACCTCCGGAATAAAGGATATTAATCATATTTAAAAAAACTAATTTTTATGGCAAATTCTTCTAAAATCATATATACCAAGACAGACGAATCGCCTGCCATGGCTACCCGATCTTTTCTGCCGATCATCGAGGCATTTACGGCCCCGGCCAACGTTAGGATTGAAAGTCGGGATATTTCCCTCTCCGCTAGAATATTGGCGATGTTTCCCGAATATCTTAAGGAAGAGCAACGGGTGAGTGACGACTTGGCAGAGCTGGGGCAACTTGCCAAAACCCCGGAAGCAAACATTATAAAACTACCCAACATCAGTGCTTCCCTACCCCAATTAAATGCAGCCATTGCAGAACTTCAAAAAAAGGGTTTCAACATTCCCAATTATCCGGTGGAGCCGAAGGACGATAAGGAAAGAGAAATTCAATCCCGTTATGATAAAATAAAGGGAAGTGCGGTAAATCCCGTTCTCCGGGAGGGCAATAGCGATAGGCGTGCTCCAAAGGCGGTAAAAAATTATGCGAAAAAACATCCTCATAAAATGGGAAAATGGGACAGCAATAGCCGAAGCCATGTTGCCACTATGGACCATGGGGATTTTTTTCACAATGAAAAATCATTGACCCTTGCTTCAGATGAAGAATTAAAGATAGTTCTGAAAGAAGACAACGGAAAGGAAACAGTTTTAAAGGAAAGTTTAAGAGTTTTAAAAGGTGAAATTATCGACGCCACGGTAATGAGTAAAGGTGCGTTGATCTCATTTTTGGAGGAACAATTAATGGATGCCAAAGAGAAGAACGTCCTTTTTTCCGTGCACCTGAAAGCCACAATGATGAAAGTGAGCGATCCGATTATTTTTGGGTATGTTCTTAAGGTATATTTTGCGGACCTGTTCGAAAAATATGCGGACACCTTTAAAGAACTCGGTGTGGATCCGAAGGATGGCATGGCCGTTTTGGAAAGAAAATTATCAGAATTGCCTGGGGACAAGAAAAATGCCATCGTTTCGGATATTAAAAATACAATGTCAATTAATGCTGATCTGGCCATGGTGGACAGCGATAAGGGAATTACAAATCTCCATGTCCCCAGTGATGTTATAGTCGATGCCTCCATGCCGGCCATGATCCGCAATTCCGGGCAAATGTGGGGCGCAGATGGAAAACCCCACGACACCAAAGCAGTTATACCAGATTCCACCTATGCTGGCGTCTATCAAACCACGATCGAATTCTGCAAAAAGCATGGTGCCTTCGACCCTGCGACTATGGGCACCACGCCCAATGTGGGCCTTATGGCACAAAAGGCCGAAGAGTACGGCAGCCACGACAAAACCTTTGAAATTCCAGCAGATGGGACCGTTTTTGTTTTTGACAATTCCGGGAAGTCAATCTTTGAACATAAAGTCGAAAAAGGCGATATCTGGAGAATGTGCCAAGTCAAGGATCTACCTATCCAGGATTGGATCAAACTTGCCGTGGAACGCGCAAGGGCTACAGGAGATCCTGCTGTTTTTTGGTTGGATGAAAACCGTGCCCACGATGTGGAGCTCATTAAAAAAGTGAACAAATATCTCCCCGAATACGATACAGAGGGATTGGATATCAAAATACTATCTCCGGACGAGGCGACTCAATATACCTTGGAGCGTGTAAAGGCGGGAAAGGACACTATCTCAGTTACGGGAAATGTACTGCGCGATTATCTTACCGACCTCTTCCCTATTTTGGAATTGGGAACCAGTGCAAAAATGTTGTCCATCGTTCCATTAATGGATGGTGGTGGACTTTTTGAAACTGGCGCCGGTGGTTCCGCACCTAAACATATGGAGCAATTTTTTAAGGAAAACCACTTGCGTTGGGACTCTTTGGGGGAATTTTTGGCCTTGGGCGTCTCCCTCGAACATTTGGGGACAAAATATAACAATCCGAAAGCCCTTGTTTTGGCAGAGGCCCTGGAATATGCAACAGAGCAATACTTGGAAAACAGTAAAGCGCCCTCACGATATGCCAAGGAAATTGACAACAGGGGAAGCCATTTTTATTTGGCAATATACTGGGCCGAAGCTCTTGCAAATCAAGATGAAGATTCCGAGTTGAAGGAGACATTTACACCAATTGCCAAGGAGTTGAGGGACCAGGAAGGTCAAATTGATGGGGAATTGATCGATGCACAGGGACACCCGGTAGATATTGGAGGTTATTATGCGCCCACTGAGGAATTGGTGTCCCGTGTGATGCGTCCCAGTAAAACATTGAATGACATTCTAGTTAAGCTCAATCCTTCGGTAGCCCTACAGTAATTTTTTGAACTTGTTTTAAAGACCTCCAGGATTCCTGGAGGTTTTTTTACTATAACTTTTTGAAGATCAATAATTTCACTCGATGGCCCCATTTCTCCCACCAAATAGAATTTAACAATAAAAAAACCGTCACTGCGACGGTTTTTAAGAAATTTTGAGAATGGTTTAATCCATTTATGGAAAACATTACAATGCTCCCCACTCCTTTAATGTTTTTGTATTAAGGGCCACATAATCGTCATTTCCTACTTTTTTTGCCAGCTCCAAGGATTCCTTGGCAGCGGTAATCGCTCCTTTTTTATCGCCGGCCTTGGCATATATCAAAGCTTTTTGGCGCAATTGATAAAAGGCTGGGGACTTGGTCATGTCCAGGGCCTTGTCTATCCATTCTTTGGACTGTTTGATGTCCTTATCTGCCTCGAAATAATAAACTGCGGCCGCATAGTAATCTCCCGCCGAGGGGCCGTTCATTGCGCGCTCTATACTTGCCGAAACCATTTTGTCGGTATTGAATTTAATAGGTACCCCCACATAGGTTTTATCCCAGAGTATCCCCAAGGTTGCAGAATCGTTTTTTAAATCGTTAAAGATTATGGTAAAAGTTTCCATGGGCACGTTCAAAAGCTGCGTGGGCGCGCCAACCTTGGCTACTACTTTGGAATCGTCCCACTTTTCAGGCAATCCCCAATTGTTTACATCAGAGTAAAAAAATACCTCCCAATTTGAAGCTCCCGGCTTGCTATAGATAGCATAAGTACCAGCCTTTACTTCCTGATTTCCAATTTGTACATTGTCGCTAAAAGTAATTTTGGTATTTGCATTGGCTCCAGTTCTCCATAATTTTCCGGTAGGGACCAAATTTCCATAGATCGTTCTTCCTTTCATGGATGGACGGGAATATTCAACGGTCACGTTTGTTAGTCCAATTTTCTGTTCAATTTTCTGAAAAGGGCTGGGCTGGGGTGTCTCGATCTGGGCCTGGAGAAAAAGGGTCAAAAAAAATGCCGTGCAAAAAAGAGTTATCTTTTTCATTTTAAATAGATTTAAGTTCGGTTACGAAATTACTATTTGGAAGCTTCTAAGACGTTAATTATATCTTAAAATAAGCTCTGGAAGTACCTCCAAACTAGCTTGACAATAAATTGATGAAATCTGTTAATTTTGTGTTTAATCTTTTCTGAAGTATGTTGAACAACTTATCTTTATCAAAAAAATAAGAAGATGGAAAAGTTATTACAAAAAATTATCAGAATGGTTCGCCCCAGGAAAATTGCTGACTTACAAACGTATCGGTTGTTTCAGATGAACAAAAGATTTATGGTTCATCGGAAATAGGTCCTTCAAATGATTCTACAAAGGAACTGAGGATTTCCAATAATCTTGAATGGCAATTTCACAAGGAACTTATACTTGGGAATCACCGAATCTTAGAAGCTCCTCAACCGATAGAAGAGATGGGGTGTTAAAAAAGATTTAAAGGAGCCGATATTTTATGTTACCCGGTGCAATTTTGGTACTCTTGCAGAATTAGCCCGCACATAATACATTAGCTATGAAGAACATCTTGATTCTTGTGATGCCCATATTTCTTTTCTCGCTTCCATCCCTGGCCCAGGATTCCATTCAGGTCCAGAAGAATACATTAAATGATCAAATGACGGAAGTCTTTGACAAAAGCAACAGTTACCAGGAATACAAGGTGATTAAAAAGTCCCAGCTCGCAACCCTAAGAAGAAATATTATCGACTCTGTTTCTACACTTGAGAAGACCATCTCGAGCCAACAGAACCAATTGGCACAGCAAACTGCGACAATTGATTCCCTCCGGAATGGCCTTTATACCACCCAACAAGACTTAGCACTATCCCGGGAAAAGGAGGATGGCATCAAATTTTTCGGGGCTTGGACATCCAAGTCCACATATAATGGAATAATGTGGGGCATAGTTGTTCTACTACTGCTAGTTGGCGGTTTTCTCTTCTATCGCTTTTTGAACAGCCATAGGGTTACCAATGCGGCCCAGTTAAAAATAGCGGAAATGGAGATTGAACTTGAGGATCATCGCAGATCCAGTTTGGAACGGGAGCAAAAACTTCGTCGAAAACTACAGGACGAAATCAACAAAAACAGAAAAATCTGACACAATCACGGTTCCGTTCTTGTAATCCTGGCTCCCAAGGCCTGAAGTCTTTCAACAATATTCTCATATCCCCTATCAATCTGTTCTATATTGTGGATAGTGCTAAACCCTTCTGCCGAAAGGGCCGCTATCAACAGTGAAATTCCAGCGCGGATATCGGGCGAAACCATGGTTGTTGCCCTAAGCTTGGATTGGAAATTATGGCCGATTACGGTTGCTCTGTGGGGATCGCAAAGAATTATTTTTGCGCCCATATCGATTAATTTGTCCACAAAAAACAATCGACTTTCAAACATTTTCTGATGGATGAGCACGCTTCCATCGGCTTGGGTACAGATCACCAAAACGATACTCAGAAGGTCCGGCGTAAAACCAGGCCAGGGCGCATCTGCCACCGTAAGGATAGAGCCGTCTATATAACCTTGGATTTCGTATTTCTCGTGGGCGGGAATATGGATATCGTCTCCCCGTTTATTTAGGGTTATTCCCAGTTTTCTGAAAGTTTCAGGGATAAGGCCCAAATTTTCCCAGCTAACGTCCTTTATGGTGATCTCACTTTTGGTCATCGCCGCCAAGCCTATCCAGCTTCCTATCTCTATCATATCCGGTAAGATACGATGCTTGCACCCTTTCAATTCCGTTACGCCCTCAATTACTAAAAGGTTTGATCCTACTCCTGAAATCCTGGCGCCCATGGCGTTGAGCATTTTGCAAAGTTGCTGAATATACGGCTCACAGGCGGCATTGTAAATAGTAGAAGTACCCTTTGCCAGCACAGCGGCCATAATAATATTGGCAGTGCCAGTTACTGAGGCCTGGTCCAGGAGCATATAAGCTCCGGTCAATCCATTGGGCGCCTCGACCCCATAAAACCTTTCCTTTTTATTATAGCGAAACTCGGCACCCAGATTGATAAAACCCTGAAAGTGGGTATCCAATCTTCTCCGTCCAATTTTATCTCCGCCGGGTCGGGGAATATATCCCTTTCCAAATCTTGCCAATAGGGGTCCCACCACCATTATCGAACCTCGCAGGGAACTGCCATCTTCCTTAAATAGATTAGATTCCATGTATTCCAGATTGATATCATCTGCAATAAATGCGAATTTACCCTTTCCAAGTTTTTGGATCTTTACCCCAAGATTCTCCAAGATCGAAATAAGTTTATTGACATCGAGAATATCGGGAATATTCTCGATTATAACTTTTTCGGAAGTCAATAAAACCGCACATAAAATTTGCAGAGCTTCATTTTTAGCTCCTTGAGGCGTAATTTCTCCCTTGAGTCTATGTCCTCCCTCAATTTGAAAAGTTCCCATAATTGTTTTTTGGAATCTCAATGGCGCTTGCGGCCACGGTTACTGCTGGTTTTGTGGCTCTTTCTGCCACTGGTGGAAGCAAATCGTTTTTTGGTTTTCATCAAGTCCGTGGCATCGCTCAGATCCTCATCTGCGTTCATTAAGTTTATCTTTCCGCCGGAGAGCTCATAGAGGTGTTGAAAAATGACATCATCCTCTACGGTGTCCTTGTTCCAGTTCAGGAAACTTTTTTTCATGTGGTTTGCAATGGTAAGAATAAGACCATCCTTTTTATCCCCATCCTCCCAACTGTTGGCCACATCGATCATACGTTTTATGTTATTTCCATAAAAACGATATTTGGGATAGTTTTGAGGATAGCCCAATGGGTCGGGCCGCCCGTGGATCTCTTCTTTGGAAGGAATCGGAAAGGGGGAATCCACATCGAGATTAAAATCGGAAATAATGAATAACTGATCCCAGAGCATGTGCTGGAAATCTGGAACATCACGCAAATGGGGGTTCAAATTTCCCATAACGGCAATGATTCCCTTTGCGGTTTTATTGCGCTCTGCCCTATCTTCCAGCCCTACGGCAAAATCTACCATTTTTTGGATATGGCGGCCATATTCGGGAATATTTAAATGGGGGCGTTCGGTATTGTATTCGAGTTGTCCTACTTCGTGTATCAAAATTTTATAAGTATTGAAGGGGTTAATGTAAATGGAAGGCTGGTCAATTTCTATTGCAAAATAAATAAATTAAAGGGAAATCACTCCTTCAACCCCAGAAACTTCAATATATTTTTTTATTACCTGCTCGGGGGAATCCATGGTGACCCTTATGGAAATACTTGTATAGTTTCCCTTTGTGGAATCACGGGTGTTTATCCTGGCATCCAAACCATCAAAAAGAGATCGGATTTCCGCTATTTTTTCGAGTGTTGCGGGCACTATAAATTTGAAGAGATAAGGAGATGGCCAGCTGGTATCTTCCTCTAATTGTTTTCTCAATCGTTCATAGAACTCTTTGGTGTTCTTGTCCTGTTCCATTAAGGGTTTCTGCTTTTGGGGATTACAAATATACACTTTCACTAACGATTTATATTTACTTACTTTGTAGAAATTTCATTTCCATGCCTATTTGGATGATTATGGTATTTCCCCGTTTAGAAATCTTTTCTTCTATCAAACCACAGGGATTGCGAACGACTTCCTTGAAATTTTGATAAGGAAATTAGGATAACTTGTTTTACAGTAAAATGAAAGGATCCAAAGGGCACAAAAACCACGTGGAATATGTTGGCATCTGATAAATTGACAAAAACAAACTCTTGGAAACAAATAGAATAGTAATAACGGGCGGACCTGGTTCTGGCAAAACGGCATTGATCGAATTTTTGGAAAATGGAAATAATCTTGTTATGCACGAAATCTCGCGGGATGTAATCCGTGAGGCCCAAAAACAAGGGATCGAGCAATTGTTCTTGGAGAACCCCATTCTTTTCAGCGAAAAACTTTTAGCAGGGAGATTGGAGCAGTTTCATAAAGGTGGCCAATACCTCTCTTCGGCCGTGTTTTACGACCGTGGGATGCCGGACGTCACTGCTTATATGGATTTCATGGATATTCATTATCCGGTTAATTTCACCCAGACGTGTATGGAGCATCGTTATAATACCATATTCCTACTCCCCCCTTGGAAGGCGATCTATGCACAGGATAATGAACGATACGAATCTTTTGAACAGGCCGAAAGGATTTTCCATTTCCTTAAAAGGAGTTACGAAAATTACGGATATCAAGTCCAGGAAGTTCCCATGGGCACTCTAGAGGAAAGAGCCCAATTTATGTTAGACTTTCTTAAAACTAAATATTGAAGGAAATCCGGGATATTCTAGTAGATCATTGGGGCTACACCGTTTTTAAACCCATGCAGGAGGAGATCATATCCTCTGTTTTAAATGGCAAGGATACAGTGGCCCTACTCCCAACCGGGGGAGGAAAATCCCTGTGCTTCCAGGTGCCGGCACTGGCGATGAATGGAATTTGTATAGTGGTCTCGCCCCTGGTGGCGTTGATGAACGATCAAGTAAATGCTCTGAAAGAAAAAGGGATCAAAGCTTTAAAGATTACTGGCGGAATTCCGTTTGATGAATTGAGCACTTTATTGGACAATGCGCTCTATGGAAATTATAAATTTCTCTATCTCTCGCCCGAACGATTGCAACAGGAACTGGTCCAAAATTACATTCGACAGATGAAGGTCAATCTTATAGCTGTAGATGAGGCACATTGTATTTCGCAGTGGGGCAATGATTTTAGACCAGCATATAAGAATATTGTAGTTCTACGGAAAATTCATCCTTTGGTTCCCATCATAGCACTCACGGCCACCGCGACGACCGAGGTTTTGGAAGACACCATATTGGAACTTAAGCTCGAACTTCCGGCAGTATTTAAAACGTCCTTTACCAGGGAAAATCTTTCCTATCAGGTTTACAAAGAGGACGATAAGCTGTACAGGGTGGAACAGTTGCTCAAAAAGAATACCGGATCGGCAATTATATATGTGAGAAGCAGAAAGGGAGCGGTTGAAATTAGCGAACAACTCAATATCCTAGGGATTTCCTCCACCCATTACCACGGCGGTATTTCACCTAAAGAGAAGTCGCAAAGACTGCGATCCTGGCGCGAGGGCCAAATCTCGACCATGGTGGCCACCAACGCATTTGGAATGGGAATCGATCATCCAAATGTACGGTTTGTGATCCACCTCCAGATTCCGGAAAGTGTTGAAAGCTATTTTCAAGAGGCGGGACGTGCAGGGCGTGATGGACAAAATGCCGTAGCCGTACTCTTATATAATGAGTACGATAAAGTGTATGTGAAGCAACAGTTCGTTGAATCGCTACCTAATACGTCTGACCTAAAAAAGATATACCGTACCCTGAACAATTATTTTCAGATATCCTATGGGGAAGGGGAATTTTCCATGCACAATTTCAACTTTTCCGAATTTTGCGGCATTTACAGCCTAAACTCCCAGGTGGCCTATAATGCACTTAACACGCTTGATAGATTGGGGGTGCTCCTCCTGTCCCATGAATTCGGGAGAAAATCCATATTACAGTTTATGGTTTCCTCGGAGAGGCTTCTCGATTATTTTGGGACGGATATGGATGCATCGGTTATAGGGAAGACTATACTTAGATTATATGGTGGTATATTTGAAATGCCTACCGCCATCAATTTGGATTTGATCGTCTCAAAAACCGGGCAACCTTTAGAGAAGGTAATTGCCGTTTTAAGAAAAATGGAGCGGGATAAAGTTTTGGAAATGGTGCTCCATACCACCGATGCCACCTTAACCTTTCTCGTGCCACGGGAAGACGACAAAACCATTAATGTAATTTCAAGGGAAGTAGAAAGCCTGAATCAAAAAAAAATCTCCCAGGTGTCCGCCATTTTGCGGTATATTGATAATACGAAAATCTGTAGAAGTGTTCAGTTGGTTTCTTATTTTGGCGAAACCACAGCAAAAACGTGCGGAAAATGTTCCGTCTGTCTTCCGAAAAATCAAAAGTTTCCCAAAAGCGGTACCGAGGAAATTGCACTTCAGATCCTCACATTACTGGAGGGAAGGGATCTAACCTCGCGGGAAATTTCCGAGAGACTTCCTTATGACGATGAAACCGTATTAAAGGTAATCCGCCTTCTATTGGATGCAAAAAGAATTGGGTTGACCCCAAAAAATCAGTTTTTTTTAAATTAAGATATTATGTCAAGGGATTTGAGAATTGTATTTATGGGCACCCCGGAATTTGCGGTTGGAATTTTGGACGAAATGGTAACCGCGGGAAGAAATATTGTGGGTGTGGTTACAGCTCCCGATAAACCGGCAGGGAGAGGACGAAAGGTTACTTCCTCTGCCGTGAAGGAATATGCCCTGTCGCATAATCTAAAAGTATTGCAGCCCACAAATTTAAAGGATACCACCTTCCTAAACGACCTGAAATCCCTCAATGCCAATCTTCAAGTGGTGGTTGCTTTTAGAATGTTGCCGAAGCTTGTCTGGCAAATGCCGGAATACGGCACAATTAATCTCCACGCCTCGCTCCTGCCCCATTATAGAGGAGCCGCCCCGATTAACTGGGCCATTATAAATAGGGAGAAAAAAACTGGGGTGACCACTTTTTTTATCGACGAAAAGATAGATACCGGGGCCGTTATCGCCAAAAAGGAAATAGTTATTGAAAATAGGGAGACCGCAGGAAGCCTACATGATAAGCTCAAGCAATTGGGTGGCGACCTTGTTTTGGAAACCCTGAAGCTGATAGAAAGCGATATCGCCAACCCAAGAGCCCAGTCCCAAAGCGGTCTGTTGTTGGAGGCTCCTAAGTTGACGCCCGACAATACAAGGATTGACTGGACCAAATCCGGAAAGGAAATAGATGCCCTTATCAGAGGGCTTTACCCTTATCCTTTAGCTTGGACGGTTCTAACCGACAAGGAAGATAAGATAAACATCAAGATACCAGCTGCCCATTTCGAAACAGTCTCTCACGACCTCGAGCCGGGAACACTTCAAATCCTCAAAAGGGAGATAAAGGTTGCGTGCCCTGATGGATATATTTTTATCGATGAAATCCAGATGGCCGGAAAACGCAAAATGGACGTTCACGCCTTTTTAAATGGCTATACATTCCCCCAGGATGCAAAACTATTGTAAACCCTTGCCACCGTTGATTTCCTCTCAATCTACCCTTAGGGCTCCATGGTTATTAACAAATGCCCAAAGTTATTAACAAAATCCTTGATTTAATGCGTGGTTTCTTGCCTGAACGGATAATCCTTCTAAATTTGTAGAGCAATTAATCGAAGTTTAACCAACAATTTAATTAAAAAATTATGAACAAATCAGATTTAATCGATGCAATGGCAGCTGATGCCGGAATCACCAAAGCTGCCGCCAAGAAAGCGCTGGAATCTTTCTTGGGCAACGTAGAGAGATCACTAAAGGACGGAAATAGAGTATCCCTGGTAGGGTTCGGATCATGGTCGGTATCAAATAGGGCTGCCCGGGAAGGAAGAAATCCCCAGACCGGGAAAACCATTTCAATTGCCGCTAAAAACGTGGTTAAATTCAAAGCAGGTTCGGAATTACAAAACAGTGTAAATTAATTATTTAAATTTTGTATGCTGTAAAAATCCTTCTTTAAACCAGAAGGATTTTTTATTTCTTCAACTTTATCGAAAGTTATTTATTTTATCCTTTTTCCTTATTTAATATAATTTCGATAACACTAGGGTTAATTTTTGGCATTTTAAAATTTAATTGTTAGATTTAAATTACAAAAATATGTTATGACCATTCTAAAACCAGCAAAAGGACTTCTATTGGTTGCAGAACCGTCTATTATTGGCGATGTTTCCTTTAACCGTTCTGTCGTACTTCTGGCGGAATATGATAAAACCGGTTCTGTGGGTTTTATCCTAAATAAGCCGCTGCCGTACAAATTGAAGGATTTTGTCCCGGAGATCAACTCCAATCTTCCCGTTTATAACGGAGGTCCCGTAGAGCAGGACAATTTGTATTTTATTCACTGCATACCCGAAATAATTCCCAACAGTGTAGAGATTTCCAACGGCATTTATTGGGGGGGCGACTTTATCGCAATCCTGGATCTGCTGAAAGAGGACAAGCTCAGTAGGAATCAGATCCGTTTTTTTCTCGGATATTCAGGCTGGGAAGGGAATCAACTTGAGCAAGAGCTGGGAATCAATAGCTGGGTAGTGGCGCCCAATAACTACAACGATACCATTATTGGAAAAAAGGATGTAAACTTCTGGAAGGAAAAGATGAGAGAATTTGGCGGAGATTATCTTCTGTGGTCCAATGCACCGGAAAATCCTGCCTTGAATTAATCCATTCTTGCTCTTAGATTTAGTTGTGGAATCAGGAGTTTTGCCAGCGCATTTTCGTATTCCTTTTTCCGGTATTTGGTTATCGGGACAATCCCATCCACCACATTGGTGATAAATATACCATCGGCGCGTTGAAGTTCGAAGGGCGAAATGGGTTCTTCGACAATTGAAAATTCCGGCCAGGAATCGAGAATTTGAATTACCTGTTTTCGCATTATTCCGTTCAAACATCCATCTGATAGAGGTGGCGTTTTCACTTTGTTACCCGAAACCAAAAACAAGTTGCCGTTTAGGGCCTCTATCACCTGTTTTTTTTCGTTGAGCAGGAGACAATTGTCATACCCATTCTCTTCGGCAAAAATACTGCTTAGAACATTGATGATCCGGTTATTGGTTTTTATATTTGAAAGCAATCCCGAAAGAATATAATGATCCTTAAAAAGTTCCACCTCGCACTTTGAGTTTGTTAGCGTATAGAAAGGATGCTCCAGTTTCTGATGCGAAATGGCATATTCAACCCCACGGTTTTCAGGCCGGTATTTTCCTCCTGGCTTTCGCCACACCAATAATTTTACACGGAACGATGATTGAAAAGCCACGGAAGGTTTGATGGTTTTTAAAATTTCAGATTCCAAAAATTCCATGGTGAAGTTCATTGGGATTTCCATTCTCAATATCCTCATGGACGCCATTAACCGAAAATAGTGGTCTTCCCAAAAGAGAATCCTCCCATCCTCAAGACGCAGTGTCTCGAAAACGGCATCGCCATAGTTTAACCCTCTGTTGTCCAAATAAAGATTTGGGACATCTCCCCCGGTTATACTTCCATTCAGATTTATCATAAAAAAACCGTCCTTTATTGGGACGGTGCGAAGGTACTATATTATTTAAAATTTTAGGTTGAACCCAGGACCTGCTTTAGGTTGGAAACCATATTCTCCCAGAGCATCTTCCCTTCGTCCACCTCGTCCTCTTCCGCAAAATCGGTGACAATCAGGGAAACATCCTTAGTGATTTCATCCACTTGGATACGCATTTCAAAATATGAATCCGATTCACCATCTTCGATCCAACGGAACTTAATGCGCTCCGGACTTTTTCGACTCAGCAGTTTTGCCTTTTCCTCACTTCCTTCCCATATAAATGAAAAATACTCATCCCTGGAGTTCACATTGTCGGCATACCATTCAGAAAGTCCCGACGGTGTGGAAATATACTGATACAACAACGAAGGTGAAACCTGTATTGGGAACTCCATTTCGTATTTAATTTTTTCTTCCATATCGCTCTCTTAGATGATGCCCAATATATATATATTAATCATAACTCCAAATGGAAAGTTTCAAATTTTAACTTTTAGGGATAAATTAGCCCCACCATAGAATCCACCGTCCTTCAAAACCTTTCTTCATTAAATTTAGAAAGGCGAATTAGTTCCAGGAAAAACGGGTTTGATGAGAGTAAGAATAATCTTTTATCATCTCAGTCTAAGCCAATATTCTCACAGATCAATCCTCAGTTTCGAGGGTTGCCAAATAACGTTCCGCATCCA
>CAYXDM010000012.1:0-24171 GCA_964463595.1 uncultured Aequorivita sp. | reverse complement strand
CGCAGGATTTTTTATACGTCCCCCTATCCTGCCGGCAAACGATCAACCGTATCAGCCCTATGTTTCACCTATAGTCCCCTATAACAATATCCGGGCCCTCAATAATGTACAGATCAACAGGATTTCGGGCTATGCCCAATGGAGTCGCCGCACTATCCTTGGCAACAGTGATCTTTGGTTAAATGCCGGCATCCGCGCTCATAATTGGACGGTGAGTGGTAAGGAAATTATGGGCAATAGCCAAACTGTTTTCAGCCCCCGGGCCCAGATATCCTTAAAACCCAATTGGGAGATGGATATGTTGTTCCGAATCTCTGGAGGACTATATCACCAACCGCCATTTTATAGGGAATTACGGGATTCTACGGGTACTGTAAGGCCAGGCGTCAAAGCCCAGCAATCCGTTCATTTGGTAGTGGGCAATGACTACAGTTTTAAGATGTGGGACAGGAAGTTTCGCTTAAATTCCGAAGTGTATTTTAAACGATTGACCGATGTAAATCCCTACAATATTGAGAATGTCCGAATCCGTTACCGTGCAAATAACAATGCGGAGGCGTATGCCTATGGCCTTGATCTTCGCCTTGCAGGAGAATTCGTTCCGGGAACAGAAAGTTGGTTGAGTTTTGGATACATGAAAACGGAAGAAAATATAAATGACAGAGGCTATATTTTTCGCCCCACCGATCAACGGCTTAAGTTTGCGATGTTGTTCCAGGATTATGTAAAGATCATCCCAGATCTGAAGATGTACCTAAACCTCACCTATAATACCGGATTGCCGGGAGGCTCTCCCAGCTATGCGGATCCTTATAAATACCAGGGTCGATTACCGGATTATAAACGGGCCGATCTTGGGGTGAGTTATGTTATTATAAGTGAAGATTCACAGCGGAATAGCGGTTGGTTAAAACTCTTTAAGGAATTGACAATTGGCGCGGAGATCTTCAATATCTTCGACATTCAAAACTCCATAACCAATACCTACGTAAGGGATGTGTACTCCAAGGTTCAGTACTCCATTCCGAACTATCTTTCTCCAAGGATCTTCAATCTTCGGACCACGATGAAGTTTTAATAAGGATTATTCCACGAATTCCTTGAGAATCTGAACCACAAAATCTATCTCCTCCTTATTGTTATAATGGGATAGGGAAAAGCGAATGGATGGTTTTATGAGATCCTCTTCATCCAGTATGGCGTTCAGAACGTGTGAGCCTCCCTCACTCCCACTTTGACAGGCACTTCCTTTGGAGCAGGCTATCCCTTTTAGGTCGAGTTGGAACAAAAGCATCATCACCTTACTTGAGGCTATTGGCAGACAGACATTTAAGATCTTAAAAGTGCTGTGCCCTTCGTCCGCACAACTGCCATTAAATTTCACTCCAGGTATTTCAGAATTTAACTTTTCCATGAAATAGGACTTTAGTTCCCCAACGGTATTCCGTTCCTCCTCCAGATTTCTATAGGCTATCTTTAAGGCCTCCGCCATTCCGGCGATACATGGCACGGACTCGGTCCCCGCGCGCATACCTCGCTCTTGTTCGCCCCCGTGGATCAATGGCCGAAGACCGGAGTTTTTTCTTATAAATGCGAAACCGACCCCTTTTGGCCCATGGAATTTATGCCCGGAAGCCGCTGCAAAATCAATAGGTATTTCTTGAAAATCCAATTTATAACTCCCAATGGATTGTACGGTATCGCTGTGGAAAAGAGCTCCGTTTTCCTTGCTGATCAATGCTGTTCTTTTCAGATCAAGGAGGTTCCCGATCTCGTTGTTTACGTGCATTAGGCTCACTAAAGTTTTATCCGAACCGGATTTTAATAAGGTATCAAGATGATCATAGTCCAGAAGGCCACATTTATCCAAATTCACATATTCTATGGTTGTTCCATGATTTTTATGCAGCCATTCCAAGGTGTGAAGCACTGCGTGGTGTTCAATCCGGCTGCTAATAATGCGCTGGACCCCCAGATCGCGTACCGCACTTATAAGTATTAAATTATCGGCCTCCGTGCCCCCCGAAGTAAAGATAATCTCACTTGCAGAGACATTGAACAAACCCGCAATTTCCTTTCTTGCATTTTCAAGCAAGGATTTAGATGACCTTCCGTAGGAATGTGTAGATGAGGGATTTCCGAATTCGGTTTTTAAGACTTCGGTTATACAAGTTATAACTTCACTGCGCAGCTGGGTGGTTGCTGCATTGTCAAAATATACTTTCTTCATTTCTGTGTATTGTGCTAAATAAAATCAAAAAGTGTTGGGGTTTGTTTTGCGGATTATTTCAATCGGCTTACAAAAATACATATAATAAAAGTTTACTCTCTTTCAATAAAAAAGAAATGTGTTACTTTGTGTGTATGAAACAAGACATCAGCAATAACCCAATGGCCCATAACGCCCTCGGGCATAAGCGCACTTGGCCATCCAGATAAATTATGAAACGATTTGTTGTTTTTCTATGGTTTACCCTCCTTCTACATGGATGTAGCGATGGAGATATAATTGTTTCCAATTTCAATTTCGAAAATTCCGACCTACAAACGTGTGGAGACATTGGCAATTACGTTTTTTACAAACAGAACAACCAGGTTTTTGAAAGTCTGTCCCTTAGGTTGGGCACCACGGACAGTATTTATAAATTGGAAGGCATCAAGACTTACGATTTGAGCGGAAGTAATAGTTTTGTGAATTACCGCACCTACGATGGACCCCTTCCCAATAATTATTTCTGCAGTAGCATACCACCTAGCTCCCCAAAGGTAAATTCAGATTATATCGCCACTTCGGGTACGGCCCAAATAATTGTGACCTTTTTATATGACACCCCAATACCTAGGGCAATAAATCAAGAATCAATCCCTACTCCCACGGGCCACCAAAAGGAAACTTCCAATTATTCCACGGGATCCGGACAAACTGTTAGAAAAAACGTGCAGGTCATTTTAAAGAATATAGTTCTTATAAATGGAGATCAACGAATAATTCAGGAAACCATCGATATGGGAACCATCGAAAATGTTCGCACGGAGGTAATCAATCCCTGACAAAATCCTATAGATGTAAAATTTGGCCTTGAATTATTGAGGAAATAAAAAAGAAGATTCTTTTGGACCAGTGTCGAACTTTAGCCTGCGATCTGCAAAACCTCCAAAAGGAAATTTTAAATCAATTTCCCTCGCCGACTCATTAGATCAGTAACCAGCACGACGATAGACAATATTGCTCCCAAATACCAAAGGTATTGTATGGAGGAATCCAGCCTATCTATCCCCATGGAGATACAGACGATGATGTTCATGACCACAATGGAATAATTGATATTTTCCAGTTCCCTCCTATCCTTGACCTTAAACAATCTTGAGACATTGAGAATAAATGCCAGGATAAGGATAGCCGCCAAAAGAAAATCATTCTTTTGGACCAAGATCATTCCTCCTATAAAAAAGAGAATTCCATACAGAGCAAAAGCCCCCTTCATACGTTTGTTACTATTTTTCACCTCTACTGTTTTTAAATGTTTCCCAATAAGAAGCTCTAGCTCCCAGTTAATTAGTCAAAAATATAAGTTAGTGCAATTGCCCCTAACTTGAATTTCTTATTAATTTGAGGGAAAACAGAAAGATGTTTTAAACTTGAAAAAAGAATCATTTGGAGGATTCTATAATTGGATATATTAATATTATCCAAATATCTTAAAAATTATTAGAATAGCAAATATAAATCGATTAATAATTCCCGGATTGACAAAAAAATATTATTGTTCAAAAGAATGTGAACATATTATTTTCCTTTCACGTGAAATATAATCCCAATTTCTTATTTTAACGCCATTTAACCAACCATAAACCATTTCAAAATATGCAATTGTCCGCTCTCGATTGGGTTATAATCATTTCTATTCTCGTTGTTTTTCTGGTTATAGGAATAGTTGTGTCGAGGGAATCCGGCAGGGATTCCAAATCCTATTTTCTTTCGGGTAGGAACATGCCGTGGTGGTTGCTGGGGGTAAGCATGGTAGCCACAACTTTTGCTGCCGATACACCAAATTTTGTCGCGGGGATAGTGCGGGAGGATGGGGTTTTTGGAAATTGGATCTGGTGGAGTTTTCTCCTAACCGGGATGCTTACCGTATTTTTTTATGCCAGACTATGGCGAAGAAGTGGGATTACTACCGATTTGGAGTTTTATGAACTGCGCTATAGCGGAAAAAGCGCGTCTTTTTTAAGAGGGTTTCGCGCCATCTATTTGGGGGTTTTCTTTAATATAATCATAATGGCCAATGTGTGCCTTGCTGCGATAAAAATAGGCCACGTTATGTTCGGTCTTTCAGCATATCAGGTTTTATTGATCACGACTCCAGTTGTGGTTATATATTCTGCATTAGGAGGACTTAGGGGGGTATTGTTGACTGATTTTGTGCAGTTTTTAATTGCCATGGTTGGTAGTGTGTGGGCCACTATCTACATTGTGAACATGCCTGAAATCGGAGGACTCGATAATCTGCTGGCCACCCCCGCAGTGGCAGCCAAAACGGCAATGCTCCCAGATTTTTCCAAACCGGAATTATTGGTCCCCTTGCTTATCATTCCACTTGCCGTTCAATGGTGGAGTGTTTGGTATCCTGGGGCAGAACCGGGAGGAGGTGGATACATAGCCCAGCGTATGCTGGCCGCCAAGGATGAAAAGCACGCCACTTGGGCCACGCTGTTTTTTAATTTTGCCCACTATGCCCTAAGGCCTTGGCCGTGGATTGTTATGGGGTTGGCGTCCATCATTATTTATCCAAACCTCGAAAGTCTGCAAAGTGCATTTCCGGATCTGGATCCTTCCTTTGTGAAAAATGACCTCTCCTATCCAGCCATGCTTATCTTCTTGCCCGCAGGATTATTGGGAATTGTCCTCACGTCGTTGATTGCGGCTTTTATGAGCACGATTTCTACCCATCTCAACTGGGGAAGTTCTTATGTAGTAAATGATTTTTACGTTCGTTTTCTCCGCAAAGATGCTACCGGAAAGGAACAAGTAGCGGTAGGTCGGATCTCTACTATAGTGATGATGGTTTTTGCCGGCTTCCTCGCCCTTATTCTTGAAGAGGCACGCGATGGTTTTGACCTGTTGCTCTCCATTGGGGCGGGAACCGGTCTGTTATTTATCCTTCGTTGGTTTTGGAGCAGAATAAATCCGTATAGCGAAATAGCGGCCATGGCGATATCCTTTTTAATTGCGGCTTTCTTTTTTATAAATGGAAAAATGGAGAACCCCTGGGTGGAATTGGAGGGATATTGGCAATTGGTGATAGGCGTTGTGGTTACGACCATTGGCTGGGTATTGGTTACCTTGCTGACCAAACCTTCAAAACCAGAGACCTTGCATAGTTTTAACAGTTTGATCTTCGGGAACGATTCTAAATTTAAAGGATTCGCCATGAAAATTTTAGGGTTCTTCGCTGGGGTGGTCGGGGTGTACTGTTCTCTTTTCGCAATTGGAAATTATATCTATGGAAACAATTTCCTTGCAATTTCATTGACCGTTGTTACGGCAATCTGCGGATTGGCAATCATTAGATCTTTCCGGACGACCAATTAAATAATCGGTACTAACCCTCAACTTTCACTTCAAGTAATTGAATGCAAAAAGCCGTTCCAAGAGATGCTATGGAACGGCTTTGATCTATCAAGAAAACTTATGTTAGTTGTCTCCCAATATCAGTGGCAATCCATCCTTTCCGGATCCAATGACTATTACTTTTGAATTGTCGGATTTTGAGATTTCCACAGTTGCCTGAATTCCTTTTTCCTTAAGAACCTTATCCGTCAAGGAGGCACTGAGAATGGAGTTTGCCATTGCCTTACCCTCTGCCTCTATTCGTTGTCTTTCTGCTTCCTTAGTGGCCTTTTCCAATCTAAACTCATATTCCAATGATTCCTGTTCCTGGCGAAGTTTCCGTTCAATTGCATCCTTGATTGTTGGAGGAAGGGTTACATCCCGAACCAACACTTCGTTCAGTTGTACATATTGTTTGTCAAGAATCTTTTTGGTTTCCTCAAATATCTCATCCTGGATCGCATCACGCTTGCTTGAATAAAGTTGTTCGGGGGTATATCGTCCCACCACACTTCTCGCCGCACTTCTAATGGCAGGCATAATTACACGCTGTAGATAATTTTCACCCTTTTCCTGATGAAGTTTTGCAACATCCGAATAAATTGGTTGGTACCAAGCTGAAGCATCCAACTTTATCTCCAGTCCATTGGAGGACAGTACCTGCATCCGCTCTGAAAGCTCTTGCTGGCGGGCCTCATAGACAAAAACCCGGTTCCAGGGGGCAATAAGATGAAAACCTTCTCCCAATGGGGGTTTATCGGTGACCACACCTTCTCCAAAAGTTTGATATAGCACTCCCACGTGACCCGATTTTATGGTAACAGATGATTTTGCAATTATGATAATCAACACTATTATTCCAATAATCACGGGGATTGTAAGTCGAGGTAATCTTTCCATTTAAATTTATTTTTGTTTTGTTAAATTAATCCGTTGTATTTTCTGATGAACCACTCTGTGGCAAGGCTAAGGGCAATAATCCCAAGAAGATATTTCCAATCTATCAAGGGCGTGGTTTTACGTTCTGCTTTTTGGACATTCTGAAAATCTTGATTTTTGAGAAGGTCCCCAAACAATATACCGGTTTGCGTAATAAAATATTCCTTTCCGCCCGTATTTTCGGCAACCCGTTGAAGCTTGGCAATATCGGCATTTAAAAATTGCTGTTCTACATTAAAATCCAAAATGGTAAAGTTCCCACTGCTCTCCACCGCTTCGCCGCTTACTGAAACCCTATAACTATATTCCCCCCCTTCCAGATTACTCAAATCCACTTCGTAGAAATTATTTCGAAGAAGCATCGGAAAAACCGTTTCCTTCTCCGTTTCAGCATTTATAACATTTATTGTTAGGGACGCCCGATTGTCAAAAATATAATTTTTGTCGAAGAACTGGGCTGAAATCTTAATGGGATTGTTGTTGTAATAAAAGGTCTCCGAAGATACTTCCAATCTATTTCTTCTCTTATTGGAAGCCAAATACTGTACCATACCTCCAATAAAGGCATCAAAATCCTGGAAACTTCCGGTTTTGAGATAACTCGAAGCACGCCAACGCCAGAATCCTTCCCCATCCCAAATGGCATTTCGTTTGCCATTGATTTCCATGGTTGCCAACATGGGATTTTCAGTAACAATTCTCCTTATGGTCTGCTCCAAAATTACTTCGTGCGGAACACTGAAGGTCAACTCTCCAAATTGTGTATGAAGAGGAGGAAAATCTTCGAAGCCCAAATCCTGAACCGCAAAGGTTCCATAATTTGAATTTAAATTGGCTTGTGCATCTTCCTTTTGCCGTGTGGAATTTTTTTTGAAATTATTCTGTACACTATTCAGGAAAGGCCAATCGGTTTGTAAGCCCGCAATGATCCAGGCGTTTTTGTCCAACTTTTCCGTTTCCGAAAAAATCGGTGCAAAACTCCTATCCGGCTGGTACAGGATTATAAGTTGGTAATCATTGAGAATTTCGCTTGCCCTTGTTGGTGTTTCTATGCGGACACTCCGCTGCTCGTTGGTTGTTATTGATTTTTTTAATGCTCCCAAATCCGGATGGATCACTTTGCTGAGGATCAGTACGTTGGTGGCTTGGTCAATAACCTCAACGGCAAAATGTTTTATATTGTTGGTTTTGTTCTTTTCCGATTCCAATGGGAGCAGCTGTGCAGTATATTTTTGAAGGCCTACGCTGTTGGCGGGTAAATTGAAATTGAGGGTTTTGGAATTTTCCCGTTCCGAAAAGGTTACAGGGGAGCGATAAAAGGTGGAAGACCCCTGGGTAACAACAAATTCCGAGGCCACATCCTCAGATCCACTATAGGTGAGGATAACCTCTACGGGAAATTGGTTTTTAAGAAAAGCATAGCGGTTGGTATTCAACTGCGATATTTTCAAATCGGTGTATTGAGTGGAATCTCCCAGAATGACGGGATAGATTGGATTATTGAATGTTTGCGACGCAAATTCGTAGTCGTTGCCCAAGGTTTGATTTCCGTCGGTAATAAGTATTGCGGGAGAGGTTCTGTTTTTAAATATCTCTTTGATTGAAGAAAGTGCTCCCGAAATATTGCTGTTCCTTTCCGAAAAAGACAGGGAGTCCAATTGTTTGAATTCACTTCCAAAGGAAAAATAGGAAAGATCGAATTTGTCATTAAGATCCTTGTTTTCTTTTAAGTTTTGAACCAAGTCGCGAACATTTTCTTGCTGATCCAAGATACCCACGGAACTTGAATTATCTATTAAAACAGGGAGTTTCGGTTTTTCGATCGTATAGGTCTCACTTTCAAATTTCGGATTGATAATCAGCAATAGAATTGAAAACAGAGCAATAAACCTGAGCGCCCCAAAAATCCACCGAAGCCCAGGAGAATTCTTGGATTTATACCCATACATCAAAATTGCCAGGGCAAGGGAAACCACTGCGGCAAGGATAATATAGAGTATGGTTTCTGTAGTCACTAAAGAATATCTGGGTTATGGGTGAAATTTGAATGATGAAAGTTTGAATGATCAAGACTGAAACTAAACATTGAAACCTGCCCTGAATACTTTTTACGTAAGCATTCCCCCGTCAACATTCAGGACTTGGCCCGTAACATAGTCAGAGAGATCACTGGCCAGGAATACGCAAGCCTTGGCGATATCTTCCGGAGTTCCCCCCCGTTTTAACGGAATCGCATTTCTCCAGCCCTGCACGATGTTTTCGTCGAGCTTGCCCGTCATTTCGGTTTCGATAAATCCTGGGGCAATTGCGTTGCACCGGATATTCCGTGAACCCAACTCCAATGCGACGGATTTCGTAAAACCAATAATCCCCGCCTTGGAAGCCGCATAATTTGTCTGTCCGGCATTGCCCTTAATCCCCACCACGGAACTCATATTTATAATGGATCCCTTCCTCTGTTTCAACATGGTCCGCTGCACGGCTTTCGTCATATTGAAAACCGATTTCAGATTCACTTCAATAACTGTGTCAAAATCCTCTTCCGAGATCCGCATCAGGAGGTTGTCCCGGGTAATTCCGGCATTGTTCACCAATATGTCTATACTTCCAAATTCTTTCATCACCTCTTCCGCAAGTTTTTGCGCATCTTCATAAGAGGAAGCATCACTCTTATATGCCTTGGCCTTTACTGCCCTTTTGGACATCTCGTCCGCCAGGGCGTTAGCCGCCTCCGCGGAAGAACTATAGGTGAACGCCACATTGGCTCCATGGCTGGCGAATACTTCTACAATTCCTTTTCCGATCCCTCTACTCCCGCCTGTAATGATGGCTGTTTTTCCTTCTAATAATTTCATGACTGTATAAAAATTTGGTTGATTTTAATTGGTTCTTCCCGAATGGAATTGCTGGAAATTTCTCCTTAATTTTCCCGAAAAGAGTGTGATAATAATTTGCATTGGGCACCCTTAGTGGTGCGGAACCAAATATACCAAAAGCATACGGGTTCTCCATAAAAAAAACTCCGTGGAAATCACAGAGTTTTTTTAGGTTCAATGCCATTTTTATCCTAAAATTCCGGCTACTTTTTTTCCGATCTCCGCTGGAGAATCAACAACGTGGATGCCACATTCGCGCATTACTTTTTTCTTGGCTTGGGCGGTGTCATCACTGCCACCAACAATGGCTCCAGCATGGCCCATGGTTCGACCTGCCGGGGCGGTTTCACCAGCAATAAAGCCAATGACCGGTTTCTGGATTCCGCTGTCCCTGTACCATTTAGCAGCGTCTATTTCAAGCTGGCCTCCAATCTCGCCGATCATTACCACCGCTTCACATTCAGGATCTTGAATAAGCATTTCCAAAGCTTCTTTTGTTGTTGTCCCGATAATGGGGTCTCCACCAATTCCAATAGCAGTGGTAATTCCCAAACCTTGTTTCACAACCTGATCTGCCGCTTCATAGGTAAGGGTTCCTGATTTTGATACAATGCCAACGGTTCCTTTCTTGAAAACAAAACCTGGCATAATACCGACTTTCGCCTCACCGGGTGTAATCACGCCAGGGCAATTGGGGCCTATAAGTCGGCAATCTCTATCTTTTATATAATCCGCCACGGCTATCATGTCTTTCACGGGAATGCCTTCGGTTATGGTAATGATTACCTTAATGCCCGCATCGGCAGCTTCCATAATGGCATCGGCGGCAAATGCCGGGGGCACAAAAATAATAGAGGTGTTTGCCCCTTTTTCCTTCACGGCCTCTTCCACTGTGTTGAACACCGGTCGATCCAGGTGTTTTTGCCCCCCTTTCCCGGGAGTCACACCTCCGACCACATTTGTTCCGTACTCAATCATCTGCTCGGCGTGGAAAGAGCCTTCACTTCCGGTAAAGCCTTGAACTATTACTTTTGAATCCTTATTTACTAAAACGCTCATTATTAAATATTTTCTATGGGTTACTGCTATTTTTTATCGAATTATTCAGTCACTTATTTGAATTCCGCAAAGGTAGGCTTTTCTGTTAGATTCAAGAAGTGGGAACAATCAAACTTTTATCCTGTGATAGCTCTCGTGGGTGTCATCATTTTCCATTACCGGCTGGCTGATCTGGTGGCCTCGGAAAATTTTTCCGTCCTTCACCTCCCAAATGGCCATAAAATGGGCAATTCCCATTTCCTCATCCGGGTTTTCATTGGTGCGGACATAATATTTGTACCGCATGGTAACGTGGTTTCCATCGGCAAGCAGATGGCTTACCTCCAAACGGATCTCTTGATAAGACCTTCGGACTTCCTCAAAAAAATTTACCAGTTCCTCATATTGTAAAATGGACAATCCTATTGGGCTATTCCATATCAGGACTATTTCAGGATGGAAAAAACGTTCCATCACCGAACTGTCCTTTAAAATATCTGATCTGTAGAAGTCCCTAACGACTTCTTTTGCTTTGTTAATCATAATTCTTTATTCAATTTTTCAATTAGGTCTGGAATTAACCTGATTGAAGCCATTTCTTTATATTTTTTTCTAAACTCTTCGGCCGGGGTCCCAAAATAGGCCTTGTGGCCAGGCAAAGATTTGCTTACGCCGCTCTGGGCAGAAATTACAGCCTTCTCCCCAATGGTTACACCGCTGGTAATCCCTACTTGTCCCCAGATGGTAACGTAGTCTTCTATAACCACACAGCCGGCTATACCCACTTGGGAAGCGATAAGGCACCGTTTCCCAATACGGGTGTCGTGGCCCACTTGCACCTGGTTATCAAGTTTAGAACCCTCGCCTATTGTAGTGGACGCGGTGACGCCCTTGTCAATAGTGCATAAGGCTCCTATATCCACATTATCCTCAAGAACGACATTTCCGCCACTTAGCAATTTATCAAACCTTTCAGGCCGGTTCTTATAATAGAATGCATCCCCACCCAGGACGGTTCCTGCTTGTACGGTTACATTATTTCCGATTATGGTGTGGTCATAAATGGAAACATTTGAATGTATTAGGCAGTTTTCTCCTATTTCCACATTGTTTCCGATAAATACATTGGGCTGGATAATAGTATCCTTCCCAATTTTGGCCGAATCCGAAATGGTGGTAGTTGAGTTCCTAAATGGTTTGAAGAGATGGGTAAGTTTATTGAAATCGCGGAAGGGATCTTCAGAAATGAGCAAGGCTTTGCCTTCCGGACAATTTACATTTTGATTGATCAGGACCACAGAGGCTGCCGATGCCAAGGCTTTTTCATAATATTTTGGATGATCGACAAAAACGATATCGCCCGGTTCCACTACATGGATTTCATTCATTCCCAGAACGGGAAAATTGGCGTCGCCAACATAATCACAGCCGATTATTTGGGCTATTTCTTCCAGGGAATGCGGAACAGGAAATTTCACTTGGACTAAGCTGGTTTATAAATATTATCTGATAGGAAGTTTATTCCTTTACCCGTTCCTGATACTGCCCCTTATCGGTATCTATCCGAATTTTGTCTCCTTCATTGACAAATAGCGGAACATTAATTTCCGCTCCAGTTTCAACGATTGCCGGTTTTGTGGCGTTTGTAGCGGTGTTTCCTTTTACCCCAGGTTCGGTTGAGGTTACTTCCAATATCACATGGGCCGGCATTTCTACCGACAGAGGCGAACCATCTTCGGAATTTATTAAAACCGAAACAATTTCACCCTCCTTCATCAGTTCGGGGGTATCCAAAATGCTTTTCATCAACTGGATTTGGGAATAGTCCTCGGTGTTCATAAAGTGATACATATTCCCCTCATTGTAGAGGAACTGGAATTTATGGGTCTCCACTCGAACATCGTCAATTTTATGGCCTGCCGAAAAAGTGTTGTCTATAACCTTCCCGGTAGTTACACTTTTTAGCTTGGTCCTCACAAATGCCGGGCCTTTTCCGGGCTTTACGTGTAGAAATTCGACTACTTTATAAATATCGTTGTTATAACGAATACAAAGTCCTTTTCTGATATCTGATGATGTTGCCATAATGGTTTCCGCAAAGCGGTATTTTGAATAATGAATAAATTTATTTTTTACTTATCTATTTACTTGAAAAGAGTATTTGAACTCAATTTGAATTGAAATACCCTTTCATAATTCCACGTTTTGAATTTTTGATAAACTGAAGGATTTCGTCACGCTCGGGAGTGGCCTCCATTTCGGCTTCAATAATCTCTGTGGCCTGGGTAGTATTATAGTTTTTTTGATACAGTAATCTATAAATATTCTGTATCTCGGAAATCTTCTGTGAGGTAAATCCTCTTCTCCTGAGCCCGATGGAATTTATCCCTACATAGCTCAGAGGTTCCCTGGCAGCCTTTGTATAGGGCGGAACATCCTTCCGAACCAGGGATCCCCCTGTTACGAAGGCGTGGTTCCCGATCATACAAAATTGATGTACGGCAGTCATTCCTGCCAAAACCACATAATCCCCCACGGTTATATGTCCGGCAAGCGTACTGTTATTGCTAAAGATACAATTGTCGCCTACAATACAATCATGGGCAACATGGCAGTAGGCCATTATCCAGCAATTTTTCCCGATGACCGTTTTTCTCCGGTCCACAGTACCCCGGTTTATGGTCACAAATTCGCGAAGAGTAGTTCCGTCGCCAATTTCCACGGTGGTTTCCTCGTCCTTAAACTTTAAGTCCTGTGGGACGGCGGAAATGACCGCCCCTGGGAAAATATTGCAATTTTTTCCGATGCGAGCCCCTTCCATTATGGTAACATGGCTGCCAATCCATGTTCCTTCGCCAATTACCACATTGTTATGGATGGTAGCGAAGGGTTCGATTACGACATTCTTAGCTATTTTTGCGCCCGGATGGACGTATGCAAGGGGTTGATTCATTTTACTGTCAGTATTATTTATTTTCCAATCGGGCTATTTTCAAACTCCAAGTTTCCCTATTTGATAGGCCTTGAATTTCGTGCCGTGTTGTCTAAAGATTTTTTGTTTTTACCATTTGTGCCATCAATTCAGCCTCTGTAACAACCTTGTCATTGGCATAGGCCTTGCCGCTCATGTGGACAATACCTCGGCGGATGGGAGACATAAGCTCCAGTTTAAAGATCAAAGTGTCTCCCGGAAGCACCTGTTGTTTAAATTTCACATTGTTTATCTTCATAAAAAATGTGAGATAGTTTTCTGGGTCTGGCACGGTACTTAAAGCCAAAATCCCACCTGTTTGCGCCATGGCCTCCACTATAAGAACCCCTGGCATTACTGGGGCTCCAGGAAAATGACCGACGAAAAAAGGCTCGTTCATGGTAACGTTTTTAAGACCCATTACATAGTCATCTCCCAATTCCATGATCTTGTCCACCAGTAAAAAAGGAGGCCTATGGGGCAGCATTGCCATAATCTCGTTAATATCCTTGACCGGAGGTTTGCTGGTGTCGAAACTCGGAATACTATTTCTTTTTTCAATTCTAATGAGCCTCGACATTTTTTTGGCGAATTGGGTATTTACGTAATGTCCAGGTTTATTGGCGATTACCTTTCCTTTTATTCGGGTACCGATCAAGGCCAAATCACCGATTACATCCAGCAATTTATGCCGCGCCGCCTCATTGGGATAGTGGAGGGTAAGGTTGTCCAAAATCCCGTTGGGCTTTACCGAGATATTGTCCTTTCCAAAAGCAGTCCTCAATTTGTCCATAGTACTGCCGGAGAGTTCCTTGTCCACATAAACAATTGCGTTGTTAAGATCTCCTCCTTTTATCAGGCCGTTGTCCAGAAGGGTTTCGATCTCATGCAGGAAACTGAAGGTCCTCGCATTTGCTATTTCATCCTTAAATTCGGAAAGCCTGTTCATGGAGGCATTTTGTGTGCCAAGGATTTTAGTGCCAAAATCGACCATGGCCGTAACCTGATATTCTTCGGAAGGCATAACGATGATCTCACTTCCAGTTTCTTCATCCACAAACGAAATCACTTCCTTCACTACATATTCCTGTCTGGGCGCATCCTGCTCTACAATTCCTGATTTTTCGATAGCCTCGACAAAATATTTTGCGGAGCCATCCATTATGGGCGGCTCTGGAGCATTGAGCTCCATAATACAGTTGTCTACTTCCATTCCGACCAAAGCAGACAAAACATGTTCGGAGGTATGGATTTTCACCCCATCTTTTTCAAGATTGGTCCCCCGTTGGGTGTTTACCACGTAGTTGGCATCTGCCTCAACAACGGGATTTCCTTCCAAATCAACCCTGATGAAGGCATATCCATAATTTTCGGGTGCTGGTTTAAAGGTGATGGTCACATTCTTTCCCGTATGCAATCCTACCCCGGTAAGGGATATCTCCTTCCCGATGGTGCGCTGTTTTACAACACTTTCACTCATTATCGATCTTTTTTTCAAGCGAACTTATCCTCTCTGCTATTTTAGGGAGGTTTTTGAAATATACATAACTTTTTTTGAAATCAACGTACCCCAATGCAGGGGAACCCTGCAAGGTCTCATTGTCCTTTACATTTCGGCTTATGCCGCTTTGGGCCTGTATTTTTACGTTATCGCCAATAACAATATGGCCGGCAATGCCTACCTGGCCCCCAATGATACAATTTTTTCCGATCTTGGTGGAGCCCGCTACTCCACTCTGGGCAGCAATTACAGTGTTTTCACCAATGCTGACATTATGGGCAATCTGGATTTGATTGTCCAGTTTTACACCCTTTTTAATGATTGTGGAACCCATAGTGGCACGATCAATCGTGGTGCCAGGACCAATGTCCACATTGTCCTCAAGAATTACATTTCCTATCTGCGGCACCTTATGGTACTCACCCGCTTCATTTGGCGTGAACCCAAAACCATCCGCACCAATAACTACATCACTGTTGATTATACAGTATTTACCCACAACCGTTTCCGAATATACCTTTGCTCCCGGAAATAGAATGGTGTTATCGCCAATGGACACATTATCTCCTATATAGACATGGGGATGGATCTTTACATTGTCTCCAATTTTTACATTTTCGCCCAAATAGGCAAAAGCCCCCAGGTAAAGATTGTTTCCATATTCCGCACTGTCTGAAATAAAAGCAGGATTTTCAATTCCAGTCTTTTGGTTTTTTACCTGGTTATAGTATTCCAACAGCTGTGAAAATGACTTATAGGCATTCTCAACCCGGATCAGCGTGGTCGCAAATTTATTGGTCGCTACAAAATCAGAGTTAACTATGGTAATGGAAGCTTTTGTGGAATATAAATAATGTGTGTATTTCGGATTTGCCAGAAAGGTTAAACTTCCTTCACTTCCCTCTTCTATCTTCGCCAGGTTCCACACCACAACATCCTCATCGCCCTCTACGGTTCCATTCAGTATTTCTGCTATTTGGCCAGCTGTAAATTTCATGAGGTGAATTGAAAATTTTCTCTCGATCCGTTCAAAAAGATGCAATGTAATGTAAGGTATTGTTTCGTACAATGATTTTATTGCACCTGTATATTTTTCACTCCTGCAAAAATAGAAAAAAAGACATAGTCCACTTAGCTATCTCTATTGTTTTTTGGATAACACATATAGTACTTCACCACCAGTTTTGATAAAGCCTCAAGGTTCAATTGATCACTCGCCTTTGCCACATCCACAATTTTCCCATTTTTTCTCAACAGGTTTATGGTATCTTTTTCCATACTGTATGCCTGGTTCTCCAGCTCGCCGGTGAATATAAAATACGAGGCCTCCTGCTCGGTAATCCCGTGAGATTTGGCAAAATCATCTCTTTTAGCACTGATTTTCTCGACAGAAAACGGTTTTGTCCTTACTTTTATCTTGAGCAGATTCCTAAACAGGAGCATTTTACACAGATTCCGAAGCACAAAATCCTGATTGTCTATCCAGGATTTCATTGCTGATACGATATCACTATCGTCCAGTTGGGAAAAGGTATAGAGCACTTCGTCAGAAAAATCCTTCAATCGGATATCATTTTGCAGAAAAAATCGAAGCGGTTTACTTGCGGGAAGTTCCATTCCCAATGCCGAAAGTTGTTTAGCCCGTTTTAAGACGCGAACGAGCAATTGTTCGGCCACCACCCCTGTTTTGTGCAGATATACCTGCCAATACATCAACCTTCTGGCAACGAGAAAGTTTTCGACGGAGTAGATTCCTTTTTCCTCTACCACCAGAGCATCGTTCCGCACATTCAGCATGGCGATGAGCCTCTGGGAATTTACCGTGCCTTCCGAGACGCCCGTATAAAAGCTGTCCCGTTTTAGATAATCCAACCGATCCATATCCAATTGGCCCGAAACCAGTTGGTGAAGAAATTTCCGTGGATATTCTCCCTTGAATATTTGGATGGCACGGGATAGTTGCCCGTTAAAACTTCTGTTCAGGGATTCCATAAAAAGCAGTGAAATATCCTCATGTGTCACGTCCATTACGATACTACGCTCCATGGCATGTGAAAATGGACCATGACCAATATCATGAAGCAAAATAGCTATGTACAAACCTTCTTCCTCCTCAGGGGAAATAACCACTTTTTTTGATCTCAGGGCCTGGACAGCTTTTTGCATCAAAAACATGGCTCCCAGGGCGTGGTGCAGCCTGGTGTGGTGGGCCCCAGGATAAACTATATAAGAAAACCCCATTTGGGAAATTCTTCGCAGTCTCTGAAAATAGGGATGCTCCAATAATTGAAATACCAAAACACTGGGAATGGTAATAAAACCATAGATTGGATCGTTTATGATCTTGAGCTTGGGTAAGGTCTTCAAACTTTAACTTTTAATTAATAGCCTCATTATTTTTTTGAGTTGATTCAGGCCTATTTTTGAACGGATTCTCCGCTGGAACAGCAAATTTCGCAAACCGGAATTGCCCTAGTTATCCAGCGCAAGAAACTTTAATCGTAAAACAAATATACATATATGAGCGATATAAAAATACTGTGGGTGGATGATGAAATAGATATGCTAAAACCTCACATTCTCTTTTTGCAAAACAAGAATTATGGAGTTACCACGGCCAAAAGTGGAATGGAAGCTCTGGAGGAAATTAGAACTGAAACCTTTGACATCGTTTTTCTGGATGAAAACATGCCTGGTCTTACGGGTCTTGAAACTCTTTCCGAAATTAAGGAAATGCAACCCGCTCTTCCGGTAGTGATGATAACAAAGAGCGAAGAGGAATACATAATGGAAGAAGCGATAGGATCCAAAATAGCCGATTATCTAATAAAACCGGTGAATCCGAACCAGATCTTGCTGAGCTTAAAGAAAAACCTCGATAATAGTCGGTTGATATCCGAGAAAACAACATCCAATTATCAGCAGGAGTTCCGAAAGATCGCGATGGACCTTTCCACGGTGAACAGTATACAGGAGTGGAAGGATCTTTATCAAAAACTGGTCTACTGGGAATTGGAACTTGAAAATATAGAAGATCCCGGAATGTTCGAAATCCTGGAATCGCAAAAAGTTGAGGCCAACAACCAATTTTTCAAATTTGTCGACAAAAATTATCCCCGTTGGTTTGAAGAACAGGATGGGGCTCCCGTGATGAGCCATACCCTCTTTAAGGAAAAAATACAGCCACAGATCCAGAAAGGAACACCTACCCTTTTGGTGGTGGTGGACAACTTGAGGCTGGATCAATGGAAAGCCTTGGAACCCGTTATGGCCAACTTCTATAAAAAAACTTCCGAGGAACTTTTCCTCAGTATCCTTCCCACTGCCACCCAGTACGCGCGAAATGCCATTTTTTCGGGATTGATGCCCCTTGAAATGCAAAGACTGCACCCAGATTTATGGTTAAATGATACAGATGAGGGCGGAAAGAATATGCAGGAAGAGGAATTTTTTGCTGCACAGCTGAAAAGGCTCGGCCTAAAACTCGATTGGAGCTACCATAAAATATCGAGCCAAAAACAGGGAAAGAAACTTGTGGAAAATTTCAGGACCCATAAGAATGAGGATTTGACCGTTGTGGTTTATAATTTTGTGGATATGCTCTCCCACTCCAAAACGGAAATGGAAGTAATCAAGGAATTGGCATCCACCGATAAATCCTATAGATCGTTGACCCAGAGTTGGTTCAAGAATTCGCCTTTGCTGGAAATAATCCAACAGGCTGCGCGCTTGGGCTTTAAACTTATCATAACCACCGATCACGGTACGATCAATGTAAAAAACCCCTCCAAGGTCATTGGAGATAAAAATACCAGCCTAAATTTGCGGTATAAAACCGGCCGGAGCCTTACCTATGAGGATAAGGAGGTCCTGGCGGCCCCGGATCCAAAAAAAATACATCTGCCGTCCATCAACATGAGTAGCTCATTTATCTTTGCCAAAGGCGACTATTTTTTCGCATATCCAAATAACTACAACCATTACGTGAGTTATTACCGGAATACCTATCAGCATGGGGGCGTATCTTTACAGGAAATGATTATTCCTTTTTCGGTCCTTGTTCCAAAATAAAATTGGAAGGAATTTCCTGCGTACTGGGTGCTGGGCGATGGATGCTCAGGTTTTGGATGATTGGTTTCTTGATAACTTCTTTATTGCAGTATGAAGGAAGAATACATCAATGACCGAAATGTACTATAAGATGCTCTATCAATTTCCTCATGGCCTTACCTCTATGTCCGATCTCGCTTTTTTGTGACAGCGTCATTTCGGCAAAGGTTTTGTCAAATCCCTTAGGTATGAAAATGGGATCATATCCAAAACCTGCTTGACCTCGAAGTTCCTTTATTATTTCACCTTCACATATCCCTACAAACATATCGTTTCCATGTTTGGTGCACAGGGCAATGGCGGTTTTGAAACGGGCCGATCGGTTTTCCTTGCCCTCAAGGTTTTTTAGCAGTTTTTTGATATTCGCCGCCGAATCGTGTGAATTTCCGGCGTAGCGTGCGCTAAGCACACCGGGTTCATTGTCGAGTGCTTCCACCTCCAATCCGGTATCATCTGCAAAACAATCCACGTTATAGTTATGCCGCACATAATTCGCTTTCAAAATGGCATTGCCCTCAATGGTATCGGCGGTTTCTGCAATTTCCTCGGTACACCCTATATCGTCCAATTTCAATAATTGAATAGAGTCCGGAAGCATTGCCTTCACTTCGGAAAACTTATTTTGGTTGTGGGTGGCAAATACTAGTTTCATTTTTAGTAGTGAAATTAAGGTGACGAATTCACCGATCTTTTTTATCAATCGCGGCGAAAATCCTTTCAAAAATTAGACGAAATGGCAATAGCATCACTTATTAGAAAAGCAATTGTCTTTGCTACCTGATTCGGAAAAATCCCCATGGAAGGAGCGCCTTCACAAATATGTAGATAACGGGCATTTTCCAATCCCGAGAAATACGACACGAATTTTCTCGCCTCGGAAACCGAAAACCCACTTGGCGACACAGCACTGCTTCCCATACCCGCGATTGCATCCATATCCAGTTCTATTCCAAAGTCACTGTCACAACAAAAAAGCCTGGCCTCCTCCATGGCTTCGGAAAAGGAGATTAACTGGTTTACCGAAATATCCTCAAGGAAATTAAAATTAATGTTTTCTGGATATTTTCCCATTGAATCAAAAACGGAATGGGAGGTATAATTCCTATGAAGCCCGAACACAAAATATTTATCGAGGTATCCTTCCTCAAAGGCGTAAGAAAAGCCATTGCCACTGTGCCTATGTTCCAGGGCCCGAAAATCTGTATGGGCATCAAAATTAATGCAGTTTATTTTCACATTTAATCCCTTTGAAACCCCCATTATATTTCCATAACTGTTATTGTGCCCTCCTCCAATCACAATAGGAAATTTCCCTGCTCTAATTATTTCCTGTATAACATGGGACACCTTATGGTCGATCTGCGAAACCAATCCGCCCAATTCTTCTGCAAAATGATCCTCCCTATTTGTTATGGAAGCAGCTTGTTCCATTTGGACCTCACAGTCTATTTCACCCAGGAGGATCACATCTTCGGCATTGGTCAGATTGTTAAACTGGATATTGAGCAAACTTGCCAGGGCCGCCGCCCAAGCGCTCGATGTACCGGGCTTGCCATAATTGGCACGCACCCCGATATCTTCCGGAATTCCCAGAAGGACAAATTTTGATGGGTGGTCATGGATCTCTGCAAGGGAAGAAACAAAGGAAACTTTCTCGCCAAATTTGGTCTCTCCTATCCTATTATTGACGATGGCGGAAATATCATTTTCCGAATAAACATTCAATATTTTCATTTTACCTCAGATCCATTTATGATTACCTTATCGATCAGGTTACTGCCAAAGGCGTAGGGCAGATATCCATAGGAAGGGATTTCCTTGGTTATTATTAGATTCGCCTTTTTCCCCTTGGTTATACTTCCGTGGGTATGGCTCAGACCCATGGCATAAGCGCCATTGATGGTGGCAGCATTTATGGCCTCTTCTGGGGTCAATTTCATCTTTATACAGGCAGTGGCTACCACAAAGTTCATGTTCCCGCTGGGGGTGGAACCAGGATTATAATCTGTTGCTAATGCAAGGGGAAGGCCTAGGTCGATCATTTTTCTTCCCGGAGCGTAGGGGATTCCCAAAAAAAACGAACAGGACGGAAGTGCGACCGGCATGGTGCCAGTGTTCTTGAGGACCGCCATGTCCTCGTCGGTCATAACTTCTAAATGATCTACGCTCAAAGCATTGTGCTTTACGGCAGCCGCAATTCCGCCTATACTGTTAAACTGGTTCACATGTACCTTTGGAGTAAGCCCATAGTTTTTTGCTTCAGAAAGGATATGCTCCATATCTGCCACTGAAAAATATCCTTCCTCACAAAATACATCCACATAATCTGCAAGTTTTTCCTGGGTTACTTGGGGAAGCATTTTTTGACATATTTCGTCCAGATAGGCATTTTTGTCATTTTTATATTGTGTGGGAATTGCGTGGGCTCCCAAAAAAGTAGTTTTAATCTCAATGGGAAATTCATCCTTTAAATTATTCGCCACCCGAAGCATTTTTAGTTCGGCATCAACTGTGAGACCATAGCCGCTTTTTATTTCAATTGCTCCCGTTCCCAATCGCATTACCTCCTTTACACGTTTTGCAGATTGTTCGTACAGATCCTCTTCGGATGTATGTTGCAATTTCTTGGCGCTGTTAACAATCCCTCCGCCCTTTTCGGCAATTTCCTGATAACTCAGCCCTCTTATTCTATCGACAAATTCCTGTTCTCGATTCCCTGCATATACAATATGTGTATGGCTGTCGCACCAAGCAGGAAGCACGGTTTTTCCAGAGCAATCGAGTGTTTTAAACCCAGTATGCTTTCCCATTTTATCCATTGTGCCGTAATCCCTGATAAGACCATTTTCAATATATAGCCAGGCATTTTTCAGGCTGGGAAGCTCTTTCATTTGATCCCCCGACAGTTTTTCGGGACAGTTTTCGCGGACCTGCAGCAATTCCTTTATGTGCGTTAGAAGTAATTTCATTAGGCTATTTTCATTTTTACGTAAAGATATACAAATGGAGCAGGAGAATTCAAGCAGGTATGGAATTTTAGCCAAATCGTTTTGCAATAAGAGAAGAGCCCCCTGCCCGTTTACAGAACCAAATGGTATCAATACCATTCGGAAAATAGGCTATTGAAAGCGAGATTATCTTTAGTAAAGTTCCGAAGGAAATTATCCCATCCGAAAGGTCAGGATTGGAAAGTGTGACCGATTTGCCAGGTCCTCCGAAATACTGCCCTCAAAGAAATGAGCAAGGCCCGTACGGCCACGGGTTGTAAGGGCAATCATATCGGCATCGACTTTTTGGGAATATTTCAAAATCCCCTTTTCCGCGGATTTGTCTGCTATATAACGCACATCCTTTAGTCTGTGCAAATTCCCATCGGCCTTTTGAAGGAAGTTTTCTACGGCCTCTTCCATCTCATCGGTGTTTTTAAAACCATCGCCCGGAAGATTTACGTATAGCAGGTGGATTTCCGCATTCAACGAATCCAACAGACGGGTTGCCCTTAGGAAGGACGGAGTTGCCTCATCTGAAAAATCCGTGGCGAAGACCACCCTTTTTATGTTCCAATCCAACAATTTTTCCTTAATGACCAAAACCGGTATTTCAGAATTACGAACAACTTTTTCGGTGTTGGAACCTATAAAAAAACCTCTTATCCCACTTGAACCTCCAGATCCCATAACAATTAGATCGGCATTCTTATCCCTGGCCACTTCGCCGAGTTCGCTAAAAACCTTGAAACGGCGAATAATGGGAGTTATTGAAATTCCCTGTAAATAGTCTTTAGCTAAAAATTCGCTGAATTTCCTTTCTGCCATTTTTGTATAGAACAATGCTCTTTCCATAAAATCGGCCTGTGTCTGCTCACCGTAGGCGTGGACCGTAGTTAGTTCGAGCATATGAAGCGCAAGAATATCGGCATTCTGTTGTTTTGCCAGAATGGAAGCTGCATGTAGGGCATATTCGGAATGTTCGGAAAAATCGATCGGTACAATTATGGTTTTCATCTGTTTTGATTTTTAAAGTGGAATTGGATATTATTTTTCAGGATTCTCCCAAAAATTACAAATCTTAAATTTGGATTTGCACCTTATCAGCTGATTATCGTATTAATTCATTTATTTTTAAGTATGTATTAAGAATCATACCTTTGTATGCGGGAAAAAACTTATTCCGCCGTGTCGCAAGTATCCCATTCTTTTGACTATTGAAACTTCTGTTCCTATTAATGGATAGTAATTTAAAGTGATATCTTTAAGTTATAAAACATTCGAGAATATGAAATTAAAAAATCCCGGTCCCAATACCATTTGCACCCATATTGGCGAAATAGAGGACAAACAGTTTAAAGGAGCCATCTCCCCGTTGTTCATGTCCAGTAGTTATGCATACGAAGATGTGGAGGTAAAACGTTATCCGCGCTATTTCAACACTCCCAACCAAGAGGCGTTGAGCAAGAAAATAGCCCGGCTGGAAAAAACGGAAAGCGCTTTGATATTCGGAAGTGGAATGGCCGCAATAAGCACGACGTTGTTGGCTTTTTTACGGCAAGGGGATCACGTAGTTCTTCCCCAGACCTTATATGGGGGCACCTACAATTTTGTGGTGGAGGAATTTGATAAATTCGGAATTGGCTACTCTTTTGCAAAAGGATTTTCCGAAAAGGATTTTTCAGAAATCATAAATGATAATACCAAGCTGATTTTTATTGAAACTCCTTCCAATCCATTGATGCGGATCACCGATCTGGAAATGATTGCATCCCTGGCATCAAAAAATGGCTTAATATCCGTAATCGACAATACCTTCGCTACTCCCATAAACCAGACCCCGGCAGATTTTGGAATTGATATTATGGTCCACAGTGCTACCAAATATATGGGCGGACACAGCGATATTTGTGCCGGAGCCGTTGCTGGTAGTGATAAACATATAAAAATAATATGGAACCTGGCAAAAAATCTGGGAGGCAATCTGAGCGATTACACGGTCTGGCTTTTGGAGCGAAGCATGAAAACCATGGCCATTCGCGTGAAGGCCCATAATGAGAATGCCGAAACGATTGCTCTATGGCTGGAGAAGCATCCTTTGGTGGAGAAGGTCTATTACCCGGGACTCCTAAGCCATC
>CAYXDM010000011.1:6844-24407 GCA_964463595.1 uncultured Aequorivita sp. | reverse complement strand
AGTGTTGATTAATTCCGACAAAGGTCAAACCCGAAGCAAACAAACTTCGGGTTTGTTTTTGTATGGGTTTGAATTGTCCAAAGAGTTCGGGATTAAAGTTCTGGAGGTAAATATTTCCAAAACCGGAACTACCACCGGATGATAGCGCTGCCCCAGGTAAAACCACTTCCAAAGGCCGCCAACACAATTAGATCGCCCTGTTTTATCCTTCCTGCTTCCCATGCCTCGGTAAGTGCTATGGGGATGGACGCTGCCGTGGTATTTCCATACTTCTGAATGTTGTTGAAAACCTGATCATCTGTCAATTTCAATTTTTGTTGGATAAATTGGGAGATCCGAAGATTGGCCTGATGGGGTATCAACAGATCAATATCGTTTACTTCCAGATTGTTCGCTTCAAGACCTTCCTGGATAACCTCTGCAAACCGCACTACGGCATGTTTAAAAACAAACTGGCCGTTCATGGTAGGGTAATAGGGAATATCTTCCTGTGGGTTGTCCTCAATAAGCTGCGGCACCCAATATTCGGTACTGGGACCTTCCAACATGAGTTCCTTTTTATATTTCCCCTCACTGTGCAGGTGGGTAGATAATATCCTTCCCTTTTGGGATTCATTTCTCGACACGATGGCAGCGCCTGCGCCATCGCCGAAAATCACCGAAACCGAACGGCCGCGATCAGAGAAATCGAGTCCGCCACTGTGGTTTTCGCTCCCAATGACCAAAATGTTCCTGTACATCCCAGTCTTAATAAATTGATCGGCTACCGAGAGCGCATAGATAAAACCGCTGCACTGATTGCGTATGTCCAAAGCGGGGATTGTGGGCATATCCAGCATTTCCTGAATCTCTACCCCGCCTCCGGGAAAATATAGATCTGGACTCAAGGTGGCAAAAACAATCATCTCCACATCTCCAGCTGAAAGATTGGCTCGCTCCAAGGCGATCCTCGCGGCCTTTGCACCCATAATGGAGGTGGAATTGCCATCCCCCTTTGTTATGTGCCGTCTTTCCCTTATTCCCGTCCTCTCCTGGATCCAGGCATCACTGGTGTCCATTAATTTTGACAGGTCGTTGTTAGTGACCACATTTTCAGGAACATAAAATCCCAAACCAGTAATTCTTGAACTATACATCCTATATTTTTTTAAATCTTTGTGGCAAGGTAACTATATACTTCCTTTTTTGGAAAGATATTTTGAAGGTTAAAACCTGGGCTGAAGAACGAGGATTGTGACCTGGATTGTAGCCCACCAAAAATAAAGAAGGGCGCAATTCCTTACGCCCTTCTTAAACAACCTAACCAATTAAATAATAGAATATTTTTACTTTTTCATAGCAATTTTATATTCAATTATTCTTTGTAAAGATATCCATCCTCCTTCGTTCCTAATGTTAATGGGTTCAACAAAGTTTTGTTAAAGTTTAAATGCCCTTTATAATTGCCGATTTCTCATCAGGGCCCGGATCAACTCAAGAAAAAGTACCATCCGGAAGTAATTGTCTCCCACTTTTCATCGGTGGTCAATTTTTGGGTCCTTTGGATTCTGTTTCTGGTTGTTATCTACCGATTCCTTATAACCTATTTTTCCTCCATAAAAATTTCCCAAGATCCAATACACTTTCCCAAGGTGCCGTATTGAACACTTCAAAAATAGCCCGAACGGACTTTGTGATCGCGACATCCGTGTTTTCATATTTGGCAGAATTGTCATCCATCCAATATTTTAAAAGAAATAAGGTTTGTAACCACGCACCTTCAGAGAATAAGGTAAGGGGCTGCTTTAATAGCCTTATATCCTGCTCCTCATTTTTTTTCGCAATCAGGCCAGCGGCAAAATTCTTTACATGCAGTCTCAACCCTTTTAGCTGCCGCAGGTTTTGTAGAATATCCCGATTTTCGTTCAAGGTGAAAAGTACATAGCTCCTATAGGGCACGAGCATTTCAAAGAAAGTGGAGAAAAACGTCACCATTTTCTCTTGATCGGAAAAAGTGTGATTGGATTCATGTATGTTCACCAATTCCACCGTCTGTTTAAAGAATGTGTTCCAAATTTCCAGTTGGATGCCTTCAAAGGAACCAAAATAGGAGTAAAATTCGGCTTCCGTAATATTGTGGTTATTACAGAACCTCAAAACACTGGTGGGAATACGTTCTTCATCCAGTACCTGTTCCATATAACATGAAATTATCACATCTTTGGAAATATTTCGGGCAGATTCCTTGGTTGACGGGTTTGTAGCCATGGTTCCTAGATTTGTTGGGCCGTAAAGATACGTATTGCCCAAGTAATGAACCAACTGCCACAAAAAAAAACCTTCATTAAAGTTTTGATTCGCCCTCTTTTTATGAAACCTTGAAAGTGACATCCTGTCAGCCAATAAAGGATGGTATTTTATTTGACAAGTTGGAAAGAGGAGATGACAAGGAGCAACAAAAGAGAAAATATTTGCACTGGTTTAAATATTCACTTCACAGAAAAAAATAGAAAACAACAATAAATCACAAATAAAATGAGCAAAGGAACTATCAATGTATCAGTAGATAATATTTTTCCACTGATCAAGAAATTTTTGTACAGCGACCATGAAATTTTTCTGCGCGAGCTAATCTCCAACGCAACAGACGCCACTTTAAAATTGAGGCACCTGACCAATATAGGCGAAGCCAGTGGCGTAGAATATGGCAACCCAATCATTGAGGTGAAATTGGACAAGAAGAAAAAGGAGCTTCGGATCATCGACCAGGGAATTGGGATGACCGCAGAAGAAGTTAAAAAATACATCAACGAAATCGCTTTTTCAGGAGCCGAGGAATTTATCGAAAAATACAAGGACAAGGATGGCAAGGATGCCGGCATTATTGGGCATTTCGGACTTGGATTCTACTCTGCCTTTATGGTGGCCAAAAAAGTAGAGATAATCACCAAAAGTTATAAAGATGAGCCCGCAGTACATTGGGAATGCGATGGCTCCCCAGAATTTACCTTGACTGAAACCGACAAAAAGGAAAGAGGCACTGAAATAATACTTCACATTGCGGATGATTCCACCGAATTTTTGGAGGAAACCCGGATCCGTGAGCTTTTGGTAAAATACAATAAGTTTATGCCCATTCCGATTAAATTCGGAACCCGCACCGATACCCTCCCAAAACCGGAAGGTGCCAAAGAAGAGGATAAGGCACCCACCCAGGAGGTGGACAATATTATAAACAATCCAAATCCAGCATGGACCAAGCAGCCTACGGAGCTTGAGGATAAGGATTACAAGCAATTCTACCGCGAACTGTACCCCATGCAGTTTGAGGAGCCCCTATTCCATATCCATCTGAACGTAGATTATCCCTTCAATTTAACCGGGATTCTGTACTTTCCGAAGATGACCAACGATATGAGCATCCAGAAAGACAAGATTCAGCTCTATCAAAATCAGGTATTCGTAACGGATAATGTGGAGGGCATAGTTCCCGAATTCCTGACCATGTTGCGCGGGGTTATCGACAGTCCCGATATTCCCCTCAACGTGTCGCGAAGCTATTTGCAGGCAGATGGGGCCGTCAAAAAGATTTCAAGCTATATTACCCGCAAAGTGGCCGACAAACTCAAGAGTCTTTTCAAAAAAGATCGCGAAGGCTTTGAAAAGAAATGGGACGACATCAAAATTGTTATCGAATACGGAATGTTGACCGAGGACAAGTTTTATGAAAAGGCCCAGGATTTTGCATTGTATCCTACGGTGGAAGGAAATTATTTTACCTTTTCCGAATTGAAGGAAAAAATTAAGGATAACCAGACCGATAAGGAGGAGAACTTGGTGATTCTTTACGCTTCCAACAGGGAAGAGCAGCATTCATATATTGAAACTGCACAGGAAAAAGGATATACCATTTTACTGTTGGATTCTCCGATTATTACCCACCTGCTTCAAAAAGTAGAAAGTGAATCGGAAAAAATTTCCTTTGTGCGTGTGGACAGTGATCACATAGACAACTTGATAAATAAGGACGATGCGCAAATTTCAAAACTTTCGGATGAGGAAAAGGAAACATTAAAAACCTTTCTGGAGGGAGTTGTTCCGAAGGAAAAATTCAGTGTTCAATTGGAAGCCATGGATAGCAACGCCAGTCCCTTTATCATTACCGAACCTGAATTTATGCGCCGGATGAAAGATATGCAAAGAACAGGTGGCGGCGGAATGTTCGGAATGGGAGGTTTTCCTGAAATGTATAACCTTATCGTGAACACCAATCACGAACTGGTGAGCGAAATTCTCAACTCCAGGACCCAGAAGAAAAAAGAACGTTTGGTGAACCAAGCCCTGGATTTGGCACGATTGAGCAAGAATCTTTTAAAAGGGGAAGAACTAACCGCCTTTATCAAACGTAGTTACGAGATGATAAAATAGATGTCAATTATCAACTAAGCTAAAAAGCCATTTCCGGACATGGGAAATGGCTTTTTTTAATCCCATATTTGGCCAAAGCGGAGGAACACAAAATTCCTGGATATATTTTTATAAAGGAAAACAACTACTACTTCCCTCAATCCGATCTTGTTCCAACCCCCAATAATTACTGGACATCTATGAACTATTCATCGTTTTCTGAGCCTAGATTTTTCGGCGTAAAAATTCTGGTTTTTCCCTTATGGAATTCCTTAACGACCTAATCGATAAATAGTTTCTGAAAAAATTTGGAATATATCACATAATTAACATATCTTTAAACCTCTAACTTTAATACCTTTTAATTATGACAAAAATTACACTCTTCACATTTCTGTGTATGTGTTTAACGATTCCTATAATGGAAGCGCAATCGTCCCTCACAGCACCAGGTGGGCAAAATGGCCAGCCCGTGATAGGTCCTCTCGCAGGAATGACCACCGTTAATAATGGTTCCGCAAGAACCATGTCACCACAGGTGATAACCTACAATGTCACCCAAAATATTTCGCCGGGTCTCGAAATCGCCTGTGCGTCGCCTACGAGTTTTAGAGATAATTCGCTTTATGTGGACTTTGATCTGGAAAATCATTTTGGAATAGTCAGTGATTTTGAAGTGGAAAGCGTTGAGTTTGCCATCGGCACCATTAGCACCCCTTCCTCTTTTCCCATTACCGTTAACGTCTGGTCCTCGATGGGAGATTTTCCTACAGGCACAATGACCTTGCAGGGCACTGCCGTCCATACGGCAACCTCCGCCCAGGCGGCAACCATAGTTTCAGTTCCTCTTACAGCCACCGTACCGTTAGGTCAAAAAATGGTTGTTGAACTGAAGCTGGTTGATGATGGAACCGATACGCACAACATGCGTTTTGGATGTAATAATGACGGCTTTATGGGAGAAAGTTGGATTATGGCTGAAGTATGTGGTGCCCCGACACCTACCCCCTTTGCTAATTTGAGTATATCACAAGACCTTATTCTAAATGTTATTGGCGATGGAGAAGCAGGAACTATTCCTGTTTTTTATTGTCCCGGACAGGCAACCAATGTCACTTGGGAAAATATTACCAATGTAACCTATGCCGGTATAAACAACACTACTGCCACCCATACCGGATATACTGACTTTACGGACCAAGTGGCCAATGTCACACAGGGTGGTACCGATCAAATTTCGGTAACGATAACGGCTGATGGCAGTGACTATGTTTATGCCTTTATTGATTGGGATCAAAATGGAGTTTTGGATGATGCGGGTGAAGTCTATACCCTTGCCACGGCCACTTCAAGTCCAGGCCCGCACACTATGAACATTACCGTACCTGCGGGCGCAACCCTGGGAGAGACCCGTATGCGGGTAAAAGTAGGTTGGCAAGAATCCACGCCCAATCCCTGTGGTACATTCACCTATGGTGAAGTAGAGGATTACACCGTCAATGTCCAGGCTTCTGGCGGCGGAGGGACTCCTCCCGTCATAGTCTGTCCTGCAGACATTACGTCCAACAACAATCCTGGACTTTGTGCCGCCGTTGTGAATTTCAGCCCTGCTGTCGCAATCGATCCGGTAGATGGGGTTATCCCCACAACCCAGACCAGTGGTCCGGAAAGCGGAAGTCTTTTCCCCGTAGGAACAACCATAGTGGAATTTTCGGCCACGAACAGCAATGGCGACACCGCTACTTGCCAATTTGAAGTAACCGTTGTGGATAATGAAGCTCCAATAGCAGTCTGCCAGGATATTACCATCGACCTGGATCCTATTACTGGAACAGCCAACATCAGTGCTGCGGACATAGACAACGGCTCTACTGATAATTGTGGTATAGATTCAATGAGTCTGGATATTTCATCCTTTGATTGCTCCATGGTCGGACCTAATACAGTTACCCTTACCGTTACTGATAGTGTAGGAAACTCATCTACCTGTACCGCAACCGTTACTGTACAGGATGTCACCGCTCCAATTATAGCTTGTGTAGGCGGCTTCGGAATCTTTACAATAACCGAGGAATTTGAGGCCAGCACCGTTCCTGCTGGATGGACCACGGAGATTATGGCAGGAAATAGCGATTGGATTTTCGGATCGGGTGATATGCCCACAGGTCCGGATTTTACGACCAATGCTGCCATCTTTAATGATGATGCGGCCGGTAGTGGTAGCACAAATGTCGCTCGGCTAACTACACCAGTTTACGATTTGACAGGCGCTGTTTCAGCAGAAATTTCATTCGACTATGCCAATCAAACTTACCTGGACGATGGCAAGTTGACCGCAGAGGTATTTGATGGTACGGCTTGGCAAGAAGTTTTTATGTTTGATGGAATCACTGGCCCTGTAAATACAGGAGCCCTGGACATTTCGGCATACGCAAATCCCAACTTGCAGGTACGCTTTATCTATGACGATGAAGGAGGATGGTCTTGGGGCGCAGGAGTGGATAATTTTGTGCTCAATTACGAAGCGGCTTCGGGCGGTGGCTTGGACGTATTTCTAGATGCCAATGGACAGGCCTCCATCTCGCCGAACGATCTCTTGACAAGCGTTATAGAAGCCTGTAATTATACCGTTACCGCCGCAGGAACTGGAGGCGGGGTCACAGGATCTTTGAGCACTCTTTACGCCTCAGGAAATAATGGAAGCCCTGGAGGTGCGGTTTATTTTGATATAACCGTAGGTCCAACAGATATTGAAATTACCGAAATCGATATCAATACCGACGCCACCAATGCCTTTTCTATGGACGTCTATACCATTGAAGGTACCTCAGTGGGGAATGAGGCTAACCAAGGTGCGTGGACCTTATCCTCCACAGCCGAAGGCGTTGGCGCAGGACAGGGGAACCCTTCCAATGCTGTACTGGCAAGCCCCATTACACTTTCTGCCAATACTACCTATGGAATGGCCTTGGTGCTGGATGCCACACATTCACATTATTATACCAATGGCAACGGAACAAACGAAAATTACTCCAATGATGATCTATCCTTGGCCTTGGGAGGGGCAACAAATGCTCCTTTTACCAGTCCTGTGTTTTCTCCGCGTGTCTTTAATGGCACCCTGCATTATGTGGGAGGCCCCGGATCAGGCGTCGATTTCACTTGTGCAGATCTTGGACAGAATATCATTGAGGTAACCGTGACCGATGCAAGCGGGAACAGTTCCACCTGTATGGCCGTGGTAAATGTTATAGACAACATTGCTCCAGTTATTACTTGTGCGGGAACACCGGGTCCTGTCTCAATTATCGAGGATTTTGAGAGCACCTCCATTCCAACTGGATGGACAACCGTAATAAATACGGGAAGCCAAAACTGGAGTTTCGGCTCAGGTTCTATGCCCACTGGAGGCAGCTTCACTTCACGAGCAGCTATTTTTAATGACGATGCAGCGGGCAGTGGCTCCATAAATATGGCGACGCTATATTCTCCTGTTTATGATATTTCCGCCTCCAACACTGCTGGAATTTCCTTTGATTATGCCAATCAGGAATTTATCGGAGATGGAAAAATGACTGCGGAAGTGTTTGACGGCAGCAACTGGGTAGAGGTATTTAGCGTGGAAGTCAACACAAATCCGACAAATACAGGAGTTCTGGACGTTACGCCATATCTAAATTCAGCTTTCCAAGTTCGGTTTATCTATGATGATGAGGGAGGTTGGTCTTATGGTGCAGGAATTGATAACTTCCAGCTTGATTATGAGATCACCACCGTCTCAGCGATTAATATCTCGCTCGGCGAGGATGGAACGGCGAATATAGATCCTTACACATTGATCCAGAACATAGATGAGGCGTGCGGCATCAGCACGGTAGCTGTGGACGTGCCACAGGTATCTTGTGCAGACATTGGGGAAACGATTTCAGTAACTGTTTTCGTAAGCGATACCAGTGGAAACGTATCTTCCTGTACAGCCCTGATAAATGTGGTGGATACCCTTGCGCCGGAAATTAGCTGTCCTGCCAACCAGACCGTCGATCCGGGAGCAGGTAATCTGTTCTATATCTTACCGGATTATTTCGCAACCGGAGAAGCAACCGCAATCGACAATTGTACCGATGATCCTGTTATCATTACCACCCAGGATCCTGGAGCGGGAACTGCATTAACAGACGGAGTCCATACTATAACCTTGACCGCAGAGGATGAATATGGAAACATTTCCACTTGCAGTTTTGAACTCACCGTGGATTCTGTTGAGGTAGGAATTGAGGACAACAACCTGGAATCAGGTCTTGCCCTTTATCCCAACCCTGTGAAAAATATTGTCAGTCTTGTAAACAAGACCAATATTGCCCTGGACAATATGATAATCTTTGATATCAACGGTAAAAAGATCAACCAAATTGACCTTCGTTCCATGAACGGAGAGAAAGCGGTGGACATCTCTACCTTGGCCTCAGGTGTGTATATTGTGCAGATAACGGGTGAAAGTGCAAGCACCATTAAGCGCTTGATAAAAGAATAGTAAAAATTAAATTCCCGTTGTAAAAGCCTCCCGAAATCGGGGGGCTTTTTAATTTCCAGATATGCAAAATTAAGTACTTTTAAACCCAAAATATAAAACCGCATGTTGCCCTGGCACCAATATTTAATAGGAATCCTTTTCGTACTAGCAGGGATGAACCATTTTAGAAAACCCAAGCTTTATGAACGAATAATTCCCCCGTATATCCCCGCCCCTGCAACAGTGGCTCTTTTAAGCGGGATTCTTGAAATGGCTCTTGGTTTTATGATAATGAACAAGAATTCACAAGAGATAGCAGGTTGGGGCATAATTATTATGTTACTTCTCTTTTTACCGACACATATACATATGCTTCAAAATGAAAATGCTGCCTTGAAAATCCCCAAGTGGCTTCTTATTTTACGAATACCCATGCAATTCGCGTTGATGTACTGGGCCTTTTTATACACTTGATCAAGATCCTTGATACAATTTAAGACTTTGGAGGAAGAAGTAGGGCTAAAATATGTAGACTGTTCGCCATACCAGGAGCTTAGGAGATAAAAGTCTTAAAAACCAAAAAGTAATCCCCTGTAAATGAGCCCGTAAATGATAAAAAATAATATTGGAATATTATTTTTACGTGGACTCTCACTGGGCTGAAGACCTTCTGATAAATTTTTTAAGCACCGCAGATCAGCATTAGACCAAGCACGTTCTAGCCAAAGATTTCATTTAAAATAGAGGCCAGGCGAATACCTCCTTTTTGAAGTTGGAAACGGACGGTATCCATATATTTATACATATAGTTGTAGCTTAAATTCTTCCCTACTCCAGTATTTTCATAAATATCCTCACATAGAGCACGACTTTCATTCATCCAATCCAATAGTGTTCCTTTCTTGATCGCTTCCATTTCCGCTTTTGAAAGAACATTGGCATTGGCGGCCACTTCTGTATAGGACATACCATAACTATCCAACATTCTCGTATCCCAGACCGTATGGAGATTTGTGCCGCTATTGAACCATCGCACCTGAAAATCATTGCCCCCCTTATCGTCCGCAATCCCTATATGCAGCGGTTGGTGCAAATCCCCCATAAAATGAACCAACATCTTCAGATAAAAGCTTTTTTCCGCCTTGGATGTCTCCCTGTGCTTCAATACCTCTATACATTTTTTGATTCCCATAATAATATCCCCTTCATCATTTTTTGGGTGCTCCTCGTAATTCTCTCCAAAAGGAAAATTGACATAATGCCACGATCCAAAGGAATCATACCGATGGTCACTTTTTATTTCATCTCCAAAAGGGCCGACGAAAGCGAGGGAATGCCCATCCAATAGACCGGCTACCGCCTTTTTGGTTCGACGGTCCAAATGTTTTTCTGCGATCTCCCCCACCGCTCTATGGCCCGTTTTTCCCCACTCTTCGGCAGAAATGGATATAGGAATGCTCATTGCTAGTAAAAAAAGGAAAGTGATCTTGTACATCTTGAATATTTTTAAAACCAGTATCCAAAGATACTACCCAATTCGGGCTTTAAACGAGATTCCTCAAAAATTGGAACAGGAAAAAACGAATGCGTCTTCCGCCGCAAGGTTGACCAATCAAATTTGGTGGGATGAAAAAAAATTACCTTATTTTTGAAGATTTAACCTACCTAAATGAATCGAGCTGTGGCCTATTAGGCCGGCGTGGCCTTCAATAATTTCAAACATTCAAACCCATGAAATTTCCACTGTTTTTCTGTCTTTTTATCATTATTACAGGTATTTCCCAAAATGCTGAATATAATTCCGAAAACCTGAGTATCACGACGCTGATCGATGGGACATTGTTAGTTCCTGATTCCACAGCCGTACAGCCCTTGGCAATCATTATTGCGGGCAGTGGCCCCACCGATCGCAATGGAAACCAGCAGATGATGCAAAATAATTCCCTCAAATTTCTGGCCGAGGGAATCTATGAAAAAGGCATTGCCTCTTTTAGGTATGACAAACGAATTGTAAAACAAATCAGAACTAAAACGGTAGATGAAAGAAACATCCATTTCGGTGATTTTATTGATGATGCCGTTGCAGTCCTCAATCATTTTAAAGAAGACAAAAGGTTTTCCAGCATCTATATCATTGGCCATAGTCAAGGATCATTGATTGGGATGATCGCGGCACAACATGGAGCTGATGGTTTTATTTCCATTGCAGGGGCCGGTCAGGAAATAGACGATGTGATTGTGGACCAGCTCTCCAAGCAAGCCCCGGATCTGATCGATAATGCACGTACGGCTTTTGATGATCTGCGCGTACATGGCGTATCCCACAATTATAGCCCCGCACTTGGCTCAATTTTTAGGAAAGAGGTCCAACCTTTTATATTTAGTTGGATGCAGTATAATCCCAAAGAAGAAATAGCCAAGCTGGAAATTCCAGTAATGATCATAAATGGGGATAAGGATTTACAAGTTCAGGTTTCGGAAGCAGAATTGCTGAAAGAGGCGAAACCGGATGCGGAATATGCCATCATTTCCGAAATGAACCATATATTCAAAAAAGTGGAAGGAAACGATTTGGAGAATAGCAAAACCTATAACCAATACAATCTTCCGGTAATGCCGGAACTGATCCAGCACATTGTCTCATTTATTAACAGGGGTGAATGAGATCGAGATAAAACCGTCTTTCTCCCAATTGGGGGAAATTTGGGAATCGTCATCTATAAATTACGGTGAAATCCGTAAACAAACAGGTTCTGTTATTTTCAGCCTCCATTTTCAATGGAAATCCACCATATTTGCAACTTTAAAAAACCACCTCGTCCAAAACAGCCTAAAATAATAAACAATGCGCTTTTCCCTGTCAATACTTTTTATGGCAATGGCCTTCCTAGGATGTTCCTCGGGACCTGAAATGATGAATCTTACCGGAACGGTAAGAGGGCTGAAAAAAGGAACCTTGCTGCTGCAGAAATTTGACGACACAGTTCTGGTTACCGTAGATTCCCTGATAGTGAACGGAAATCCGGAATTTGGTTTTCGGGAAAAGATAGATAGCCCAGAGATTTATTATTTATATATCCGTTTAAAGGACGGGTCGTTGCGCGATGACAGAATTATATTCTTTGCCGAGAATGGGGATATTAACATCCAAACCAACCTGGCAAACTTTGGTAGTGCGGCCCGGATTTCCGGTTCAAAAAATGACAGTCTTTTAAAGGATTACAACCGATTGAAACAGCGCTATATTTCCCAAAACCTCGATGTGATAGAACAAAGATTGAAGGCTCGGGCAGAACCTACCGATTCCCTTATAGCAACATTGGATAAAAAACAGGGAAATATTCTTTCCGGTAAATATTTCGCTACCATCAACTTTGCCTTGAACCACAGTGAATACGAAATTGCTCCTTATCTAATGCTGAGCGAAGCTTCCAATTCACAGGTGAAGTACCTCGATACCGTTTACAATGCCTTATCTCCTAAAATCAAAGACTCCAAATACGGGAAGGAATTGGAGTCTCTAATTATAAATTCAAAAGAAGTCGATACGCTTTTATAGCGCATTTATCTGATCGATCAGATCTTTTCCTCGCTTCTCAAGTTCAACGTTTACTGATTTAAAGTGCTTCTTTTTATCTTCAACATTTCTTTGGTTCACCTTTGCAATTAAATCATCAAAAGTCAGAATGGCCTCATCAATGATCTTTTCGGCTTTTGTGTTGTCCTTATCAGGGTTTGTCAGTTCCCATATATGGACAGCCTCAATAATATCCCCCAACACATAGTTGATGTCCTTTTTTAAATTTCTTACGTTTGCCATTGTATTATGAATAAATTTTACAGTTTAATTATTTCCAATTTTGGCGCAAGGTACGAACAAAAAACAGAAATTGATTATCAATGTTCATTTTCCCTTTTTTACTAACAATTTAAGGATCAGTGATAATGCGCTGAGGAAGGATCTGGACCGGTATAGACCACAAAGTTTCTTGGGGTCTCGAATAATTTGACAGAGATTCCATACTTTAGGTCCACCCGTTTTCTCAATTTATTCCAGATTACTATCGCGATGTTCTCCACCGTGGGATTTAGATTTTGGAACTCGGGCACCTCCACATTCAAATTCTTATGGTCCAAAGGATCTTCCACTTCGTCCCTGATAATCCGGGAAAGGTCCCGCAGATTCATCAAGAAACCAGTTTCAGGATCCATTTTCCCGCTAATGCCCACTTCAAGCTCATAATTATGGCCGTGGTAGTTCGGATTGCTGCACTTTCCAAAAATCTCGAAATTCTTGGCGTCATCCCATTCCTTTTTGAACAGTCTGTGGGCGGCATTGAAATGTGCCTTTCTATAAACTGTCAAGCTCATACGGCAAGATGTTGGTAGAATTTTTCAAAGATAATCTTAAACCATTCCGTATAAATATGGGGGCGCAATTTTATATCCTCTTTTACCTTTTCCAGATCCATCCATTTCCAGCCCGCTACTTCCTCCGGATTTACCAGAGGATCCCCATCAAAGCTTCCCACGAGGATGTGGTCCAATTCGTGCTCGGTCAAGCCATTGTCGAAAGGAGCTTTATAAATAAACGAGGTGGTTTCCTTAAGGTCCACTGAAAAACCCATTTCCTCCATTAACCTACGTTTCCCCGCGTCAATGGAAGATTCTCCGTCCCTTTGGTGGCTACAGCAAGTATTTGCCCAAAGTCCCGGGGAATGATACTTATCAAGGGCGCGCTGTTGTAGCATCAGCTCGTTTTTGTCATTAAAAATAAACACGGAAAAGGCACGGTGCAGCAGCGCCTTTTCGTGGGCTTCCTGCTTCCCCATCAATCCGATTTTCTCGTCCTTTTCGTTGACCAATACAACCTGTTCTTCTCTCATTTTCAAAATAAAATCTTAAGCTCCAAAAGTACAAAAAGAGAACAGGGTACAAAAATCAAAACAATCCAAGGTTCTCGTCGTCCAAGGGCTATCAAATTTCCTGGAATTCCTATGAAGCAACTTCAATTATTGGAAAGAAGGATGCGGATAATTTACTTTACTTGGAAACCAAACCTTGAAACCAGGTTCAGGTATCCCTGGGATGTGGGAAAAATCTTGGGTAGGGATGGATATATTGTCCTATTAATAAATAGCAATTAATCCATTACGCCCTTTTAATCACGCCAACAAACTTTATCTTTGCTCCCATTATAATTTTGGAAAATGTCTTTACAAAAGGAAATAAAACGCAGAAGAACCTTTGCCATAATTGCACACCCGGATGCAGGAAAAACAACGCTTACCGAAAAACTTCTTCTTTTTGGTGGGGCAATTCAAGAAGCGGGTGCGGTTAAAAACAACAAGATAAAGAAAGGCGCCACCAGTGACTTTATGGAAATTGAGCGCCAACGTGGAATTTCCGTCGCCACCTCTGTCCTCGCTTTTGAATATGAGGGAATAAAAATAAATATTCTGGACACCCCCGGACACAAGGATTTTGCGGAAGATACCTTTAGGACCTTGACTGCTGTCGATAGCGTAATTGTAGTAATAGACGTGGCAAAAGGCGTCGAGGAACAGACCGAGAAATTGGTCGAGGTTTGTAGGATGCGGAATATCCCCATAATCGTCTTTATCAACAAAATGGACAGGGAAGGCCGGGATGCTTTTGACCTTTTGGATGAGATCGAGCAAAAATTGGACCTTAGGGTAACCCCTCTCAGTTTCCCAATTGGAATTGGCTACGACTTTAAGGGAATTTACAATATCTGGGAAAAAAATATCAACCTCTTTAGTGGCGACAGCAGGAAAAATATTGAGGAAACCATAGAGATCGGGGATGTCCATAATCCGGTATTGGAAAAATGGGTAGGCGAAAAGGCCGCAAATACATTACGTGAAGAATTGGAACTGGTCTATGAAGTATATCCGGATTTTGATAAAGAAGAATATTTACAGGGAATTCTCCAACCGGTTTTCTTTGGTTCCGCCCTCAATAATTTTGGCGTTCGGGAATTGCTGGATTGTTTTGTGGAGATTGCCCCTACGCCCCAACCCAAGGAAAGCGATGTGCGAGTGGTCCGGGCGGAGGAAAATGAGTTCAGCGGTTTTGTGTTCAAGATCCATGCCAATATGGATCCCAAACACCGAGACAGATTGGCCTTCGTTAAAATCGTATCGGGCATTTTTGAAAGAAACACACCCTACCTCCATGTGCGCCTGGGCAAGAAATTAAAGTTTTCCAGTCCCAATGCATTTTTTGCCGAGAAAAAGCAAATTGTCGATACCTCTTACGCCGGAGATATTGTGGGATTGCACGATACGGGCAATTTTAAGATTGGCGACACCCTTACTGAAGGTGAAGTGATGCACTATCGCGGGATTCCAAGTTTTTCCCCAGAGCATTTTAAGTACATCAACAATGCCGATCCGATGAAGAGCAAACAGCTCGAAAAAGGAATCGACCAATTGATGGACGAGGGGGTTGCGCAGCTTTTCACCCTTGAACTGAATGGACGCAAGGTAATCGGCACGGTAGGTGCCCTTCAATTCGAAGTAATCCAATATAGACTTGAGCACGAGTATGGCGCACAATGTTCCTATGAAAATTTAAACGTCCACAAGGCATGTTGGGTAGATCCGATAGATCCCAAAAGTGAGGAATTTGCGGATTTCAAGAGGGTAAAATCAAAATTTCTGGCTAAAGACAAACGTGGCCAGTTGGTCTTCTTTGCCGATAGCGCCTTTACCTTGCAAATGACCCAGACAAAGTATCCAAATGTGAAATTGCATTTTGTCAGTGAGTTTACACCAACTTCAAAACTTAAAAAAGCCTAACAAACCTGTTTCTATTTTATGATTGAAAAAACCTTGGCGATTTGAAATCAGCACTCACAATTCTCATTTTTCTCGTAAGTATAACACTCCATTCACAGGAAAGATTTACTTTAAGTGGTACTATTTCCGAAGAAGGAACTGGAGAGACCTTGATGGGCGTAAACATTATGGTTCCCCAGCTTTCTACCGGGACGGTTACCAACCAATATGGTTTTTTCTCTATTACGCTCCCCAGAAACAGTTATCAGATTACAATCAGCAATGTGGGTTTCGCTACCCAATTTTTGGATATAGATCTTTTTGAAAATATAAAAAGAGACGTTGTTCTTACATTGGACACCGAAAGTTTGGACGAAGTAGTCATTGAGGCAAGGGGTGATGAGCTCAATATCCGAAGCTCCCAAATGAGTGCCAACACACTTTCTTCCGCCACCATAAAGAAAATCCCTGTTATTTTGGGAGAGGTGGACGTAATAAAATCGCTTACGTTACTTCCCGGGGTTACCAGTGCGGGGGAAGGCGCCAGCGGGTTTAACGTTCGCGGGGGTGCTGCAGACCAAAATCTTATTTTATTGGATGAGGCCACCCTTTACAATTCGTCCCATCTATTTGGTTTTTTTTCAGTTTTTAATCCAGATGCCATCAAGGATTTGACCCTTTATAAAGGCGGAATTCCCGCACAATATGGCGGACGTATTTCCTCGGTGTTGGACATTTACCAAAAGGATGGCAACAATAAAGAGCTTCACGCAACTGGTGGCATTGGTCTGGTGGCAAGTCGTCTTCTTTTGGAAGGCCCCATAAAGAAAAACACCGCCTCCTTTTTAATTGGCGGAAGAAGTAGTTACGCACATTTGTTCCTTCCCTTATTCGGCAATGATAATATCGCGTATTTCTATGATCTCAATACCAAGGTAAGCTACAATCTGAACGCAAACAACCGCTTGTTCCTTTCCGGTTATTTTGGAAGGGATGTCTTTAAAATTTCGGAAAGCTTTGGAAACAGTTTCGGGAATACAACCCTGAACTTTCGCTGGAACCATATCCTATCGGATAAGTTGTTCAGTAATCTTTCTTTTATCTATTCCGATTATTATTTCGGTCTTGAGCTGAAATTTGTTGAATTTAAGTTCGATAGCGGTATCACCAACTATAATCTGAAATACGACTTTACTCATTACCTTTCAGAAAATATCGATCTGAAATATGGGATTAATAGTATCTACTATAAATTCAATCCGGGCAACGTAAAACCAACAACGGAGACTTCTGGAGTAAATGCATTAAAACTGGCCGATAAATTTGCGTGGGAAAATGCCGCCTATTTAAGTGCGGATATAAAGTTGTCGGAAAATCTTAAGGTCTATGGAGGTCTTCGATTGTCAACATTTAGTAGGTTGGGGCAGTCTGAATTGTTTTTATATGAAAACGATAATCCCTTACTATATAATGAGGAACTTGGAATTTATGAAAAAGCAAGACCTCGTGATACGGTTTCCTTTGGAAGAAGTAAAATTCTGAAAACGTTTGCAAATTTGGAACCCCGTTTTGCTCTTTCTTATTCGCTTGATGACGATTCCTCAATAAAAGCGAGTTATAACAGAATGGTTCAGTATATCCATTTAATAAGCAATACTACTTCGCCTACTCCATTTGACATTTACGCCCCCAGCGGAAAATATATTGAACCCCAGCTTGCCGACCAGGTAGCCCTAGGATATTTCAGAAATTTTAAAAACTATTCCCTTGAGATTGAAACCTATTATAAAAAAGTTGAAAATAGGTTGGACTACATTGATGGCGCCGATCTGATTGCAAATAATGCCGTTGAGCAAGTCCTGCT
>CAYXDM010000011.1:0-6744 GCA_964463595.1 uncultured Aequorivita sp. | reverse complement strand
GGTCGCCCGACTACTTTTCCTGAAGGCCAGTACATCTATAATGGAATGGTCGTGCCCCTTTACGAAGCCCGCAATAGCAGTAGGTTGCCAGCCTTTCATCATTTGGATCTTTCGGCCACCTTGTCCCCAAAACCAAATCCGGACAAACGATGGAAAGGAGAATGGGTATTCAGTATATACAATGTGTACAACAAAAAAAATGCGGCATCCATCTCATTTGCTGAAAATACGGATACGAACAAGAATGAAGCGGTAAGGCTTTCCCTTTTCGGAATAATTCCATCAGTAACATACAATTTTAAATTTTAAGGATGAGACCTGTAATATTATTGACGTTTCTTAGTTTGCTTCTCGCTTCTTGCGAAGATGTTATCGATGTTGAACTAAATGATGCAAGACCACGCTTGGTGATTGAGTCAAATATCAATGTATCCATGGAAGAAGGAGTGCCAATAAACAATTTTATAAGATTGACAACTACAGCGCCATTTTTTCAAGATTCGATTCCAATCGTTTCGAATGCCACGGTGATGGTGAAAGATACGGATGGAACTGTCTTCCCATTTGAATACCTGGAGAATGGATTCTACTATAGCAATTTTATTCCCATACAAAATATGGAATACACCTTGGAAGTAATCTATGGAGCAGAAATATTTACGGCCACTACCCAACTTGTGCCCACCTCACGATTGGAATATGTTTCGCAACGGAACGATGGCGGTTTTTCTGGCGATCAAATTGAGTTGAAAGCTTATTTTATGGATATTCCAGGAAAGGAAAATTTCTATTTTCTTTCGGCGGCATCAGAAAGAGGCGTAAGTAGAGCAGTCTATTCTGATAAATTTTTTGAGGGAAATTACATGTTCGGCACTTATAGAGCAGATGACTTAACCCAGGGAGACCTTGTTCAATTTAACCTGTTTGGGATTTCTGAGCAATATTATAACTATATGTTTGTGCTCCTTCAACAAACCGGAAGCGGCGGGGGTCCATTTGAAACGCAACCCGCAACGGTGAAAGGGAATATTATCAATGAAACAACTCCCGAAAATTATCCATTGGGATACTTTCGGATGTCTGAAATTTCAAAACTGAATTACGTTGTTGAATAAATAATTAAGCTTAACTTGAAGTTTTTTCCTGTTGGAAATTAAAATAACAGTTTAATTTTGTTACAACAACCGGTCATAAGCAAACCATTATGGCATTTACAAAAACCACAGAATCAGATTCAAAATACAATCATTTGGAAAGAATGACGGTATCCGAATTGTTAAGGAATATTAACGAAGAAGATAAAACCGTTGCCCATTCTGTCGAAAAGTCAATTCCCCAAATTGAAGCCCTTACAAAGATTGTAATAGAAGTATTACAAAATGGAGGTAGGCTATTCTATATCGGTGCCGGAACAAGTGGCCGGTTGGGAATTGTTGATGCCAGTGAATGTCCACCAACATTCGGTGTGCCGCATAATTTGGTAGTGGCATTGATTGCTGGCGGTGATTCTGCAATACGAAAAGCCGTGGAATTCGCCGAAGATTCAGAAACCCAAGGCTGGCAAGATCTGAAGGAATTAAATGTATCACAAAAGGACGTAGTTATAGGAATAGCTGCTTCCGGTACCACTCCGTATGTTATTGGCGCGCTCAAACGATGTAATGAAGAAAACATCCCTACGGGAGGAATCACGTGTAACGAAGGAAGTCCTTTGGCAACCACGGCACAATTCCCAGTGGTAGTCACAGTCGGGCCCGAATTTGTAACAGGAAGTTCTAGGATGAAGGCAGGAACAGCTCAAAAGCTGGTATTAAATATGATTTCTACCACGGCAATGATCCAATTGGGAAGAATAAAAGGAAACAAAATGGTGGATATGCAACCCAGTAACAATAAATTAATCGAACGGGGCATCAAAATGATTTGTACAGAACTCAATATTTCCAAGGAGGAAGCAAAAAAACTTTTAGAAAAACATCAAAATGTCCGCGCGGCACTAAACAACTATCACGATGGGAAAAGAACACACTGACTTCACTATACTCAAAAGAGGTTTAAAATATTTGGCCTTCGCCCTACCCCTTCTCTTTTTGGCACCTTATCTCCTTACACTTTCATTCCTGAACAAGGAGACCATCGGGTTTTTCCTCTTCCTTCCTCTTGGAATAATTGCCGGAGCTGGCGCTATCTTTTTGTGCTTTAGGGGGATCAATACAATAATGAAATCGATATTTTGAAATAAAAGAGCTTAAATTTTGATTTCTCCCGATAGTTATCGGGTGGAGACCAGGGCCGGTTTTCCCTGTTCTCTTTCACACATCGTTCTTCCAGCCTCTATTTTCGGTTTTCAGATTCGTTTTGGATTTCATTTTATCCAAGTCCTTCATTTTGCTTATTTTAGCGGAAATTCAAAAATATAATCGATTTATCTATGATTCCAAAAAATTCCTTTAAGCAGAGCCTGAAGATTTTGACCTTCTTTATCGCGTTCGCAGGTATCCAATCCTATGCGCAGATCAACGGAATAACGCCCGAAGATGCTATCAAGACCCAAAATGTAACGAGCAGTATCATTTCCGAAGATGGAAAAAAGATTGCCTATACAGTAACCCAGCCCGCAGATCCTTACAAGAAAAACGAAGCGGCCGGAAGCCATCTGTATGTTTATGATGTGGAGCTAAAAAAGTCCACTCCTTTTCTAACTTCCACTTCGGCACGAGAGGTGGCGTTTAGACCCGGGAATGAAAGCATCACCTATTTGGCCCAGTCAGGGGAGCACAAAAAAACCGTATTGTACGAAATTTCGCTCCACGGAGGAGCTTCAACAGAACTATACGTATTTGAGCGCAGTATTTCCAGCTATGCATGGCATCCAAATGGTGAAACCATTGCGTTCACCTCCATGGAGAAAGCCGAAAAATCGGAAAGCAAACTTCCCTATCAGGCCAAGGTTTTTGAGGAAAATCAACCCAACCGGAAGGGATATATTGCCAATGTAAAAAACAATGCGGACCTAACGGAAATAAAGGCGGAAGGTTCCGTTTACATGTTGGAATGGTCGCCCAACGGGAACCAGTTGGCCATTACCGCCAGCCCCACTTCTGCCATCGACGATTATTATATGCGACAGGCCGTTAAAATTGTAAACCCATCCAACGGAAGTGTTACTGCGGAAGTTGCCAACAAGGGTAAAATCGGGCAAATTAAGTGGAGCCCCAAGTCGGACTATTTGGCCCTTCGGGCCGGAGCCGACCTCAATGATCCCATTGACGGCAGAATTTTGGTGGTACAGGCTACCGGTGGAACGCCAAGCATCATTGACAAGGATTTTGAAGGAAAATACGAACAGATTGAATGGACCGACAAAGGGATATTTTTTATGGCAAGCAAAGGAACTGCATCGTTAATGGGAACCATTCAACCTGATGGCAGCAAGAAGAACATCATTTTTGAAAGCGGGACCCACGCGATTCGGAATTTTAGTCTATCAAAAAAGATACTTTCCTTGGTTTCGAGCACTCCTACGCATCCGAATGAGTTGTTTGTGGCCAAGAACGCCAATAAAACAACGCTGGAACGGATCACATTTCACAATGAATGGCTTAAAAACAAGAGTTTGGGAAAACAGGAAGTGATAACATATCCCGCACGGGATGGAGAATTCAACATTGAGGGCATTTTGATCTATCCCGTGGATTACAAGGAAGGAACAACAGTTCCGTTGATCACGGTAGTCCATGGCGGGCCGGAATCGCATTATGACAATGGCTGGTTGACCGGATATTCTACCCCAGGGCAGATTGCCGCAGCAAAAGGATATGCGGTTTTTTACCCAAATTACAGGGGAAGTACCGGTAGGGGAATAACCTTCACCTACAGCAGCCAGGCAGACATGGCTGGAAAAGAATTTGACGATGTTGTGGATGGCGTTGATTATTTAATAGAAAGGGGAATTGTTGACAGAGGTAGGGTTGGCGTTACCGGAGGTTCGTATGGGGGCTATGCCTCTGCTTGGATGAGCACCTATTATTCGGATCGATTTGCGGCCGCGGTGATGTTTGTCGGTATCAGCAACAATGTGTCCAAATGGGGAACCAGCGACATTCCCAATGAACTGTTTGAGGTACATTCCCGGGAGAGACTGTGGCAGAATGACGCAATGTGGATGAATTACTTGAAACGAAGCCCGATTTATTATGTGGACCGTTCGCAAACCCCGATCTTGATCATGCACGGAGAAAACGACACCAGGGTGCACCCGGCACAATCGTTGGAATTGCACCGACACATAAAAGTAAGAAAACCTGAAGTGCCGGTACGGTTGGTATTTTATCCCGGGGAAGGACACGGAAACAGAAACGCCTCCGCACAATTGGATTATGCTTTCCGGGCAATGCAATGGTTTGACACTTACTTAATGACAGGCAACAGGACCGCGGAAATGCCCAATTGGGATGTTCCTATGCCAAAGAAATAGGACTTCTTATTTCCTCGGATAATATAAGAGACACTATCCGTAAAGTATGTAAGTTATAGATAACAGGGTTGGACTTTTCTACAGTCTGACCCTTTTTTAATAGATCATTGGGAGCTGATTTTATATAATGCCCAAGTTCCTCGCGGGCATCGTCCATCTTTGGTTGCGTCAGTACTTCCAAATCCTTGGATTTCATCACCGCATCATCTGTTGTGAAGATATAGTTTGATCTTGTGGCTCCAGAGCCTTCCGTTGACACTGTGAGTTTCAGGTTGTCTATTTATCATAGGAAGAACTTCAGTTTTTGACCTACAATTTATATGTTGTTTCCTCTCGGGCATCCATATATATTTCCGAAACAATCTTCCATCCGCTTTGGGAATTAACAAATACTTTTTGGGAAAAATTACGTCGCAAAGCAATTTCCCCCTTTGTTGTTTGTTGACCAATAAAATATTAAAATTGAGGCTGTATCAAAACGGAGGCATCTACAAAGGAATAAATCGCATCACCTACCAATTTCCCTTTTAAATTATCCTATTCACGCACCTATCCCCTTCACCACCAAGCATAAAAAAACCTCCCATTTTCATGGAAGGTCCTAAAATTTAAATTTCTTATAATGTTATTACAGCGTGGCCACGTGTTTCGCCATATTCGATTTCAAGTTGGAGGCCTTGTTGGAATGGATAATATTTTTCTTGGCCAGTTTGTCGATCATCGAAACAACGGAAGGGAACATGGTCTCTGCCTCTTTCTTATCAGTAAGTTCCTGAAACTTTTTCATAGCGTTTCGAGCCGTTCTATGCTGATAACGATTTCTCAATCGTTTTGTTTCGTTGCTTCTGATTCTCTTTAATGCTGACTTGTGGTTTGCCATTGTGTTCTTGTTAAATTCTAACTTATGTAGTCCGTAGGGGAATCGAACCCCTGTTACCAGGATGAAAACCTGGCGTCCTAACCCCTAGACGAACGGACCATTTCTTTTCGTAATGCGGATGCAAAAATACAACTATTTTTGAATGTTCCAAATCTAATCCGCATTTTTATAATTTTTAATACGCCTTGGCAAAAAGCACCCTTTTTGTGGTGTGTTTTCCCGTTATCATACACCTCCCACTCTCCTTTTCCTCGCCCAATGGAATACACCTGATGGTGGCCTTGGTTTCGTTTTTGACCAATTCTTCGGTCTCTGCCGTGCCATCCCAATAGGCCAACAGAAATCCACCCTTAGTTTCCAGCACCTCCTTGAACTCAGAATAGGATGAAACTTCGGTGGTGTGCTCTTCTCTATACAAAAGAGCCTTTTGGAACAAGTTCTGGTGGATCTCCAGCATCAACTTTTCTATTATTCCGACTACATCTTCAGTTCTCACAAATTCCTTGGTCAAGGTATCCCTTCTGGCCAATTCCACGGTTCCCTTTTCTATATCCTTTGGTCCGATCGCAATTCGAACGGGAACTCCTTTCAGTTCATATTCATTAAATTTCCATCCTGGCTTGTGCGTGTCGCGGTTGTCAAATTTCACCCTAATTCCATTGGCTCGTAATTCCTCCATCAATTTGATTGCCACCTCGCTTACACTCCCAAACTCCTCCTCGCTTTTATAAATAGGAACAATAACCACTTGCTCAGGGGCTAAATTGGGGGGCAATACCAATCCATTATCGTCGCTGTGGGTCATAATCAATGCGCCGATCAACCGTGTGGAAACCCCCCAGGAAGTTGCCCAGACATATTCCAAGCCCCCCTCTTTTGTTGCGAATTTTACATCGAAAGCTTTTGCAAAGTTTTGTCCCAAAAAATGGGAAGTGCCCGCCTGGAGCGCCTTTCCATCCTGCATCAAGGCCTCAATACAATAGGTTTCCAAAGCGCCGGCAAAACGCTCGCTCTCGGTTTTGGTACCTTTCACAACCGGTATTGCCATAAAATTTTCCGCAAAATCGGCATAGACATCCATCATTTGCTCCGCTTCTGCTACTGCTTCCTGCCGAGAGGCATGGGCCGTATGCCCTTCCTGCCATAAAAACTCGGAAGTACGCAAAAATAACCGGGTCCTCATTTCCCACCGCACCACGTTTGCCCACTGATTTATCAACAACGGCAAATCGCGGTAAGACTGTATCCATTTTCTGTAGGTATCCCATATAATGGTCTCGGAGGTGGGCCTAACGATCAGTTCTTCCTCCAACTTGGCTTCCGGATCCACGATTATCCCGCTCCCGTCCTCGGCATTTTTAAGCCGGTAATGGGTGACTACAGCACA
>CAYXDM010000010.1:11837-24416 GCA_964463595.1 uncultured Aequorivita sp. | reverse complement strand
AACTTTTCCAGTATTTCTTGTTTGATGCCATATTATTTGTTTACGATTTTTGATGTACAATCTTTGACGACGGAGATTCTTGATCATCTGTATTAAGAATCTTTGTCCGCCCTTCCGTAAATCGTATATCGTAATTTTAAATTTTACTAATAAACCAATTCTAAAAATAAGTATCCTAATAGTGGCACTTGCCACATTCCAATCCACCCATTTCTGCGATGGTCAATTTTTCCACTCCATATTTTTTGGAGAGTTCTTCGTGAATTTTTGCATAATACTCGTTGGTAGCCAGATTGACATCCGTGGTACGGTGGCAATCTATACACCAGCCCATCGTAAGCGGTGCAAACTGTTCAACGACATCCATTTCCTGGACCTCGCCGTGACATGTTTGGCAGGCAATGCCAGCAACCGTAACGTGTTGGGAATGGTTAAAATACACAAAATCAGGCAGGTTATGGATTCTCACCCATTTCACCGGCTCAGTTTTCCCTGTATATTGTTGATTCTCGGGATCCCATCCCACGGCTTTATATAACTTGGCTATTTCGCCATCATAGAATTCCTTGGAGAATTCTTCGGTGGCAGTCTCTTCCGCAACCTCCGAAATATTCAAATGACAACTCATACACACATTTAGTGAAGGGATACCTGCAGTTTGGCTCGTTCTGGCAGAACTGTGGCAGAAATTACAATCTATCCCATTGTCGCCGGCATGGATTTTATGGGAATAATGGATAGGCTGAACGGGCTGATACCCTTGGTCCACACCCACCTGCATTAAGTACCCGAAGGCAAAATACCCAGCGGCAAGAATAAAGAACACAGAAACGACCAGCACCAAAAACTGATTGTGGATAAAGGCCTTCCACAAGGGGGCACCCTTCTCTTTGTCTTTAGGCGTGACGTCCACTCCCTTTGCCTCGGCAATTCTTTTGAGAGCACCATAAACAAGGAAAAGCATGATCACCAAAAGGGCGAAAATCAATGCCAGGGCGCCCAGTACCAATCCATTTGAAACTCCCCCACTTGTACCGGTGGAAGGTTGTCCCGCGGCATCTGCCGCAGTACTAGCCTGTGGAGCCGCCTTTGGCTGATCGGTATAGGCAAGAATATTTTCAATATCCGTATCGGAGAGGGCCGGAAACGGAGGCATAATCATTTTGTTGTTCTCCTCAAAGAGCTTTATTGCCAAAGCATCCCCGGATCTGATGAGGCCCTGGCTATCATGTATCCAATTATGGAGCCAATCCCGATCAAATTTAGACCCCACGTCCCTAAGAGCTGGCCCTACACCCTTGCTATCCAGCTTATGGCAAGCAGCACAATTGGCCTTGAACAATGCCTCACCTGCCGTGATATCTCCACCGGTATCACTGGGACCCTCTTCAGTAGCAGCTTCTCCTGAAGGTTCATCTTGGGCGTATATGGCAGTTGAAAAAGTTAGTAGAAACACTAACAGAAGAAGTGGCAATTGTGAGCGTAGATATAAAAAATTTACCTTTTTCATACTATGGGTTAAAAATTATGGTCGATTCATTGGCACAGAATCAATTAACCCCAAAACTGGGTTAAATACCGATTTTGCGCCCTAATTTGTGGGACAAAAATACATTATAAAGTCCATTTCAAAAATCCAAACAAAGTGTTAACCCATAATTTATACTAGTTCTAAATAATGAATCTGGACTAGTTGAAGTTAATATATTTACATTTGCAATAAACGACAGCTCAATGAAAACCCAAAATAGTTCCAAACTTATTATCCCCGTCATTTTATTCGTGTTTTTTTCCTTGGAAGGAATGGGCCAAAATGCCACGCTCACGGTGCACCAGGATCTAAAGATCCCAGAACTTTTGCAGGTCAAAAAGGAATTGGAAAGGGAAAACAAACTTTCCGATGGCTACACTATTCAGCTTTATTACGGAGAAATGGACAAAGCCAGCCAGATTTTAATAAAGTACCGCTCGAGTTTTGGCTCCTGGCCAGCCTCCATTGAATATGAAACACCAAACTATAAGGTATGGGCAGGGAATTTTGCCACCCGAATCGAGGCCGAGCGCGCCCTTTTGGAAATACAGAAAACCTTTTCCTCGGCGTTTATACTTAAACCGGAGCGGAGGAAATAATGTAACCTCCTTTCTACAAAAACATATCCGTATAGTCAAAAAAAAACGACCGGGAACTTAACTTCCGGTCGTTTTTTAAATTTTAAATTATTTGCCATTATTTAAGTTTCTTCTTCACGGCTACTTCCTGGAAAGCTTCAATATGGTCTCCCATCTCGAGATCGTTGTAATTCTTGATCTGGATACCACAATCGTATCCTTTGGCCACTTCCCTTACATCGTCCTTGAAACGTTTTAGGGACGTCAGTTCCCCGGTAAAAATGACCACTCCTTCCCGGATAAGACGGATGCCCGAATTTCGGAATATTTTTCCGCTTGTCACCATACATCCGGCAATGGTACCGACTTTCGATATTTTGAAAATCTCCCTCACCTCGGCAGTTCCGGTTACCTCTTCCTTCATCACTGGCGAGAGCATTCCCTCCATCGCATCCTTCAGATCGTTTAGGGCATCATAAATTATGGAATAGGTACGGATATCGATTTCCTCTTTGTCCGCTATCTGTCTGGCGTTGCCCATAGGTCTGACATTAAAACCAATGATAATGGCATCTGAAGCCGATGCCAGAAGCACATCACTTTCGGTAATGGGGCCCACTGCTTTATGGATAATATTTACCTGTATTTCCTCTGTTGACAGATTTTGGAAGGAGTCTGTCAATGCCTCCACTGAGCCATCCACATCACCTTTAAGGATAATGTTCAATTCCTTGAAATCTCCAAGGGCTATACGTCTTCCAATTTCATCAAGGGTAATATGGCGCTGTGTTCTTACCGATTGTTCACGTTGAAGCTGGGTCCGTTTTGTCGCAATGGTTTTGGCCTCACGTTCATCTGCGAAAACATTGAATTTATCACCCGCTTGTGGGGCACCATCCAAACCGAGAACAGACACGGGAGTTGAAGGGCCAGCTTCTTTTATATTCTTTCCGCGTTCGTCCTGCATCGCCCTTACTTTTCCGCTATGTTTACCTGCAAGCACGTAGTCTCCCACTCTCAAGGTTCCTCCTTGAACCAAAACAGTAGATACATACCCTCTACCCTTATCCAAAAAGGCCTCAACAACGGTACCGTTCGCCATTCTATTTGGGTTTGCCTTGAGTTCGAGCAATTCCGCTTCGAGTAAAACTTTCTCCAGTAAGTCCTTAACTCCGGCCCCTGTCTTGGCAGATATATCCTGGGATTGGATTTTTCCTCCCCAATCCTCTACCAATAGGTTCATACTCGCCAGGCCTTCTTTTATTTTTTCAGGATTGGCCGTTGGCTTATCTATTTTATTGATTGCAAAAATTATGGGAATTCCGGCAGCTTGTGCGTGACTAATGGCCTCCTTGGTCTGGGGCATGATCGCATCATCAGCCGCCACAACGATAATCGCAAGGTCGGTAACCTGGGCTCCCCTAGCCCGCATTGCGGTAAAGGCTTCATGCCCGGGGGTGTCCAGGAAAGCTATTTTCTGTCCGTTATCCAAATTCACGCCATAGGCACCAATATGCTGGGTAATGCCCCCAGACTCTCCAGCGATCACATTTTCCTTTCGGATATAATCCAGAAGGGAAGTCTTCCCGTGGTCAACGTGGCCCATAACAGTAATAATTGGAGCTCTTGGCACCAATTCTTCAGCCGAATCGGCTTCGCGTTCAATGGATTCCTCCAGATCGGCAGTGACGAATTCCACTTCAAAACCGAATTCCTCGGCTACAATACTAAGTGTTTCCGCATCCAAACGCTGGTTCATGGTGACCATCATGCCCAAAGACATACAGGCCGAAATAATCTTGGTGACCGGCACGTCCATCATCGTGGCCATTTCACTGGCTGTAACGAATTCCGTTACTTTTATCAGTTTACTTTCAGCTTCTTGTAGCGCCAGTTCATCCTCGGATTTTTGACGGTGGAAATCACGTTTTTCACGGCGGTACTTGGCACCTCTTCCTTTTGAGGATTTCCCTTGAAGTTTCTCCAAGGTTTCGCGAACCTGTTTTTGTACTTCTTCCTCGCTGGGCTCTTCCTTGGGAACTTGGCTGCCTGGCCTCTTGCGGCCACGGGCGTCGCCACCTCGGGAACCCGCATTGGCCCCAACTCCGGGTTTTCCTGCCTCTTTACTTATTCGACGGCGTTTGCCTCTCCTATCTTTTTTATCGTCCGCTTTGGCATCCTTTTTCTTTTCCGGCTTTTTAAACTGGGTGAGGTCAATTTTTTGGCCCGTAAAACTCGGCCCCTCCAACTTTCGATACTGAGTGGTTACTACAGTCGGGGTCGCAGCGGTTTCAGCGGGGGCTTCACTTTCAGAAACAGGAGCATCTTCCTTTTTCGGTACTTTTTCAACCGGCTTTTCCAGCTTCTCCAGTTTTTCCAATTTAGGCTGCGCCTTTTCAGGTCTGGGAGGCTCGGCCTTGGAAATTTCAGTTACGGGGGTTGCGGTCTCTGGAGTTTCAACCGTGGGTGATTCCGGCTGCGGAGTTTCTGCGTTTGGAAGCTTTTCTTCCTCCGATTCCTTCTTGTAATCTATTGGTGTTTCCTCGGGTTTCTTTATTTCCTCTACATTTTCCTCGGCGGGCATAGATGGTTTTTTTCCGGAGGCTCCCAAATCAATCTTACCCACTTGTTTGGGCCCTTCAAGTTTGACCTCAGAACGGATAACACGGGAAGCTTCCTTCTTTTTCTGCCTTTCCTCGAGTTCGCGCTCACGTTCTAGACGCAGTTCCTCTTTTTCCTTGCGCTTTTCCTCGCCTACTTCCTTGGATTCAATTTTTTTACTTTTGTCAGTCTCAAACTCTTCAAAAAGAACTTCATATTCCTCTCCTGTTACCCTGGTATTAGGATTTGCCTCCACCTTGAATCCCTTGGAACCCAAAAAATCCACGGCACGATCCAATGAGATATTGAACTCACGTAATACCTGACTTAGTCTTTTCTTTTTCACTTCAGCCATAAATGCTTTTCCTGTTTTTCTTTTTAAAAAATTTGTATAAAAGTAACCAAAGTTTTAGCTACTCTTCAAATTCTTCCTTTAATATATTTATCACATCACGGATGGTCTCCTCTTCCAGATCGGTGCGTTTTACCAAATCGTTAATGTCGTGTTCCAACACGCTCTTGGCGGTGTCGAGACCAATTTTATGAAATTCCTCAATAACCCAGCGTTCAATTTCATCAGAAAACTCGCTCAATTCCACATCCTCTTCAGCACCTTCGCGGAGCACATCGATTTCGTATCCAGTCAATTGCCCGGCCAAACGGATGTTGTGGCCTCCCCGGCCTATTGCCTTGCTGACTTCTTCAGGGCGAAGAATGACCTCAGCGCGTTTTGTGTCTTCATTAATTTTAATGGACGTTACTTTTGCCGGACTCAGCGCTCGGGAAATATAGAGGTTGATGTTGTTGGTATAATTGATAACATCGATATTCTCATTGCCCAATTCCCTGACAATTCCATGGATACGCGATCCCTTCATCCCCACACAAGCACCTACCGGATCGATGCGATCATCATAGGAATCTACGGCAACCTTGGCTTTTTCGCCAGGAATACGAACCACCTTCTTAACGGTTATCAAGCCATCAAAGACTTCGGGAATTTCCTGTTCAAACAATTTCTCAAGAAATATGGGGTTGGCCCGGGACATTAATATTGTCGGTTTGTTGCCTTTTAGGTCAACACTTTCAATTATACCACGAACGTTGTCTCCCTTACGGAAAAAATCTGAGGGAATCTGTTTTTCCTTGGGAAGGATTATCTCGTTGCCATCGTCGTCCAACAAGATTACTGCCCGATGACGTATATGATGCACTTCGGCGGTGTAGATCTCGCCTTCCAAGTCCTTAAACTGCTTATATATTATTGTGTTGTCGTGCTCGTGTATCTTTGAAATCAGGTTTTGCCGCAATGCCAAAATAGAACGACGGCCCAGGTCAATAAGTTTCACTTCTTCGGAAACATCTTCTCCTATCTCAAAATCAGGCTCAATTTTCTGGGCCGCACTGAGGGAGATTTCCTCATTTGGATCTTCAACCTCACCGTCGGCCACGACCACCCTGTTTCTCCAGATCTCCAAATCACCCTTGTCTGGGTTAACAATAATATCAAAGTTGTCGTCACTCCCATATTTCTTTTTCAGGGCATTTCTAAAAACCTCCTCCAGTATCGCCATAAGCGTTACCCTGTCAATTTGCTTGTCATCCTTAAACTCTGAAAAAGAATCGATTAGCGCTAAGTTTTCCATATCAATTCTATTAAAATGTTATCATCACTTTTGCATCCATAATATCTTCGTAAGGCAGTATAGCCTCTTTATTGACGGTTATCTTCCCTTTTCCAATTGGCTTTGGTTCGCGTTGAGACCAGGCCAAGGTACAGTTTTCGTCGTTGGCGGCAATCAATTCTCCTTCGAGCTTTTCACCGGTTTTTGTCTTTATTTTTAAGTTTCTACCCAAGTTCTTCTTGAATTGTCTGGGAATGGTAAGCGGTTCGGAGACTCCCGCAGACATTACCTCCAAGGAGAAATCGAAATCCTCCCTATCCAGGTTATGTTCAATTTCCCTGCTCACCGCTACACAATCCTCCACGGTAACCCCATTGTCCCCGTCCAGGATAATACGTATCTGGTTTTCCGGTGAAATCTCCAAGTCGATCAAAAAAAGGGATTTGTTCTTCTCCAGTGCGTTCTCCAGAAGTTTTTCTACTTTTCCACGCATCAAATTCATTCTATAAAAAGAGGGGACTTTAGTCCCCTCAGATAGTATTCGTATCAAATTCGCTGCAAATATACTATTTTTTTTTAAAACTATAAAAATCATTGCATAAGGAATTTATTTCGTAATTTGAAAATCCATAATCCACTTAAACCAGCCTTTTATGAAACGCTTATTGGTGCCCACAGACTTTTCCGAACAAGCAGAGAACGCATTGAAGATCGCAGCCCAAATTGCCACAATCTATGGCAGCGAAATATTTGTAATGCATTCAATGGAAATGCCTACCTATCTTGCAACCTCAAGTGACAGGGGTGATCTTCCCGATTCCCTTTTCTATATGAAACTTGCAGAGAAGCGATTTCATGAACTTGAGGAGAAGGAGTATCTAGACGGACTTATTGTCCATAAAACCATTGGCAAAAGTGAAATCTACGAGGACATTGAGGAGGCATGCGAGAAAAACGAAATAAGCCTTATAGTAATGGGCTCGAACGGAGCAAGTGGGTTTAAGGAAATGTTTGTGGGCAGCAACACCGAAAAGGTGGTCCGCACCTCGGAAATCCCGGTATTGGTCATAAAGGGAAATCAGGCGGAATTCAAGGTGCAGGATTTTGTTTTCGCATCCGATTTTTCCAAGGCAGGACGGGGCGCATTTATTAAAGGTCAAAAATTTGCCCAAAAGATAGGTGCCAAAATCCATCTGTTGTTTGTGAACACCCCGGGGAATTTTAAAACTTCCTCACAGGCCTATACCCTAATGGAAGATTTTATCCAAGGAATGGAAATAGGGAACTACACCCTCAATATCCATAACGACACCACGGTGGAAAAAGGAATATTGAACTTCGCCAGACACATCAGTGCCCAATTGATAGGAATGGGCACGCATGGGAGGAAAGGAATTTCCCATTTTTTTAATGGCAGCATCAGCGAGGATCTTGTCAATCACGCACAAATGCCCATAATTACCTTTAAAATCTAAAATCCCAAACCTGCGGTATTTTGTGCCATCTGTATCGAATTCAAAATAACAAATGAGGGAAATGAAAGATCTGTTCCCTAATTATTTTTAACCGGGAGGTGGAGCATTTTCCGATTTTTGGAATAATTGGCCCTGTGGCAAAACCTATTTCTGCATATTTTTTGCCTCAATGCTCAAGGTGGCGTGCGGCACCAGTTTCAATCGTTCCTTATTGATGAGCTTGCCGGTAACCCTACAAATCCCGTAGGTCTTATTTTCTATGCGAACGAGGGCATTTTTAAGATCCCGGATAAATTTTTCCTGACGGATGGCCAACTGGGAATTTGCCTCCTTGCTCATTACTTGGCTGCCTTCATCAAAAGCCTTAAAGGTTGGAGAGGTATCATCGGTACCGTTATTGCTATCGTTTTTATAAGAACTTTCAATAAGTTCCAATTGCTCGGTAGCTTTTTTAATCTTTTCGTTGATCAGGGTTTTAAATTCTTCCAACTCAGCATCTGTATATCTGGATTTCTCTGTCTCTGTCATAATCTAATGTTTTTTAATACTAATTCTTGCTTCAATATCATCAAATGCAATTTCGGTTCCTCCCTCAATTTTGGGCTGAAATTGCAACACCTCGGTTAATGTTTCTTCTTTTATATAATTAATATTTTGGCTGACTGCTTCTTTCAACTGTCTTTCTTCCTGCAGGGTTATTTCCACTCTGTCCGTAACTTCAAAACCACTGTCCTTTCTCAAGTTCTGGATGCGGTTCACCAATTCCCTCGCAATTCCCTCGTTTTTTAATTTTGGCGTAATTGTTATATCCAAAGCGACGGTTACCCCATTTGCATTTGCAACCAACCATCCTTCAATATCTTGGGAAGTGATAATTACTTCTTCGAGAGCCAAAATAGTACTTTTTTCATTAATAAAAACTTTTATGGCGCCCTCTTTTTCCAAGGTAGCGATTTCCTTCTGTCCAAAGGCCGAAATAACCGCTGCCACAGCCTTCATGTCCTTACCAAAACGGGGCCCCAAGACCTTAAAATCGGGTTTGATCTGTTTTACCAACATTCCGCTGCCTTCATCGATCAATTCGATTTCCTTGACGTTTACCTCACTTTTAATCAAATTTGAAACAGCCAATATCTCCTCCTTTTCAGCTTCGTCCAAAACGGGAATCATTATTTTTTGCAACGGTTGCCGTACTTTTATCTTTTCCTTTTGGCGGAGCGAGAGCACCAGGGAGGAAATTGTTTGGGCCTTCTGCATTTTGTGTTCCAATTTTTTATCAATAAATGATAAATCTGCCTTCGGAAAATTGGTCAGGTGAACGGATTGCATTTTTTCACCAGAAAGTGATTCAGGTGAAATTCCCGAAGTCAGATCCTTATAAAGACGATCCATGAAAAAGGGAGCAACAGGAGCTGCGAGTTTTGCGATGGTCAGCAAACAAGTGTGTAGGGTCTGGTAGGCCGAAACCTTGTCATCGCCGTAACTTCCCTTCCAATATCTCCTTCGGCTTAATCTCACGAACCAATTGCTAAGGTTTTCCTGGACAAATTCCGAAATTGCCCGAACAGCCTTTGTCGGTTCGTAATCTGAATAGAAATCATCCACTTTTTGAATGAGGGTATGCAATTCCGAAAGAACCCACCGATCAATCTCCGGCCGTTTTCCTAACGGAAGATCTTTCTCAAGATACTGAAAATTATCGAGATTGGCGTAAAGGCTGAAAAAGCTATAGGTATTATAGAGGGTGCCAAAGAATTTATTGCGCACTTCCGCAATGCCTTCTTCATCAAATTTCAGATTGTCCCACGGATTGGCATTGCCGATCATATACCACCGTGTAGCATCGGGTCCAAATTGATTCAAGGTTTCAAATGGATCTACGGCATTGCCCAACCTCTTGCTCATTTTTTGGCCATTCTTGTCCAATACCAATCCGTTCGATACCACATTCCTGTACGCAATATCATCAAAAATCATTGTGGCAATGGCGTGCATGGTATAAAACCAACCGCGGGTCTGATCTACACCCTCGGCTATAAAATCAGCTTTGCGCCATGTTTGGTCCACTTTATCCTTATTTTCAAAAGGATAGTGCCATTGTGCATAGGGCATACTGCCACTGTCAAACCAAACATCAATCAAATCGGCCTCGCGCACCATGGGTTTCCCACTGGGCGAAACGAGAACTATATTATCCACTATATTTTTGTGAAGATCTATCCTGTCATAGTTTTCATCAGAGAAATCATTTGGCCTAAACCCTTCAAATATATTTTTCGGCATAAATCCAGATGCTACGGATCTATCCATTTCATCCATCAACTCCTCCACGGAGCCAATGATTATTTCTTCCTTTCGATCCTCGGTTCTCCAAATAGGCAAGGGGATTCCCCAATAACGGGAACGGGACAGGTTCCAGTCGTTGGCATTGGCGAGCCAGTTGCCAAAACGGCCTTCGCCGGTAGCCTTTGGCTTCCAATTTATTTTTTTGTTGAGTTGGAACATCCTATCCCTAAAATCCGTGACCTTTATAAACCACGAATCCAAGGGGTAATAAAGTATCGGTTTATCGGTTCGCCAGCAATTGGGATAGCTGTGGACGTATTTTTCTACCTTGAACGCCTTGTTTTCCGTTTTCAGTTTAATAGCCAATTCCACATCCACGGATTTTTCGGGGGCTTCGCCTTCATCATAATACTCATTTTTCACATATTTCCCCGCCAGTTCTTTCATTTCTGGGCGAAATTTTCCCTGGAGGTCCACAAGGGGCACAAGATTGCCATTTTGGTCCTGAACGAGCATGGGCGGAATTTCCGGTGTGGCTTCCTTTGCGACCTTGGCATCATCTGCCCCAAAGGTGGGCGCCAAATGGACGATTCCCGTTCCATCTTCGGTAGTTACAAAATCGCCCGCAATAATTCTGAAAGCATCCCCGGGGTTTTCAAATGGAAGTGCATAATTTAGTAATTGTTCATATCGAATTCCTACCAAATCGGATCCTTTGAACTCATTGGCAATATAATATGGTATGGTTTTGTCTCCTTTCGAAAATGCTTCCAACGAATCCTCATTGGGCTTTTCCTCATATTTGCCGCCGAATTGGGCAAAGACAAGGTTTTTTGCCAAGACCACATTTATAGGCTGAAAAGTGTATTGGTTAAAGGTTTTTACCAAGACATAATCAATCTTTGAACCTACTCCGAGCGCAGTATTACTGGGCAAGGTCCACGGTGTGGTGGTCCATGCCAAGAACCAGATATCGTTTGATTCCTCCGCCAAAAAATCGGGCAAGGTATCTGCGAGGGCTCGAAATTGGGCTACCACGGTGGTATCGGTAGTGTCTTGATAGGTACCAGGTTGGTTGAGTTCATGGGAACTCAATCCTGTACCAGCTTTTGGAGAATAGGGCTGGATTGTATATCCTTTATAAATTAAATCTTTATTGTAAATTTCCTTCAGCAACCACCAGACCGACTCCATATATTTTGGATTGTAGGTTATATATGGATCCTTCATATCCACCCAATAACCAGCTTTTTCGGTGAGTTCGTTCCAAACATCGGTATATCGCATTACCGCCTTTTTGCAGGCCTCGTTATAAGCTTCCACCGAAATCTTTTTGCCGATGTCTTCCTTGGTTATGCCCAATTCCTTTTCAACTCCCAGTTCGATGGGCAGGCCGTGGGTATCCCAACCTGCTTTTCGATCTACCCTAAATCCCTTTTGGGTCCGGTACCGACAGAAAATATCCTTAATGGCCCGCGCCATTACGTGATGGATGCCAGGAAGGCCATTGGCAGATGGCGGCCCCTCAAAAAACACAAAAGGCTCCGCTCCTTCACGCATGGAAATACTTTTTTCGAAAATTTGTTCCCTTTTCCAAAAATCGAGTACTTCCTCCGCCACTTTGGGGAGGTCCAAGCCTTTGTATTCTTTGAATCTTTTGTCCATAATGCCTTTCATTCAATAAATTTTGCAAAAGTAAGCAATTTTGGAGGAAATTAAGGTTGAATTTATGTATGGTAATTGGTCCGAGCTGTATTCTCAAGAGGCTCATTCCCTTCCCAGGTTCATCCAAAAAAAAGCCAACCGATTTTAGGTTGGTTTTTTAATGTTTTGGATTTAGGAATCCACTATTTCTTGAGAATTAATTCTTTGGTATAAACGGTGGAATCGCCATTTTCCTCTACAATTGTTTCGGTCAGATTAATTCTAAACCCAGTACGGGTAAAATCGCTCACTTTGTACTTTGAGTCGCCCAAGGTAAGTTCCGTAGTATTGGCGTGGACTATATAGGGTTTTGTTAACTCATTAAGCACTTCAATATACGAGGTCTCGGTTCTTTCAGTTCCCTGGGTCTTGACTTCCACAATGCGGAAGGTGCCGTCGATGGTGCAGATATCATTGGAATCGAAAGTGACCGAAACACTAAATGTGTCGCCAGTAGAAACCGTTGTGGTGATTACGTCGAAGCCGTTCACGTCCTGGGTCTTTACTTCCTTTGTTTCATATTTGGTCAGGGAATAAGTTCCAGTAAGGTTGGCCTTGTTGTAATCATACACATCTACCGGCCCATCATCGTCTTTGCTACAACTTAGTATGACGACTGCCAGGAAAATAAGGGAAAGAATTTTTGTTGATTTCATAATCAAGTGGTTTTACGAAATTTTTGACGAATATAATATGATTCTGCAAAGCAACCACCAAAGTTAACTTTTTATGTAATCCAAATGCTTGTCTCGCCAAATTAATTGCATTTTATCTTGGCC
>CAYXDM010000010.1:5820-11737 GCA_964463595.1 uncultured Aequorivita sp. | reverse complement strand
GACTTTTGAACGAGAAATCTAACTCTATTTACAATTATTCCAAAAACTATATTCCTTGATGAGCTAAAAAACCGGGAAATTTATATAAACTAACTTCCGGCACAATCAAGGATAAAAGAATTGATCCTTGACTTTCCCAGTAAAGTCCCTATTTACATTCCATTACAATATCTAAGTCAATCTTGATATGTATATTTGCGGATATTTCCCGTTTTTCAGGAAATTATTTCTCAATTCAAAACATCAAATGTTTTTCTACAAAGTTGACCCTTTCCTAGTTTGTACTTCTAAATAGCATTCCCTCGATGAAAAAGTTTTTCCTTCTCCTTCTTCTTGCCACGGTTTCAATAACGGCCGTCCACTCCCAGATTCTGGATCCTGTATCTTGGTCCACCAGTATCCAAAAAATATCAGAGACTGAATATGACCTTATCGCAAAGGCAACAATAGACGATAAATGGCATTTATACTCCCAGGTTGTCCCGGAGGATGGCCCCTTGCCAACGGTATTTGTTTTTGAAGAAAACGACGCGTTTAAAACTATAGGGAAAGTAAAGGAAGAAAAGGGCGTTACCGAGTACGATCAGGTTTTTGAGATGGTGATCACGTATTTTGAAAATACCGCCACTTTTACCCAGCGAATCCAATTGACGGGAAACCAGGGAACAACCATAAAAGGGGAAGTGGAATTTATGGTTTGCGATGATCAAAGTTGCCTTCCCCCCAGTTATGTGGATCTGGTATTCAACATTCCCGCACCCGCCAGCGGCACGGCAACTATCCCTGCCTCCACAAATAGCGACACCCCTGGAGAAGCTGGGATTATTGAAGATGTTGGGGTCATGGACGTCAGCTCGATGCAAGAAGCACAAGCCCAGGAAGAAGACGTAAAAGTCTCCTCCCAATCAGCACTGGATCAAAACAAAAAACAGGACCAAAAAGGCTTGTGGACTATTTTTATCGTCGCCTTTCTATTTGGGTTTACTGCCCTGCTAACCCCCTGTATCTTTCCTATGATACCGATGACGGTGAGTTTTTTCACAAAACAAAGTCAGACCCGGGCATCAGGGATAAAGAATGCGATTATATATAGTATTGCCATTATTGTGATCTACGTATTCCTGGGAGCGGTCGTAACCTGGTTATTTGGAGCGGATGCGTTAAATGCACTTTCCACAAATGTTTGGTTCAACGTGATTTTCTTCCTGCTAATCCTGTTTTTCGCCTTCTCGTTCTTGGGTGCTTATGAAATCACCCTTCCCAGTTCCTGGGCCACCAAGGCAGATAAACAGGCGGATAAAGGCGGAATAATAGGCATCTTTTTTATGGCCCTTGCCTTAGCCATTGTTTCATTTTCCTGTACGGGTCCAATTATAGGATATCTCCTTGTGGAAGCGGCATCCAAAGGGGGGATTGCGCCATTTGTCGGCATGTTTGGGTTTTCCTTGGCCCTGGCCCTGCCATTCGGACTGTTTGCGGCATTTCCCGGGTGGATGAATTCACTGCCAAAATCTGGCGGATGGCTCAACACCGTAAAAGTATTTTTAGGATTTCTGGAACTGGCACTTGCCTTTAAATTTTTATCCAATGCCGATTTGGTACTACAGTTACACTGGTTGGAAAGAGAGGTATTCCTGGCAATCTGGATCGCCGTTTTCGGAACGTTGGCATTATATCTTTTTGGGAAAATCCAATTGCCACACGATTCGCCCTTGACCAATATTTCGGTAGGCCGGTTAAGCTTGGGGCTTATAGTATTGGCCTTTACTGTATATATGATCCCGGGATTATGGGGCGCCCCATTAAAATTGATCAGCGGTTTCCCGCCTCCTATGCAATACAGCGAGTCTCCGTATGGCGTAGGTTACGTAAAATCCAGTGGCGGCGGCAGTACACTTCAGGAATTTCCCGAAGGGTCGCATTTGGGGCCTCAGGATATTATAGCATTTAAGGATTATGATACAGGCATGGCTTACGCGAAAAAGATTGGAAAGCCGATCCTGCTGGATTTCACAGGTTTTGCCTGCGTAAACTGTAGGAAAATGGAAGAGCGGGTGTGGAGCGAACCGAAAATTCTTAAACTTTTAAAGGAAGAGGTCGTGTTGATCTCCCTTTACGTTGACGACAAACGTCCACTCCCCGATGGAGCCGAAATCACTTCCAAAATTTCAGGGAAGAAGTTGCGGTACATAGGCCAAAAATGGAGTGAATTCCAAATATTGAATTACGGCGCAAATGCCCAGCCCTTTTATGTTTTGATGGGGCATGATGAAAAAAACCTGGTCGATCCGGTAGGATACACGCCAAATGAAGAGGAATATTACAACTGGCTTCGAAGTGGTGTAGATGCCTTTTAAAAAAGGAATAGGATTAAAAGTAGATCATAGATCCAACATCGAAATAATCTTAATATAATGGCGGTAAACAGGATTATTAAATTGGGAAAATACTTCCTCGTGATCTTTTTTCTGCCTTTTTCCGCCATGGCCCAGAACTATGTGGATGTCCTGAAAATCGGTTATGGCCAAACCTTCCAAAATGAGTTTAAGGAGACTGAGAGCCATACCAAGATCTCATCTTTTAAAACGGGAATAACCATTCCCATCCCCATCAATGAAAACCAGGCTTTGATTACGGGAGCTGATTTCATATATAACGATCTTAAGCTTTTTCCTGGAACTGAATCTACAAATTTGTACAGCACTTCTCTTACTTTGGGAATGGCATCGACTTGGTCTGAAAGATGGAGCACCACTTTGGTCTTATTGCCTAAAATTGCCTCAGACTTGCGCCATGTTTCGAGCGGCGATTTTTTCATGGGCGGTATTGCAATTATAAAGCTCAAGAAAAGCGAAAATTTATTTTATCGTTTCGGAGCTTATGCCTCCCAGGAAGCCTTTGGCGTTTTCACTACTCCTATTTTGGGCCTCCACTACGTAAGCCAAAACAAAAAATTCGAGATAGATTTGAGTCTTCCCATTAAGGGCGATATTAATTATAAGTTAGGCAGCACCACATTAGGAGTTGATTATTTCGGTATTAGCCGAAGTTTTAATTTACAGTATGAAAATATGTCAAAAATGTATGCCGATCTCAATTCCATAGAATTTGCGACCTATCTTCAGTTCAAGGTTTTAAAAAACAATGTGTTGTTAAAGACCAGGCTCGGATATTCCAGTAATAACTATGAAGTATATGCCCGCGAAGAAAAAATCGATTTGGGAATTTCTGCATTTAATATTGGAGATGGTCGCACTCAATTGAACCCTTCACTGAAAGGAAGTGTTTTTATGGGAATTGAAATGATGTATCGTTATGATCTAATGAAATCGGGTTCCAAATCATTTCTCCTTAAAGATGAATAAGCCAAAGGGTTTCATTTAAAAACCAAATTGGTAACTAATCGATTGTTTTCAATTATGGAAAGCAAAAAATTATTTGCTGATAAATAGCTGATTAAGCCTTTAAAGCCTTTTTTGGTTTTTGTTTTCGTATATAAACCTCTTTTCTCTGAATAACCACGGCACTTTAGCCCGTGGGAATCTGCGGCTTTTATTTTTGGGGAACAGTTGGACGTTTACGAAGGGTTGGATAACATCATTAAAATTTCCTAATGCAAACAAAGAATAGCAATTGAAAGACTCGAAATTGTAAGTGCTTATTTCCGTTTTTAAAATTTATCCTATCTTTAGATATGGAAAGAACCTGTCCAGAATGCGGAAATAAAGTACGGGGACGCGCAGACAAAATTTTCTGCAGCGACTATTGCCGCAATGTCCGGAACAATTCCTTGAATAAAGACAGCAAAAATATTGTGCGGACTACAAATAATTGGCTCCGAAAAAACTACAGGATCCTCGAACAGCTGAATACGGAGAATAAAACAAAGACAACAAAGGAGAAACTATTACGGCGGGGTTTCAATTTTGACTATTTCACCAGTATCTATACTACCAAAACCGGATCCACTTATTTTTACCTCTACGACCAGGGATATCTACCCTTGGAAAATGACTTTTATCTCCTTGTGAAAAGAGAGGTACGGTAGGCTAGGATCAAAATTGGGATAATCTTAAAACACAAATAACAAGGCTTTAACCCATAGGCAATTAGGAGTAGGGTATCTTTATTCCCATTTTAAAAACCAAAAACCATGAAAACGAGAAACCTGTTTACAATTTTATTATTATTTGTGGGGATAATGGTCTTTGCCCAAAATGCAGACGACAAGAAAGTGATCCGGGATGCAGAGAATGCAAAAGAGGCATTCCTTAAGGCCAATCCAAACCTTCAGTCCTATTTTGATGATGCCCAGGCATACGTCATATTCCCAAACGTAGGTAAAGGCGCCTTTATAGTTGGCGCGGCATCCGGCAATGGGGCTGTTTATGAAAATGGCAATTTGATCGGGATGGCCAACCTCAAACAAATTGATGTTGGGGCCCAGTTAGGGGGTAAGGCGTTTAGCGAGATTATCTTCTTTCAAACCGAGGAGGCCCTACGAAATTTTAAGGGGGATGAATTTAAGCTTTCCGGAAATATTTCGGCCATCGCCGCGGACAAAAGCTCGCCCACGTTGAATTTAAAGTACAATGAGGGCATCGCGGTCTTCACCCTTCCGAAAGAAGGCCTTATGGCCGAAGTCTCTGTTGGAGGACAGAGATTGACATATACCCCTTTTAAAAAGTAATAGACATACACTTTTCAGAATTACTGAGCAACCCCTTTGAAAGATCGGGTTGCTTTTTTTTTGCTGAAAATCCAATAAGGAAAACAACGATTAATATCAAAACCATCTCCAATGTAATTTGATATCTTTGGACAAACCATTGTTTTCCATGACCATCGAACAGGATTTAAAGGAACGCATCAAAGAACTTACTTGTCTGTATGAGGTCTCTTCCATCATTGTAAACAATGATTACAAGGAACTGGACAAAACCTTATATTCCATAGCCCTCAGTGTTCGGCGGGCCTTACAATTTGACCAACACGCAATAGTGGAAATCCACTCTGGCCCTTTCCATTTAATCTCCTCTGCCCTGCCCCGCTATAGCGTTACGATTGAAAGTGCCATAAAGATTTTTAACGAACCTAAAGGCACTATAATTATCCATTATCCCGCCAAATATCATAAGAAGGAAGATTTTTTAAAGGAAGAGATCATCCTGCTCAAAACCGTTGCCGTAAACATAGGGGATCTTTTGGAACGGGCAGCAATCCGGGAAAATGAAGTGGTCGTAAAGCGAAAAATGGAGCACGCAGACCGTCTTAGTATTCTCGGGGAGATAACCGCAGGCATTGCCCATGAACTCAATACACCTTTGGCCAACATTCTCGGTTTTGCCGAGTTATTGAAAAGCAAGGAACAGGAGGATTCCCAAAATTGCAAGGACCTGAAAAAGATAATCAACAGTGCCATTTATTCGCGCGAGGTAGTAAAAAAGTTGATGTTCTTCGCCTGCGAAATGCCACAAAATATGACCGAGGTGGACATCGTGCCCGTGGTCAGTGATGCCATGAACTTATTAGATGCGACTTTAAAGAGGAATGGGATAAAATATAAAATACGGCTTCCTAAAGAGGAGGTCTTAATGAAAGTGGATACCATTCAACTTACGCAGGTAATCTTCAATCTCGTGCTCAATTCCATTTATTTTTCGCCTAAGGATGGAATGATCAAATTGGGAGTATCACAGACCCCAAAAAAAATAACCCTTAAGATTTCGGATGAAGGACCCGGGATAAAACCCGAAAACATCCAAAAAATTTTCCAACCTTTTTTCACGACCAAAGAAGTTGGGAGTGGGTCCGGTCTAGGTCTCAGTGTGGTACACGGCATTATAAAAGGACACCGCGGTGACATCGAATACAAACAAAACCACCCCACCGGAGCAATATTTGTCATTACCTTTCC